>CAKSZE010000022.1 GCA_934525325.1 uncultured Faecalibacterium sp.
GAGAGCGAGGGCTTTACCCGCTGCGGCATCATCCATGTGGAGGACGGCACCCCGCGCATTGCCTACCAGCGGATGTCCCTGACCCAGAGCCAGCTGGGGTAAGGACGATTTAAAATGCCCTCCGCTTCTTCCGGGTTGCGGCACCCAGCATCCGCATCGTGCCTTGGGCGGCACGCGCGTCTTGCTGGCCGCTGCCCCAACAACTCCTCCCTGTTTCCGCCGCTGGCGGCGGTCGTCGTCGTTGCAGCGGAAGAATATTTTTGATTTTGGGGTTCTGAAAAGCCTGCGGGCTTTTCAGAACCCCTTTTTCATGGGAAGGGGTGTAAAGGGAAACGGCAGGTGCAGCACCGCCGGGACAAAGGGCGATTGCCGAGGAATGTTCTCTTTTGACACCAAAAGAGAACCAGAAAAGTGCCAGCGATTTCGACGCGCTGGAGCCACGAAAAAGGGGCTGCTCGCCCCTTTTAACCCCAAAGAGGAGGGCTGCACCGGAAAAAACTGAAGATTCACGCCTGTTCGGCGTGAAGATCTTTTAACCGTTTTTTCCGGCTCCGCCGATTTGAAGCCCTCTCAGGCGCTCCCGCGCCAGATTCCCCCTTTTGTCACCTGCGGTGACATCTTCCCCCGGCCGGGGGAAGTCGGCCCTCTCGGGGGAGCGAACACGCCCGCAAACTTTACGGTTTAACCGGGAACTTTCCCGTCATGCCAAAGGCTCCCTCCCAGAGGGAGCTGGCAAAACCGTCAGGTTTTGACTGAGGGAGTTCAGCCATCCTGAGAGGGTTTTCCTCGTCAAAACCGCAAAATTGTATTTTATACAGGTACAGTTTTCAAGACAACTTTGCAAAAGTTTACAAAAAACGCAGGTTTTGGCTGCAAAACGCCTGAAAACACTTCCTCTTTTGGGTCGTATATGCTATAATGACAACTGTTCTCGCGTAAGAAACAGGAAAATGTACGCACTAGGCGTACAGTGTAAGAGGAGTGTTACGATATGAAAACCTTGAAAGCGGTTGTAGCAAAATACAACCAGACCAGCCTGATCCTGCGCATCCTGATCGGCCTGGCAGTCGGTTCGGTGCTGGCACTGGTAGTGCCGGGCGCGGGTTGGGTAGGCGAGCTGGGCAACCTGTTCGTCGGTGCGCTGAAGGGCATTGCCCCGGTGCTGGTGTTCGTCATTGTGGCAAGCGCACTGGCACAGGGCTCGTCCAAGCTGGACCGCCGCTTCGGCACGGTCATCTGGCTGTATATGCTCACCACCTTTCTGGCAGCAGCTATTGCAGCGGTCACCAGCTTTATGTTCCCGGTCACGGTGGTGCTGGCCGATGCAGCACAGTCTGACGTGATCCCGCAGGGCTTGGGCGAGGTGCTGAGCACCCTGCTGACCAACTTTGTGGCAAACCCCGTCAGTGCCCTGATGAACGGCAACTACATCGGCATCCTGTTCTGGGCCTGTATGTTCGGCATTGCCATGAAGAACATCGGCGCAGAGAGCACCAAGGTCTTTCTGGCAAACACTGCCGATGCCGTTTCCCAGATCGTGCGCTGGATCATCAATCTGGCACCCTTCGGCATCATGGGTCTGGTGTACACCAACGTTTCCGGCAACGGTCTGGCCATCTTTACCCAGTACGGCAAGCTGCTGGCGCTGCTGGTGGGCACCATGCTGTTCATGGCGCTGATCGTTTCCCCCTTCATCATGTTCATCTATCTGCACTGCAACCCGTACCCGCTGGTATTCCGCTGCCTGAAGGAGTCCGGCCTGACCGCTTTCTTCACCCGCAGCTCTGCCGCCAACATCCCCGTGAATATGTCCCTGTGTGAAAAGCTGGGTCTGGACAAGGACATGTATTCTGTGTCCATCCCGCTGGGCGCTACCATCAACATGGACGGTGCAGCCATCACCATTACCATCATGACGCTGGCAGCGGCCAATACGCTGGGCATTCAGGTGTCTTTGCCCGCCGCCATCGTGCTGAGTGCCATGAGCGCTCTGGGTGCCTGCGGTGCTTCCGGCGTGGCCGGCGGCTCTCTGCTGCTGATCCCCATGGCCTGCTCGCTGTTCGGCATCTCCAACGACATCGCCATGCAGATGGTGGGTGTGGGCTTCATCATCGGCGTGGTGCAGGACTCGGTGGAGACTGCGCTGAACTCTGCCGGTGACGTGGAATTTGCCGCCACCGCCGAGTATCACCAGTGGCTCAAGGAGGGCAAGCCCCTGCCGGCTTTCCTGAAGGGCTGATAATCTTTACAACATAAGCAAAGCAGCCGCTGCACGAGAAAGTGCGGCGGCTGCTTTTTATGTGGGACGATTTAAAATGGTCTCCGCTGGCGCTCTGACCATGTTCAGCGGAAAGAAAATTATTATAATTTGTGGCTCAGAAACGCCTGCGGGCGTTTCTGAGCCACTTTTTCACGGGTGGGGGCGCAGCCGGGGAGCGGCAGTTGCAGCGCCGCTTTCTGCGAAAGCGCGGCGCTGCGGGGTTACCCCCTCAGGCTCACTACGTTCGCCAGCTCTCCCAAGGGGAGAGCCAAGCCGTAAAGTTCATCGCTAAAGTTTTAGATGCAATGAGAAAGCTTTCGGGCGCGCTTGCTCCCCCTTGGGGGAGCTGGCGCGCAGCGACTGAGGGGCTATTGATGGAGAAGCGAAAAAAGCGTTAAAGCGATAGCGCCGACTGGCGCAGCGCTAGCTTTTTTGTGCTTCGACTTCTTCTTTAGGATTGTTAAGGGCGAGCAGCCCTTGACCCGTTGTGGGGTGGGTGGAGTCCAGAGGTAGGGAGGGGGGACTCGGAACACCCCTCCCTGCCTCTGGCCCAGCGGAGCGTCCCTGCACGCTGACGGCAGGCAAAAACTTTCCAATCAAACAGCAAAGTTTCCCGCCATGCAAAAAGCTCCCCCTTTCGGGGGAGCTGGCGAACGAGTGTGAGCCTGAGAGGGTTTATTTTACCATTTACCCAAACAGCACCACGGCGTAGCGCACGCCGTCCTTTACCACATAGGCAACGCCCAGCTTGGTCTTGCCTGCGGCGGCCTTAGTCATGGTTTCGGGGTAATTGCCGTCCTTCGGCAGAACAAAGGTAATGTCCGACGTACCGTTGGTCTCCAGATTACAATCAATTGCAAAGCCCGGGGTAAAGTCATCGGCGCCCATACCGCCGCCGATACCCTTGCCGATACCCATGATATCAAAGGCAGAGGCATAGCGCGGATTCTCCATCTGCAGCAGCGCTTTTGCATCATTGCCGATATTATCCTTCCGGGAAAGCTCCGTCTTTTCTGCATTGACAGAGCAGGACACCGAGGTGTTGGCGACCCAGCTTGCAATGCTGTAAGCTTTTTCGCTCAGTTCTGCGTTGTAGGTCACGCCGAATCTGGTGCACAGCGCCTTTACGCTTTCGCTTTTGGCGTCCGCGCGCTTGGGGCCCATGGGTGCGCCCACGCTGGCATCGCAGGCGGTGAATACGGTCAGTGCCATCAGGCCGACCAGCAGGCAGGCCAGCAGTTTTTTCCAGGTTTTCATAAAACGATGCTCCTTTCCGTTCCGGGGTCGTTGCGGGGCTGCGTCCGCACGGACGCAGTTCTTTTTGCTTTCTTCTGCATCCATGATACCCTTTTTTAGCGGGAAATGCAATCGTTTTGGCGCAAAAAAACAGGCTGCCGTGCAAAAACACGGCAGCCTGCGGAAAAAGCTTTATTTTGCGTACTCGACCGCGCGGCTCTCGCGGATGACGTTGACCTTGATCTGGCCGGGGTAATCCAGCGTGTCCTCGATCTTTTTGGCGATGGCGCGTGCCAGCAGGATGACCTGATCGTCGCTGATGACGTCGGGCTTGACCAGAATGCGCACTTCGCGGCCTGCCTGTACGGCAAAGGCCTGCTCCACGCCCTCGAAGCCGGAGGAGATCTCCTCCAGATTTTCCAGACGCTTGACGTAGCTTTCCACGTTCTCGCGGCGGGCACCCGGGCGGGCGGCGCTGATGGCGTCGGCAGCCTGAATGATGAAGGCCAGCGGGGTCTTGGGCTCCACGTCGCCGTGGTGTGCCTCAATGGCGTGGATGATCTGGGTGTTCTCCTTGTACTTGCGGCAGATATCCACGCCGATCTGGACGTGGCTGCCCTCGATCTCGTGATCCAGTGCCTTGCCGATATCATGCAGCAGACCGGCGCGGCGTGCCATGGTGACGTTCACGCCCATCTCGCCTGCCAGCAGACCGGCCACCCAAGCCACTTCCATGCTGTGGGTCAGGGCGTTCTGGCCAAAGCTGGTGCGGTACTTCAGCCGGCCGATCAGCTTGATCAGGTCGGGGTGCAGGCCGTGGATGCCCAGTTCCATCACCGCGCGCTCGCCCTCGCGCTTCATCTGCAGCTCCAGATCGTGGCGGCACTTCTCCACCGTCTCCTCGATGCGGGCGGGGTGGATGCGGCCATCGCCGATCAGGCGCTCCAGCGTCATGCGGGCCACCTCGCGGCGGGTCTGGTCGAAGGAGGACAGGGTAATGGCCTCCGGGGTATCATCGATGATGAGATCCACGCCGGTAGCAGTTTCCAGTGCGCGGATATTGCGGCCCTCGCGGCCGATGATGCGGCCCTTCATCTCATCGCTGGGCAGCGGCACCACGCTGACGGTGGTCTCGCTGCAATGGTCGGCAGCGCAGCGGCTGACGGCCTGTCCGATGAGGTTGCGGGCGATGTTATCGCAGTTTTCCTTCAGGTCGGTCTCGTAGGCGGCAACGCGCACGGCCTTTTCGTGGGTCAGCTCCTCGTCCACCTTGTGCAGCAGCACCTCGCGGGCGTCCTCCTGGCTCAGGCCGGCCAGCGTTTCCAGACGTTCCATCTCCTTGGCGCGCAGGGCGTCGATCTCTGCCAGACGCTCCTCGGCCTCGGCGGCGCGCTTTTTCAGCTCTTCTTCCTTCTTTTCCAGAGCCTCGGTCTTGCGGTCCAGCGCCGTCTCCTTCTGGTCGATGCGGTTCTCCTGACGGCTGATCTCCGCACGGCGCTGCTTGATCTCCTTGTCGGCCTCTGCCTTCTGGGCATCGACCTCGGCTTTCAGACGGAAAGCCTCGTCCTTTGCTTCCAGAACCGCTTCCTTGCGCTTCTGGTCGGCGGTCTTGATCGCCTCGTTCACCAGCCGGGTAGCCTCGGCTTCGGCGCTGCCGATCTGGGCTTCGGCGGTCTTTTTACGGTTGTTGTAACCAATAAAATAGCCCGCAGCCACGCCGACAACAGCAACGATCAAGGCCACGATCACTCCGATCGCAGTCATTGCGTTCACTCTCCTTTGTTTCAATTCAATGCAAAATTAAAAGCAGGAGACGCTGCGCAGCAGGACACGGGCAATGATATAGAAAGAGCTTTCAATCCAAAAAGTGACACCAAAACCATACGCACCGTCCAAAACCGGCGGCACGGGCAAAAGCATACGGCTTTTCTCTCTACGGTTCCATTTTATATCAAACAGGCACTCTTTGCCTGAAACGGGTACAGGGTGACACAGAAACCTGCGTACAGCGTCTTTGATTCCATACTACTAAATATAGTACGAAACATTTGCCCGCTTGTCAAGAGGAAAACCCTGCCCGCAGAACATTTTGTGCAGAAAAACAAAAATAGAAGCGGCTGCGGCAGGCACACCCCCTCAGTCAAAACCGGAAGGTTTGTGCTTTTCTTCAGCGTGCAGGGACATTCCGCGGGGGAAGTTTCTGCCTGCCAGCAGCGTGCAGGGACGCTCCGCTGGGCCAGAGGCAGGGAGGGGTGTTCCGACTCCCCCCTCCCTACCTCTGGACTCCACCCACCCCACAACGGGCCAAGGGCTACTCGCCCTTGACAATCCTAAAAAAGAAGTCGAAGCACAAAAAAGCTAGCGCTGCGCCAGTCGGCGCTATCGCTTTAACGCTTTTTTCGCTTCTCCATTTATAGCCCCTCAGTCGCTGCGCGACAGCTCCCCCAAGGGGGAGCGGGCACGCCCGGAAACTTTGCACTTTAGCCGGAAACTTTGCCACCACGCCAGAGGCTCCCTCCCAGAGGGAGCTGGCAAAGCCGTCAGGCTTTGACTGAGGGAGTTCAGCCGCCCCCAAGCCAAAAAGGCTGCCCCGGAGAACGGAGCAGCCCTTCTGGTTTGTGATGAAAAGAAGAAAATGAAGGTGATAGCTTATTATTTGGCGGCTTTTTCGCCCTCCGGGAAGATGATCTTATTCACAAAGAAGAAGATGACCATGGAGATGCCGCCGTTGAGGACGGTGGTGCCGATGTTGTAGATGAAGTCCGGCACCAGCAGACCTGCCACCGCCACCCAGATGCAGTTGATGGAGTTGACGATGCAGGTGATGATGCAGAAAGCCAGCACATACCAGCCGATCTGTTTTGCCAGATTGCCCTTGCTGCGGAACACGAAATTGCGCTGGATGGGGAAGTTGATGCACTCGCCGATGACCATGGCGATCATGTAGGCGCAGAAGTAGGGCAGACCGCCGTGGGCGGCGTCATAGCCGAGGATGTTCCACTTGAAGGTCTCGCCGAAGAGAGTGATATCAATGCCCGGCCAGCCGAAATCCACCACTGGCAGGCTTGCAAAGGCCCCCGGCAGAAATTGCAGCAGCAGGTACTTGAACACGGTGATGAGGTTGGACACGATGACGAACAGGCCGCCCTCGCGCACCCACTTGGCAGCGGCGGGGTGCTTTGCCGCAAAGTTATTCCAGAAATTCATAGCCTGCTTCCTTTCAGCTGTTTTTCAAGCGCTCTTCCATGCGGCTGTTCAGCACGAGGTTCTTCACGGCCTCCAAGATCACCCGCACAAGGCCGATGATCCAGAAGCCCTGCAGTTCCATCACGATGCCGTCCACCATGCCCATGCTGATAGCGCCGTTTGTCATTTTTGCCAGCGCCCGCAGGGGCATATTGTACTGGAACAGGATGTTCAGGTCGGGCTTGCCCTTTTTGATGCTGCGGCGCAGCAGCGCGCCCAGCACGGCAGCCGCCAGCCAGCCGATGGGGCTGCGTCCGTGTCCCATCTCGCCCAGCGTCATGTTGCGGTCGATGTGTACCTTGTTCTCCGGGATAGCATGCCCCAGCAGCGCTTCGAATTCATCATCCGGTACATTCTGGATATTGGCTGTGCAGTAATGACCCAGCTTTTTGCCCACGTAGGGGTCGGGTGCGCCGGTGCCCGCCACCGTGACGGCGGCAGTCAGACGGATGTCGGCGCTGGAAGCGCCCACCAGCAGCTGATAGCTGCCGCCCTCCACCTCCCAGCGGTCGGTCTTGACGTTCCAGTAGCGGAACGCCTTGTCGTCCAGCGGGATGGTGACGGTCTTGCTCTCTCCGGCTTCCAGCTGCACCTTTACAAAGCCCTTCAGTTCCTTGACGGGGCGGAAAATCGTTGCATCCGGCTTTGCCACATACAGCTGCACCACCTCGGCACCTGCACAGCTGCCGGTGTTGGTGACAGTCAGGCTCACGCCCTTTTCGTCTGCTTTCAGGTCACTGTACGCAAAGCTGGTATAACTCAGGCCGTAGCCGAAGGGGAAGGCGGTGGGCACACCGGCAGTGTCGTAGTAGCGGTAGCCCACATACAGGCCCTCGCGGTACTCCACAGTGGGGCCGTCGCCGCCGAAATGCTCCTTTGCGGGGGTGTCGGCGTAGCTGCGCGCCCAAGTTTCAGCCAGCTTGCCGCAGGGGTTCTGTGCGCCGGTGAGCACCTCGACCAGTGCGCCCGCACCGGCCTGACCGCCCAGACAGCCGTAGACCAGCGCCTTGCAGTCCTTGACCCAACCGCTTTCCAGCGAGGAGCCCGCGCTCAGCAGCACCACCACGTTGGGGTTTGCCGCCGCCACAGCGGACAGCAGTTCCAGCTGGTTCTCTGCCAGCTTCATGTCGGCGCGGTCGATGCCCTCGCTCTCCTTGATCTCGTCCAGACCCATGCACAGCAGCACCACATTGGCGTTCTTTGCCAGCTGCACCGCTTCGGCTTTCAGCGCCTCGTCGGGCTTGCCCTGCCGGTCAAAGCCCTTGGCGTAGCCGACGCTGTTCAGGCCGCTTTCGGCAAGGCAGTCCAAGAAGGAATCCACCTTGATGGAGTTGACGGCGCTGGAGCCTGCACCCTGATAACGGGGGGTCTCGGCAAAGTCACCGATGACCGCCACCTTCTCCCCCTTTGCAAGGGGCAGCAGGCTGTTTTCGTTCTTCAGCAGCACGATGCTCTGGGCAGCAGCCCGGCGTGCCAGTGCGTGGTGGGCATCGGCATCGAACTTGCCGGGTGCGGCGTCCACCGCCGCCTTGGTGGTGAACACCAGCTCCAGCAGCTCGTCCAGCCGGGCGTCCACATCCGCTTCGGTGATCTTGCCGGTCTGTACCGCCTTCATCAGCTCCCGGACGGCGTCCCCGCCGGGGGCGGGCATTTCCAGCGTAGAGCCGTTCTTTACACCCAAGGCATGGTCATTGCTGCCGCCCCAGTCGGTGACCACTGCGCCGTCAAAGCCCCAGTCCCCGCGCAGGATATCCATGAGCAGGTGGGTGTTCTCGTTGGCGTAGGTGCCGTTGATGAGGTTATAGGCGGACATGATGGTCTTGGGCTGCGCCTCTTTGACCACCATCTCGAAGCCGGTCAGGTAGATTTCCCGCAGGGTGCGCTCGTCCACGATGGAATCCGAGGCCATGCGGCGCAGCTCCTGACTGTTCACCGCAAAGTGCTTGGGGCAGGCGGCAACGCCGTTTTTCTGGATGCCGCGGACGTAGGCCGCAGCCATCTTACCGGCAAGGTAGGGGTCCTCCGAGAAATACTCGAAGTTGCGGCCGCACAGGGGGCTGCGCTTGATGTTCAGGCCGGGGCCCAGCAGCACCGACACGCCCTGTGCCGCGGCCTCCTCGCCCATGGCTGCGCCCACAGCTTCGCCCAGCGCGGGGTCCCAGCTGTTGGCCACGGTAGCCGAGGTGGGGAAGCAGGTGGCGGGCACACTGGGGTTCAGGCCCAAATGGTCGGCAGCACCCGCCTGCTTGCGCACGCCGTTGGGGCCGTCCGACAGGGTAATGGCCGGGATGCCCTTGCCCGGCAGCGCCCGGGTGGTGAACACCGTGCCGCCGCTCAGCAGGGCGCATTTTTGTTCCAGACTCAGGCTGTTGATGATATCTGTATGTTTCATGGCATTTTCCTCTTTGCCTTTTCAAATCCAGAAAAGGCCCGCTGTTTTTTACGCAGCGGGCCTTTTATCTGGTTTCAGTTCAGGTGCTGCATCCGTTCAGAATGTCTTTCCCAAAATCAGGCGTTGACTTCCTCTTCCTTGCGCTTTGCATAGCCCTTTTTGACCACCAGAACTTCCAGTGCGATCAGAGCGGCTGCCAGTACAACATCCACACCGATCATCACCTTTTCCCAACCGGGCATACCGGGGTTCAGGTTCTCGGGGTAGTAAGCACGGGAGTTTGCCACAGTGTACAGGATGTTCTTGCAGGCCTGACGTGCGGACACCAGAGCGGTAGCGCTGGTGGTATCGGTCAGGTGGTTGGTCTCGGTGTCGTAGTTGACCAGGCAGAAGTCGCCGCCGTTGCGGATCAGGCGGTCAGAATCCTGATAGCCGTACACACCGTAGTAGTCGGTCAGAACCATGCCCACGAAGCCCCACTCGCCGCGCAGAACATCGTTCAGCAGGGTAGAGCAGTTGCCGGCGTAGGTGTTGCCGATGTAGTTGAAGGAGGACATGGCAGCGTGGCAGTCAGCTGCCTTGACACACTCCTCAAAGGGCTTCAGGTAGATCTCACGGATGGCCTGCTCGGTGGACCAGGTGCAGAGCATACCGTAGCGGTTGGTCTCCTGGTCGTTGAGGGCAAAGTGCTTCATGAAGGCGTAAACGCCCTGCTCCTGAGCGCCCATGATGGCGTTGGAAGCCATCGCACCGGACAGTACGCCGTCCTCAGCGTAATACTCGAAGTTACGGCCTGCAAAGGCAGAGCGGTGGATGTTCATAGCCGGTGCGTACCAGCCGGAAACATTCATGTCGTCGGCCATCTTGCCGATGGAGGTGCCGAAGTCGTGGGCCAGCTCGGTGTTCCAGGTGGCTGCGATCATCACAGCGGAGGGGAAGCCGATGGAACCCTGCCGGGTGAAGTTGTTGTTGATAGAGGCAGGACCGTCGCAGTCGATGGCCTGCACCTTGCCGATGGAATCCACTGCCGCAGTCTGGAAGCCGCCCAGAGCAATGAGCTTGTCCATGTCAGAGACAGTGAGCTGATCCAGGAAGGTATCCCACTGGGCGTCGTTGTAATCCACGCCCACCATATCCTCCAGCTTCAGGCCGTTCTTGGCACCGGTGGTGGGGGCCACGTCGTCGGCGTTGTTGAAGTCCTCGGGGTTCCAGTTGGAGTTGTTGTAGAAGGTAGCCTTAGCCTCTGCCGGCAGCTCGAAGTCTGCGGGAGCAGCGGTAGCCTCGGCGTAGTTGGCAAAGCCGTTTGCGCGGGACAGGTAGGTCACATTGCCCTCGGCAAAGCCGAACTTGTTGTCAGCGACCTCCACATCGCTCTCACGCTTGTTGGAAGCGTCGTAGACGATGTCGGAAGCCACATTGTAGACCTTGGAATCCAGAACGGTGTGGGAGTCGGCGTTGATGCTGATGACGTAATCGCCCTTTTCCAGCACATAGCAGCCCTTGCCGTAGGTGTCGTAGGAGGCCATATCCTCGGCTTTGAAGGTAACGGTGACGTTCTCGGATGCGCCGGGAGCCAGCTCAGAAGTCTTTGCAAAGCCGATCAGGTTTGCAGAAGCCTTCTCGATGCCGCCGTTGGTGTACGGAGGATTATAGTAGACCTCCACGACCTCCTTACCGGAGGCAGAACCGGTGTTGGTGACGGTGACATCCACAGTGATGGTGCCGTCAGCCTCGGTAACGCTGTTCAGGGTCTGGGTGAAGGTGGTGTAGCTCAGGCCGCGGCCGAAGGGATACACCACAGTCTTGTCGTAGTCGATGAGACCCTCGGCGGCGGCAGTCTCGTAGAACTTGTAGCCCACATAGATGCCTTCCACATAGTTCACGAAAGCAGGGATGGTGTCGGTGCCAAAGGCGTTGGCCTTGAACTCATCCATGTTGGTGTAGGTGAAGTTGCCAAAGTTGTTCGCAGTGGGGGTCTGGGTCAGGTCGTACACAAAGGTATCGATGGTACGGCCGGAGGGGTTCACATCACCGCAGAGGATGGAGCCCAGTGCGTTGAAGCCGCTCTGGCCGGTGCCGGCGCACCAGATAACGCTCTTGATCTGGCTGTAGTCCTTGACCCAGCCCAGCTCCATGGCGTTGGCACTGTTGTAGACCACAACGACCTTATCAAAGTTCTTGCAGACCAGATCGATCATGTCCTTCTCGGTCTTGGACAGCTGCAGGTAGTGGTCGCCGGGCTCAAAGTCATTGTAGCTGTGGCCTGCGTCGTAGGTGACCTGAGACACATCGGTGGGCAGGTCAGCACCCTCGCCGCCCACGCGGGTGATGACTACCATGGCGGTATCAGAGAAAGCCTTGGCGTTGTTCATCATCTCGTCGGTGTACTGTGCAGCCTCCGGCTCCGGCAGGGTCCAGTCCTGAGCGAACATACCCACCTCCGGGCGGTCAGCACGGTAAGAGGTGTAGAAGTCGCTCAGCTCAGTATTCAGCTCAAAGCCGGCGTTCTTCAGGCCCTCCAGCAGGGTAACGGTGGGGTAGGCGTCGGACAGCGCACCGGAACCGGTGCCGCCGTAGCAGGGGTTGGTGGAAGCCCAGCCAAAAACGTTCAGCTTGCTGTTCTTGGCCATGGGCAGGGTGCCGTCGTTATCCAGCAGGACGATGCCTTCATCGGCAATGTTCTCGCACAGCTGGGTAGCGGATGCCACGTTCTCCTCGCTGACCTTGCCGTTGCCGGTGGCAAGGGTGACCATGGAGTACATGGGGCCGGTCAGGATCAGGTTCACGGTAATGGCCAGTGCCAGCACCATGCCCAGACCCGCCTGCCAGCGGATCAGATACTTTTTGGACTTGCTCTGCTTACGGCAGGCGATCATGACTGCGATCAGCAGAACTGCTACGACACCAAAGCCGATCAACTGCGATTTGATCGAGTTGAGGACCTTGATGACGTCATCCATATTGATGGACAACATAGTTTTCTCCTCCTTGTTTTGTCGAATCGGACAACGGCGGGGACACCCCCGCCAGCTTGGCTTTATGATACCAGAAATTGCCGGAGAATTTTCAATTTGTTCACAAACTGTCGTTCTAGACGCATAATTTGCAAAAGTTACAAGATGGTTTCAAATTTTATTGTGCACATACACAAATATTGCTGCATTGTATTTGTGCACCCTGCCAGACAACAAAAAACAGCAGGGAACACCTGCCGTAAAAAATCATTTGTTTTTGGGCAGCGGAAATAAGATCCGCAGGGTGCACCAGTTGTTTTCCCAGTGCAGCGTCATGCTGCCGCCGTGCTGCTGCGCAGTGGTGCGGACGCTTTTCAGATCTGACCCCTGCTTTGGCAGACCGTCCGCATCCAGTGCGGGAGCTGTCTCTGTATAATGCTCGAACCGCAGCATGGCAAAGCCGCCCTGACTGTACACCGCCACCTTGATGAGCCGCTTTTCGGGGTCCGGCTCGGCGCGGACGGCGGCAATGGCGTTATCCAGCGCCACGCCCACGATGGTGCACAGCTCCCGGATGGTGAGAAAGCCCAGCATCCTGCCGTCCGCCACGCTGGTGATGGTGATGTTCTCCTGCTGGCATTCCATGGTCTTGGCGGTAAGCAGGGTATCCAGCACCGGGTTGCCGGTCTTGTTCTCGGCCTCGTACTGGCGGATGTTCTGCTCCATGGCGGCGATAGCAGCGTTCTGCTTGGTCTGGTCCTGCTCCTCCCGGATGCGGGCAAGCTGGACTTTCAGCTCATGGTACCGCCGGTTGATGAGGTTGATTCCCTCTTTGCTGCGCTTATACTGCTCATACTGGCGGTGCAGCACCTCGTCCATGGCGGCAAGTTCGCTGTGCAAAGCGTTCTCCCGCAGCTGCTCGTGCTGCACGGATAAGATCAGCACGCCGGAAAAATCCACCAGCGTGCGGATGGAAAAGATGCTCATGTTGATATCGCTGCCCGGCAGAAAACCCAGATTGCTCACCGCAAAGGCGGTCAGCGCCAGCATGACCGCCGTCAGGGCGGCGCTGCCGCTGATCTGCAGATGGCTGGCGGGCTGGGGGCTGATATGCAGCCAATAGCACATCCCCCCGAACAGCGCCCCGTACACCAGCGCCAGCAGCAACAGGGAAAGCGGCTCCCATGGGCTGCGGGCAGGCCAGAGGGCGCAGTGCAGCTGCCACTCCACGCTGGCGGCAAGCTCTGCCAGAATGAACGCCCGGGCACAGTGGTACCCGGCTTCCAGCAGGGTGATGTTCCACATGCCCCATAGATATAGGTAGGAAAACCCGATCGCCGTTGTCATGCAGGGGATCCAGAGCCCGCCGGGCACATCGCCTGTCAGCCCCAGAAAGGCGGACAGCACCGCCGCCCACAGCAGGGTGATGCCCACGGTAACTTCCTTGGAAAACCGGGGCGCAAGCGCCGGTGTAAACAGCAGCACCGCCAGACACTCGGCAAAGGCAGTGTACAGCCGGGGGATATCTGGCAGCGCGGTCATGAGCCCTCACCTCCGATGTAGTCGGTCAGTGCGGCAAGAAAGGTCTTGCGCTTGGGGCGGCTGACCTGCAGCTCGCAGGGACCCACCTGTACGGTGCTCTGCCGCAGCTCCCGCACCTGTGCCAGATTGACAAGGTAGCCGCTGTTGCACCGGGCAAAGGGGCAGTCTGCCAGCTTTTCCTCAAAGGTCTTGAGCGCACCGGGGGCAGAAAAATCGCCCTCATCGGTGTAAAAGTGCACCCGGTGCCCCTCGCTTTCCAAGTAATAGATGCTGGCAGTGTCCAGCCGCCGCAGCCCGCCCTCCACCGGCACGGTCAGGTAGTGCTTTGCCCGCTTTTCCAGCCGGGAAACGGCCTTGAGCAGCTGCTGCGAAAAGGCAAAGTAGGGCACCGGTTTCAGCACATAGTCCAGCGCCCCCACCGAGTAGCCCCGGATGGCGTACTGCGCCATATTGGTGATGAAGATCAGGATGACGTCTGCATCCATCCGCCGGATGCGCTCTGCCGTGGTCATGCCGTCCAGATGCTTCATTTCCACATCCAGAAAAATAATATCGTAGACCGCGCGGTAGTTGTCCAGAATATCCACCCCGTCCGCAAAGACCGATACCTCAAATTCTGTCCCGTACTGCCGGGTATACCGCCGGATGTACTCCTGCAATACCCCCTGCACCTCCGCGTCGTCCTCTACGATCGCTACCCGGATCATGACCGCACCTCCCTTACCACACCTTTGTGGAACTGTTACGGCTCTATTATAGCGCAATCACGTCCGGTTTGCCAAGGGGCATCCGCACAAAGGGCAGGGCAGCCCACAGGCCGCCCTGCCCTTTGCAGTTTCGGGGGAGGATATCAGGTTTTTATCGGATGACTGCGGCATCCGGGCCGTTCAGCCGCCCAGTCTCTCCCGCAGGGCGTTTTCCATCCGGTCCAGCGCCTGCGTGAGCTGTGCGCGGGTGCAGCCGAAGTTCAGTCGGACAAAGCCCGGGCAGCCAAAGTCCACGCCGTTATTGAAGTTGACCCCGGCCTTTTCCCGGAAAAAGTGCCACGGGTCGTCAATGCCGGTCGCGCGGCAGTCGATCCACGCAAGGAAGGTGGCCTCGTTGTGGGTCACCGTTACCCCCGGCATGGCTGCGATGCGCTGCTCCATGTAGTCGCGGTTTCCCTCCAGATGGTGCAGCAGTGCCTGTTTCCAGTCCGCACACTCGTTGTAGGAGACCAGAAACGCCTCCATGGACTCCACGTTGGGCACGGCAGCAAGACCGGCAATGTAGGCCTCGTACTGTTCGCGCAGCGCCTTGTTGGGGATGATGGCAAAGGCCATGGGCAGCGCCGGGATATTGTAGGTCTTTGCGCCGCTGGTCAGGGTGATGGAGTGCTCCCGCGCCCAGTCGTCAGCCAGAAAATACGGGGTGTGCAGGTTCTCGTCAAAGACCAGCTCGCTGTGGATCTCGTCCGAGATGACGGTCAGCCCGTGGCGGCTGCAAAATGCCGAAAGCTGGTTCAATTCCTCTTTGCTGAACACCCGGCCCACCGGGTTGTGGGGGCTGCACAGGATAAAAGTGGTCACGCCCGGGGTGGCAGCAATGGCGGCTTCCATCGCGTCCAGATCCATCTCGTAGCGGCCTGCGGCATCCTGCCGCAGCGGCACCTCCAGCCGGGGCAGCCGGGTCTCCGCAGCCAGCTTGCGGATGTGGGGATACATGGGGGTATTGTTCATAATGGTGCCGCCCAGCATCCGGCAGGCCATGTTGGCACCGGGCATCACGGCGGGCACCCACACGATCCACGCCCGGGGCAGATCAAAATCATACAGGCGCTTATAGTAGCTGATCACACAGTCGTAGAATCTGTCGTCCACGACAGGGTAGCCATACACCGGATGCTCCGCACGGCGCACCAGCGCATCCACCACCTTTTGCGGAGCGGGCAGATCCATATCCGCCACCCACATGGGGATGTAGTCGCCGCCCTGATAGTCCCACTTGCTGCAACCGGTGCCCTTGCGGGGCGGACAGGTCTCAAAATCAAACATAAAAACTCATCTCCCGATCGTTCTATTTTAACTGCGCATAACGCTGCGCAGGAACTGCTGCGTCTTTTCGTGCTGCGGGTGCTCGAACAGCTGCTCCGGCGGGGCAGCTTCGCAGATCTGGCCGTCTGCAAAGAACATCACCCGGTCGGACACCTCGCGGGCAAACTTCATCTCGTGGGTCACGATGATGAGGGTAGAATCCTTGTGGCTGATGCCGCGGATCACGTTCAGCACCTCGTTGACCATTTCCGGGTCCAGTGCGCTGGTGGGCTCATCGAACAGGATTACCTCGGGCGAAAGCGCCAGTGCGCGGGCAATAGAAACGCGCTGCTGCTGCCCGCCGGAAAGCATGTGCGGGTAGTAGTTCATGCGGTCGCCCATGCCAACCTGCTGCAAGCAGCGTGCAGCCAGCGCCTCGGCGTCGTCCTTCTTCATCTTGCGCACCACGGTCAGCGCCTCGGTCACATTGCCCAGCGCCGTCTTGTTGCGGAACAGGTTGAAGGACTGGAACACCATCGCGGTGTGGCGGCGCAGCTCCACAGCGCTTTTGCTGTGCAGCCGGCTGCCGTCATAAACGCTCAGATGCTCCTGGTCCTGCCCGATGTACAGCACACCGGTATCCGGCGTTTCAAGGTAGTTCAGCGTGCGCAGGAAGGTGGATTTGCCGGAGCCGCTGGCTCCGATGATGGTCACGGTCTCGCCGGTGCCCACGGTGACGGAAATGTCCCGCAGCACATGGTTGGAACCAAAGCTTTTGTTCCAGGATTCAACTTTCAGCATGGTCAGGCACCTTCTTTTCCAGAATGTTGGTTTTCTTCTCAATGATGTGCACCAGCCGCTCTAAAATCAGGCTGCACGCCCAGTAGACCAGCGAAACGGCGATGTACACCTCAAAATAGCGCATATTGCGCCCGGCCACCGCCTTGGCGGCGCCCATCACGTCCATGATGGTCACGGTGTAGGCAAGGCTTGTGCCCTTGAGCAGGCTGATGATGCTGTTGCCCAGATTGGGGATGGCCACCACCATGGCCTCGGGCAGCACGATGCGCAGCATGGTCTGCGCACCGGTCATGCCGATGGACTTTGCAGCCTCGATCTCCTTGCGGTCCACCGAAAGGATGGCGGCGCGGATATTCTCGGAGAAATAGGCGGATTCGTTCAGGGAAAACGCCACGAATGCATAGACGATGGCGGGGACATTGTTGATGTTCAGGTTCGTGCCCAGCGAGGCGTTCAGGCTCTTGACCACCAGCGGCAGGCCGTAGTAGGCCAGAAACAGCTGCACCAGCTGCGGGGTGCCGCGCATGAAGGAGACAAAGAACGAGCAGATAGGCGTGAGGATGCGGGGCTTATTGATCTTGACGAGGGCAAGGCCAAAGCCCAGCAGCAGACCGAAGAAAGCCGAGACCACCGTCAGTTCCAGCGTGACCGGCAGTGCCGCCAGAATCCGCGGGAACGCACTTATCATAAAGGAAACATCAAAAAGTTTTACAGAGTTTTCCAAGAACGGGTCCTCCCTTTTTTACGCGATACGCTGTTATACGCTTGCCTGCGTGGAATCCTTGCCCATGTACTCTGTGCACAGCTTGGACAGGGTGCCGTCCGCTTTCATCTCTGCCAGCACAGCGTCGATCTTTTGCTGCAAGGCGGCAGAGCTTTTATTGTACAGGATGTACACCGCCGGGTTCTGGATCTCCTCCTCGTTGGGGATGGGGTAGCGGTTGAACTGATAGCCGTAGTTCCGTTCCACGGCGTCAATATAGCTTTCGCAGTAGATCACGGCGTCGTAGCGCCCCTCGTACATAGCCATGATGTTCTGGGAGGTGTCGCTTTCCACATAGTCGATCAAAATCGCCTTGTCGGGGTTCTGCTCGTTATAGTCCTGTAAGAACATATCGGTGGCGCAGCCCGCACTGACCGGGATCTTTCGCCCGGCAAGGTCGTCCAGCGTGGTGATATCCGTGGTGTCTGCGTTGGTGGCGATGACCGTGTGGTTATAGTAGTAAGCGTTTTCGGAGAACAGGTACTTCTCGCGGCGCTCGGGCTTATCGGTGATGTTGTTCAAAATCAGGTCGAACTGGCCGCCGTCCAGTCCGGCAAACAGGCTGGCGAACTCGGTGGTGGTGTACTCGAATTGCAGATCCGGCAGGCGCGCGTCGATCTCCTTCAGTATGGCGATTTCGTAGCCGTCCAGCTCGCCGTTCTCGTTATAGTAGTTGAAGGGGGTGGTCTGACCGCTCAGCGCAACGGTGTAGGTGGTCACGCTGCCGGAAGCAGCCGATGCAGCGGAAGAAGCAGCGGAGGACGCGCCGCCGCAGGCGGTCAGGGCAGCGGCAGCAGCGGCTGCGCCCAGAGCGGAAAGGAACTGACGGCGGGAAATACGGTTTTTCATTTTACTTGTCCTCCTCGGGCTTATAGTCTTTGGGTGCAGAGGCCGGGTCCAACTCGTACTTGCTCTTGGGCAGGTCAGCGGTCAGCAGCCGCTTGTAGTAGGAGCCGGTGGTGTACAGCGCACCGGCGGGGTTGTGGCAGAGCACGCGGTCCTTGACGATGAGGTAGGTGACCGGCGCTTTGGAGTGCTTGATGAACAGGGTATCGTGGCCTACGCACAGACCCATGATGATGTTCAGCTCGGTGCCGGCCTTGTTCAGGATCTCGGCCTGCAACACCGGGTTGCAGAAGGCTTCAAAGTTGCCGGGCTGCAATTTGCCCTCCTCCGGGATGCCGATCTCGGTCTTATCGTGGGAACCCACCTTGCAGGCTACGCCGTAGACCTCGATGCCCTTGGCACGGGCTACCTTTGCAAAGGCGTTGCACTCGTTCAGCAGGCCGATGCAGGTGGCTACGCCCACCTTTTTGTAGCCCATCCGCTTGATGAACAGCAGCGTTTCCTCCACGCGGGTGGCACGGCCGTAAAATTCGCCCTCGATGCTGGCAGCGGTCAGCGCGATCTTGCGGTCGGTGCGGCTGTGGCGGTAGTGGTGCAGGGTCTTTTCCACCAGCTCGGTGTCGCCGGTGCTGGTCAGGCACTCCTTGGGGTAGGCCTTCAGGTGGTTGGCGCAGTTGCCCACCGCGCAGTTTGCACAGCTGAAGCCGCAGGTCTTGATCTCGTCACTCATAATTACTTTCCCTCTCTTGGATCCTTCTGGCAACACCGCACAATTCCCGCCTTACGGCTTAAGCACCGCTCCGGCGGCTGCGGCACGGCATCTGTGTTGCCAAAATGCTCGATAATACACAAAGTATTATCTGTGCTTTTGGCTTAGCATCTGCCGCACCTCACTCGCCGTATCGGCACTTAGAATTATGCGGTATTGCCTTCTCTTTTCCGGTGTGCCTGCCGCATTGCAGGCAGCAAAAAACCGGGGGCTTTTTGCAAAGCTCCCGGGCGAAAACAAACTGACCTTTTGCTGAAAAGGGATGGCTTTATCCCCGTCTCAGCTTTTCTGCGGGCACAGCAGCAAAGCCCTGTGCCCGGTCAGTGCAATACGCCCGGGAGCAGGACATTCGTCCACATCGAAAATTCTGCCGCAGCAGAGCACCAAAATACTTATGCATGGCAGAACGCCCCTTTCTTTTTAGAATAAACCAACAAGGAAGATTGGTTATAAATTCAATGGCCGCAGTATACCATACGCAAACGGCTGTGTCAACCCCTTTTTTTGCCGGTTTTACCAAATCCTGCGGCTTTCCTTTAGCAAGATGCACAAGCGGCGCAGCACAAAAAAACAGCACCCCGCCGCCGGGAAAGGCGTGCGGGGTGCTGCTGCTATTCTTTAAAGAGGTCTATCGCGGTCAAGCCCAGTTCTTCCGGCCGTAACGGGTGGTCAGCTGGCAGATCTCCTTTTGGAGCTTTTTGGTCAGCTGGGTCTTTTTCAGCCGCCAGCGCCAGTTCTGGCCTACGGTGGAGGGCTTATTGATGCGGGCGGCGTTATCCAGCCCCAGCCAGTCCTGCATGGGGATGATGCACCTTGCCGCTGCGCTGCGCAGGATCAGTGCGATCATGCTTTTATAAAGCTGCGCGTCCGGGGTGGCGTAGTCGTACAGGTAATCCCGCACCATGGCGCGCTCGGCGTCAGAAATGGTCTGGTACCACGAGACCAGCGTCTCGTTGTCGTGGGTGCCGGTGTACGCCACGCTGTTCACCGGGTAGTTGTGGGGCAGATAGTCGCTGGCGCTGCCGGTATCGCGGGAGTCAAAGGCAAATTCCAGCACCTTCATGCCGGGGAAACCGCTGTCCCGCACCAGCTGCCGCACGGTGTCGCTCATGTAGCCGAGGTCCTCGGCAATGATCTCCCGCTTGCCCAGCGCCTGCTCCACCGCACGGAACAGTTCAATGCCGGGGCCTTTTTCCCAGTGCCCGTCCACGGCGGTCTCGCTGCCGTAGGGGATGGAGAAATACTCATCAAAGCCGCGGAAGTGGTCGATGCGCACCACATCGTACAGCTCGAAGCAGTACCACAGGCGGGTGATCCACCACTGATATCCGGTTTCGCGGTGAGTCTCCCAGCGGTAGAGCGGGTTGCCCCACAGCTGGCCGGTGGGGGAGAAGCCATCCGGGGGAACGCCCGCCACTGCCGTGGGAATATTGTCCTTATCCAGCTGGAACAGCCCCGGGTTTGCCCAAGCGTCCGCAGAATCCAGCGCCACATAGATGGGGATATCCCCGATGATCTGGATGCCCTTGCTGTTGGCGTAGGCTTTCAGCTTGCGCCACTGCTCGTCAAACTTGAACTGAAGATACTTGTGGTACTCCACCTCAAAGTACAGCTCCCGGCGGTAGTAGTCCATGGCGGGCTGCCAGCGCAGACGGATATCCTCTGCCCACTCGATCCACGGCTTGCCCTCAAAGCGGCCCTTCACCGCCATGAACAGGGCAAAATCATCCAGCCACCACTTGTTTTTCTCGCAGAATGCCGTAAACGCCTCGTTGTGGCCGATGTCGCTGCGGGAGTACGCCAGCCGCAGCAGACGGCCGCGCTCGGTATACAGGCGGCTGTAATCAATGTCGTCTGCCTTGCGGCCGAAGTTTGCCTTTTTGCACTCGGCGGCGGTCAGCACCCCTTCCTCCACCAGTGCGTCCAGACTGATAAAATAGGGGTTGCCCGCAAAGGCGGAAAAGCTCTGATAGGGGCTGTCGCCGTAGCTGGTCACACCCAGCGGCAAGATCTGCCAGTAGGTCTGCCCGGCTTCCTTGAGCCAGTCCACAAAGTCGTATGCTTCCTGCGAAAAGCAGCCGATGCCGTAAGGGGACGGCAGACTGCTGATGGGCAGCAAAATGCCTGCACTTCTCTGCATCTTCGTTTACCTTCCTTTATAACTCGATCAAAATACCCGCATGGTCGGACACCTGCGGCTCCCGCAGGCCGTTGAACACGACCCGGCTGCTTTTTACGGCAAAGGCCTTGGAGCACCAGATCTGGTCGATGCGCTTTTTGGCCGCTGCATCCGGGGCATCCCGCCAGCCATCAATGGCCTGCACGACGGTGTAGCCCTCGTCCCGCTGCTGTGCCAGACGATAGGTATCCTGCCAGCCGCTGCGGAGGATGAGGTCGTAGCCCTCCCCCCGCACATCGGCTTCGCTGTTGAAATCTCCCAGCAAAAAGGCGGTCTGCTTTGCACCCGCCGCCTGCGACAGCTTTTCCCACTGGGCCGCGAAGGGTTCTTCTTCGTCCTTCCACCAGCCCATGTGCACCGCATAATACCAGACATCTCCTGCACAGATGCCCAGTGCGCGGCGGGTCTTCCAGTATCTGTAATCCCTGCTTTTGCTCAGCAGAAGGTTTTCGGCATCGGTGATGGGAGCACGGCTGAACACCGCCATCCCCTCATCGTACCTGTCGTAGCCGATCTTTGCCGGGAGCCAGCTCCAGTGGTAATGCACACCCCGCTCTTCCAGCATCCGGGCCACTGCTGCGGCGTGGTTATCCGCTTTCAACAGCACCATATTGCCGGGGCAGGGGTAGTATCCCGCCGGGACATCCCCCAGCAGCGGAGCGGAGGCGGTCTGGTTCACCTCCTGCAGGGCGAACACCTCCGGCTGCTCCGCTGCGATGAAATCTACAAAAGCCTCCCGCTTTGCCTCATAGTCCGGTTCGATGAGGCTGTGGGTATTCAAAGTCAACAGTTTCATGGTCTTTACAGAATATCATTGATGTCAGATTTCAGGACGTCTGCCTTGGGGCCGTACACGGCCTGAATGCCGTCGCCCTTGACCAGCAGGCTCAGAGCGCCCTCGGCCTTCCATGCGGCGAGGTCGGCGACCTTGGCGGGGTCCTTCACGGTAACGCGCAGACGGGTCATGCAGGCGTCCACCAGCACGATGTTCTCCCGGCCGCCCAGCAGGGCGATGATGCGCTCGGCCTGACCGTTGTCCGACTTCTTCTCGGTCTTGGCGGCGGTATCGTCTGCGTTATCGTCGGTGTAGTTGCCCAGACGGCCCGGCGTTGCCAGCTTGAGCTTGCCGATCATGAAGTAGGCCACAAAGTAGCCGATGACAAAGAACGCCACAACACAGAGCACAAAGTTGATGATGTCGCCGCCCAGACCGGCCTGCAGGGACATGGGGATGCGGGTGATGAATTCCAGATTGCCGAAGGAGTGCAGGCGCAGATGGATGATGCCTGCCATGGCGAAAGCGCAGCCCTGCAGCAGTGCGTACACGATGTACAGCGGCATAGCGCAGAACATGAACATGAATTCCAGCGGCTCGGTAACGCCGGTCAGGAACACAGCCAGTGCGGTGGAGATGAACATAGACTTATAGTTGGCGCGCTTGTCGGCGTCCACACGGCGGAACATGGCCAGTGCAATGCCCAGCAGCAGACCGGTAGCACCGATCATCTGACCAACCTTGAAGCGGGCGGGGGTAACGGTAGCCAGCAGGTTGTTGTAAGCAGCCATGTCACCGGCCTTTTTGAAGTTGATGAGGTCGTTTGCCCATGCCAGCCACAGCGGGTCCTGACCAAACACCTGACTGCCTGCGTTGACGCCGGTAGCGATGGTGTAGGTGCCGCCGAAAGAGGTGTAGTTCATGGGGATGGTCAGCATGTGGTGCAGACCAAAGGGCAGCAGCAGACGCTCCAGCGTGCCATAGATGAACGGAGCCAGAACGGGAGAAGTTTCGGAAGAGTTAGCGATCCAGATACCGAAGTTGTTGATGCCGGTCTGCACCACAGGCCAGAACAGCGACAGCACCAGCGAGATGACCACCGAGTAGGCAATGACCACCATGGGCACGAAGCGCTTGCCGTTGAAGAAGGCCAGCGCATCCGGCAGCTTGCGGAAGTTGTAGTACTTATTGTAAGCTACGCCGCCCACAAAACCGGCAATGATGCCCACGAACACGCCCATATTCAGCGCCGGTGCGCCCAGCACAGAGGTGAAGTAGCCGTTGACGGCGATCTCCTGTCCGAACAGGGTGTGGGTCACGGCGTTGGGGTCTGCCAGCATGGCGCTGGTAACGCCGAAGATGTTGCCGGTGATGACGTTGATGAGGGCAAACGCCAGCACGGCGGCAAAGGCACCGCCTGCCCGCTCCTTTGCCCAGCTGCCGCCGATGGCGACGGCGAACAGGATGTGCAGGTTATTGATGACCGCCCAGCCAATGTTTTCCATGGTAGTGCCGATGGTCATGACCGCTGCGATGTCGCCGCCGCCCATCTGCACCAGCTTGCCCAGACTGATCATCAGACCGGCAGCCGGCATAACGGCGATGACCGTCATCAGTACCTTGCCCAGCTTCTGTAAGAAGTCGAAGTTGATGAGCCCCTTTTTGCCCGGGGCCGCTTTTGTTGTTGCCATGATGTTCCTCCTTATTCCTTTTTGCATCGTTTTGTGCAAGCGTTGCATTGCGTTTGCACCACTTTACGCAACAAGAATAATCCAACTCCGCAATTTTTACAAGAGTTTTCTGTGGTGAAAATAATTTTTCTATGTTTTACACAAGCGAACGCGCCCTTATTTGTGGAAATTGTCGAAGGTACGCAGGCTCCGTGTTGCACAGTTTACGCAATTCCGTGCGCAAACGTTGACATTGTGTGCAAACGGCTTTACAATAGAACTACTATATCAGGGAGGAACAGACTATGGCAGTTACCATCAAGGATGTCGCAGCGGCAGCGGGGGTCTCGCCCTCCACGGTGTCCCGCACCTGCAAGGACAGCCCTTCCATCAGCCGGGAGACCAAGGAGCGGGTACGCCGCATCATGGCGCAGCTGGGCTACGAGCCGAATTTTGAAGCTGAGCCGGTGGAGGCTTTTTCCAAGACCATCGGCATCATTCTGCCCTCCTCCCAGCGGGACGTCTACGAAAACGCCTTTCATCTGGAGATCATCCGCGGCATCGGGCAGTTCTGCAACCAGCGGCGGTATGTGAACACGGTCATCACCGGGCAGGACGATGCCGAGGTGCTGGACGCCATCCAGAGCATGGTGGCCAACGCACAGGCGGATGGGTTTATTTTGCTCTACTCTAAAAAGGACTGCCCCGTGGCGGCGTATCTGCGCAATGAGGGGCTGCTCCATGTCATTGTGGGCAAGGCGGCGCAGTCTGCGAACCAGACCATCTACATCGACAACGACAACGCTCTTGCCGGGGAGGAAGCCGCCGATTACCTTTATGAGATGGGGCACCGCCGCATTGCGTATTTCGGGGTCAGCAACGCCATGCTGTTTTCCGCAGAGCGCAAGCGGGGCTACCAGATGTCCCTGCTCAAGCACGGCATCACCCCCCGGGAAGAGGACTGCGTGGAGGTCAACACCCTGAACGATGCCTACGAAGGGGCGCTGAAAGCCCTGCTCACCGCCCCGGACCACCCCACCGCCATGCTGGTCAGCGACGACATCCTTGCCGTGGTGCTGGAACAGTTCTGCGGCAAGCTGGGGCTGCGCGTCCCGAAGGACCTGTCCATCGTATCCTTCAATAACTCCCTGTTCTCCCGCATCACCAGCCCGCAGCTGACCACCGTGGACGTGAACCCCTACCAGCTGGGCATGGAAGCCGCCAGTCAGACCATCAACCACATCGAGAACCCGAACCTTCTGGCCACAAAGATCATCGTGCCGCACAAGCTCATCCCGCGGGAGAGCTGCTGCCCGCCGCCGGAGGAGCGGCGCTGAGCAAGTGCTTTTTTAGCAATCTCGTTTCAATTTCCGGGATCCGCCGCACAGTGCTTTGTGCGGCGGTTTCTTTTTACTCCGACAATTGTCCACCGCTCAAGAACAGCAGCAAAATGAAAGCCTGAGATTTGCCAGTGTTTTATATCAAAAAGAAAAGCGTGCGATTTGATTTACAAAATAAATAAAACCATTCAAAAACAAGAGATGAAATAGAAAAAACACGATTTTTCAAGTAAATTTGTTTAAAAGTGAAATGTGTTCATGGATTGAAATTGTACAAAAATCGGGGGATTTTTTGGGCGTTACGTTAGACAAACCGCAGAAATGAACGCATATCGCGGACAAATTTTGCAAAAACCCTTTCCTTTTGCGGAAAGGAGCGGTATAATGCCGCCATAGCACAAGGGCGTGCAAAGTTCCAGAAGGAGGAACAGACATCCCTTGTGTATTTTCAGAATGTAACGCTTTAGCAGAGCATAAAACTAAAGCGGTAAAGAGAGGGGAAACATCTATGAGATTCGATCGTCGTATTTCGCGCCGCAGCTTCCTGGCAGCTGCCGGTGTTACCTCCGCTGCGCTGGCTCTGACGGCCTGCGGCGGCTCTTCCAGCTCGGTGGCGGGTTCTTCCGCTTCCGGCACTGCCTCCTCTGCAGCTGGCACTGCACAGGGCGGCACCCTGAACATCATGCTGGAGACCGAGGTCCAGTCGCTGGACCCGCAGGTGGCCACCGACGGCACCTCCTT
>CAKSZE010000023.1 GCA_934525325.1 uncultured Faecalibacterium sp.
TGATCGTATTGGAGCATCTGCTGGGTCGGATCAATCTGCCCGGTATGTGGTGGATCATCTCTGAGCGCTGGCTGTGAAGTGACACCCCGCAAAGCCGCTGCACTTTTTGTGCGGCGGCTTTTTTGCTGCGCGGGACGATTTTGAATGCGCTCCGCGTTGCTCTGCGCATAAGCTAAGGAAAAATTATTTTATAGTTTCGGAATACCGGAGCGTCTGCGGACGCTCCGGTATTCCATTTTCACGGGAGGGGTCGTGAAGGAAAACGGCATTTGCAGCGCCTACTTCCTGCGAACGCAGTGAGCAGACGGAAGGGGTGTCTCCCGGGCGAGCCCGCTGCCCGTGTGACTTTTTTCTGATATATTTTACTTGTCTCTGTATTGGCAAAACTGGCAAAAAATGCTTGCATCTAGGCGGTTTTAATGATAAAATCAAAATGTTATAGTGCGCTCAAAAGCGGGGTGCACAGGAAAGTAAAGTTTGATATTGCGGCAACAGGGGGTACCGTGTGCTGCAAAGACGCGGTGCGCGGAGAAAGAGGCAGGGAAAACAAAATGGAAACAGGTGAGACAATAAAAGCAGAGCTTTTGCAGCTGGAACGCTATGCACAGAATGTGCCGGGCGGCGTGCACTACTGCGCAGACGACCCGGAAAACGGCTATCCTTTCACTTATATCAGCGACCGCTTTCTGGAGATACTGGGCTGGGAGCGGGAAGAGTTTGCAGCAAAGTTCGATAACCGCTATGTCGCGCTGGTGCACCCGGACGATATGGTGGCAGGGCTGCGCTACCGGAACGCGGAAAACAGTGCAGCCTACGCGCAGGAGGGCGACAGCGTATTCCGGCTGCTGGGCAAAAACGGCTACCGCTGGGTCTCCAATGCTGCCAACCGGATCGAATGGCACGGCAATGGCTACATCTTGGGCACCATCACGGATATCACCCCCTATATGGAGCTGCGGGAAAAGCTGGAGCAGCAGAGCCGCACCCAGAAGGAAGCGCTGGAAACCGCCAACCGCAACCTGCTGCGGATGATGCAGCAGATGGAGGAGCAGAAGGCGCAGTTTGCCCAGACCACCGCCCGGAACATGGAAAAAGAGCAGCGCTACCGGCAGCGGCTGAACCGGGATGCCCTGACCGGTACCTACAACCGCCGTTATTACGAGGAAGTGGTGCGCAATAATATCGGCCCGGCGGGCATCGCCCTGATGGATATCGACGATTTCAAGATCTGCAACGATACCTACGGCCACCACGCCGGAGATCTGGCGCTGGAAACCGTTGCAAAGGCTGTCTGCAGCTGCATCCGGGAAACGGATCTGCTGATCCGTTATGGCGGCGACGAGTTTTTGCTGGTGCTGCCCGGCATCCCGGCGGATTATCTCAGGACAAAGCTGGAGCAGATCCGCGCCGCAGCGCAAAAGGCTGTGGTGCCGGGCTACTCTCACTTCCGGCTCTCGCTGAGCATCGGCGGTGCGATGCAGACCCTTGCCGACCCCATGGAGAACGTGGTGCGCCGGGCAGACCTTTTGATGTATCAGGCCAAAAACCACAAGGACGCCGTGGCGGTGGACACACAGGACAGCCGGCTGGCGGCGCAGGAGGATGTTTTAGAGGAAAAGCCCGCCATCCTGCTGGTGGATGATTCCATGATGAACCGCATGGTGCTGGCCAGCATTCTGGGCGAGGACTACCGCATTCTGGAAGCCGAGAACGGCAAACGGTGTCTGGAGCAGCTGCAGGCAAAGGCGGGGCAGATCTCGCTGGTGCTGCTGGATATCAATATGCCGGTCATGGACGGCTTTGAGGTGCTGCGTACCATGAACACCAACCACACCATCGAGGATGTGCCGGTGATCATGATCTCCAGCGACGACTCGGAAGAAGTCATCCGTAAGGCTTACGAGCTGGGCGCAAGCGATTACGTCAGCCGCCCCTTTGACGCCAAGATCGTCTACCGCCGGGTGGCAAATACCATCAAGCTGTACGCCAAGCAGCGGCGGCTGGTGCAGATGGTGTCCGACCAGATCCGCGCCCGCGAAAAGAACACCGATGTGCTGGTGGGCGTGCTCAGCCAGATCGTGGAGTTCCGCAACGGCGAGTCCGGCTCTCATGTGCGGCACATCCGCATCATCACCGAAATGCTGCTGCACCGGCTGATGGAGCTGACCAGCCGCTACGACCTGACCCCCGAGCAGCAGGATGACATCCCGTTGGCGTCGGCGCTGCACGATATCGGCAAGATCGGCATTGATGAAGCCATCCTGAACAAGCCCGGCAGGCTGACCGCAGAGGAATTTGCGGTGATCAAGACCCACAGTATGCTGGGCGCAGAGATGCTGCAAAAGACCGAAAGCTTTGCAGACCAGCCGCTTTTGCAGACCGCCTACGAGATCGCCCGCTGGCACCACGAGCGCTGGGACGGCAAGGGCTACCCGGACGGGCTGAAAGGCGACGATATCCCTATCAGTGCGCAGCTGGTCTCCATGGCGGATGTGTACGACGCGCTGACCAGCGAGCGGTGCTACAAAAAAGCCTTCCCGCACGAGACCGCCGTCCAGATGATCACAGACGGCGCGTGCGGCGCGTTCAACCCGCTGCTGATCCAGTGCCTGCTGGATGTGCAGGGGGAACTGAAACAGGAAATTTTACAATGGTAATGTGAGGATAACTACGCGTGACAAAACAGCGATCCAACTATAAAATATCCCGCCGCACCTTTTTAAAGGTGTGCGCGGCGGCAGCGGCAGCCGGGCTGACCGCCTGCGGCAAAACGCAGGCAGCGGCAGCGCTGCCCGAACTTACGGTGGGCAGCGATTCCTACCCGCCGTTCATCTACCTGAGCAATGACAGCACCCCCACCGGCATTGATGTGGACATTGCCACCGAGGCTTTTGCCCGCATGGGGTATGCGGTGCGGATCGAGCTCATTGACTGGGAGCAGAAAACCAATCTGGTGGAAAGCGGCGCCATCGACTGCATCTGGGGCTGCTTTTCCATGGACGGGCGGGAGCAGCTGTACCGCTGGGCGGGGCCGTATATGGTCAGCCGTCAGGTGGTGGCGGTCAATGCCGACAGCGGCATTGAAACGCTTGCCGACCTTGCGGGCAAGACCATGATGGTGCAAAGCACCACCAAGCCGGAGGAGATTTTCCTTGCCGGCACCGACCCCCGCATCCCGCAGCTGGGTGAGCTGCTGAGCACCGAGGACCGCAGCGTGCAGTACGCTATGCTGAACTGCGGCTATGTGGACGCCATTGCCGCCCACGAGACTGCCATTTTGCAGTATATGCAGGATTGCAACGCCAATTTCCGCATTCTGGAAGAGCCGCTGCTGGTCACCGGCATCGGCGTGGCTTTTGCGCTGAACGACACCCGCGGGCTGGATGAACAGCTGTCCGAGACCTTTGCCGCCATGCGCGCCGACGGCACAATGAAGCAGATCGTAGGCAGGTATCTGCCAAACCCGGAAAAGTATCTGGAGGTGGACGCCCTTGAACCGTAACAAGAAACCCTTCCCCTCCGAGATGCGGGTGGCGGCGCTCTATCTGCTGATGGGGGTGCTGTTTTTGCTGGCAGTCACCCTCTTCTCCGGGCGGGAGTCCATGCGCGCTACCGAGGAATACTTTACCCGCACCATCAGCTTTGTAAAGACCCAGTCCACCAGCTTCGAAAAACATAACGATACCATCACCGCAAAGGCGCTGCGCCGGATGGCGGTTTCGGTGCGGCAGTTGGCGGAAAATGACGCTTTGAACCTTTACGACCCCGAAAGCCTCCGGGCAGAAACGGGATCCCTCTGGCTTACCGGCATTGCCGTACTGGACGAAAATGGAAAAGCATTGTGCGAATATACAGATGGTAATATCGGCTATGCACAGTTCGCCGAGTCGCTGCGGGAGGATGCCGCACTGAACGTGCTGCAAAACCCGCAAAAGACCTACGTCAAGCGCATTCTGCTAAAGGATGGCACGGCGGTGGATGTTGCCACCCGCCGCGCCGCAGCAGGGGACGCCGTGCTGCTGGCTTACCGGGTGACCCCGCCGGAGTTTGTGGAGGGCGCAGCCCTGTCCATCCAGAGCGTGCTGGACGGCTACCCGCAGAACATCAGCGGCACCATCTTTATCGTGCAGAACAATAAGGTGATCGCCGCAAATGACCCAAGCCTTATCGGGCTGTACACCACCAACAGCCCGCTGGTGCGGGGCATCCGCAAAGCCGGAGTGCCCGATACTTTGACCCACACCCACGACTGGGCAAATTCCGGCTGCTATTTCGGGATGTACAGCAACGGACAGAATTTTGATCTGTATATCTACATTGGCGAAAAATCGGTGTTCCGCAATTCCAGCAGCACACTGCTGGCTGCGCTGATCCTTTATCTGATCTTTGTGGCAGTGCTGCAAACGCTGCGCCGCCGCACGGCAGCAGTTGCGGAGCATCTGCGGAAGGAGCAGGAGCAGAAGTACCACGCCCAGCTGGAGGAGCAGAACCGCAAGCTGGAAAAGGCCGTCCGGCACGAGGCGGCGGCAAACCGCGCCAAGCGGGAGTTCTTGTTCAACATGAGCCACGACATCCGCACCCCGATGAACGCCATCATCGGCTTCACCTCGCTGGCGGCGACCCATGTTGATAATAAGGAACAGGTGCTGGACTACCTGAAAAAGATCTCTATTTCCAGCCAGCACCTGCTCTCCCTCATCAACGATGTGCTGGATATGAGCCGCATTGAGAGCGGAAAGGTGAAGATCGAGGAAAAGGCGGTGCATCTGCCGGATCTCGTGCACGATGTGCGCTCCATCATCCAGCCTAACATCAGCTCCAAGCGCTTGTCGCTGTTCATCGACACCATGGACGTGGTGGACGAGGACATCATCACCGACCCGCTGCGGCTGAATCAGGTGCTGCTGAACATCCTTTCCAATGCCATCAAGTTCACCCCCACCGGCGGCATGGTGAGCATCCGCATTGCCCAGAAGCCCGGCGCACCCAAGGGCTGCGGCAACTACGAGTTCCGCATCAAGGATAACGGCATCGGCATCAATAAGGAGTTCCAGAAGCATATCTTTGAGGAGTTCACCCGGGAGGAAAGCTCTACCGTCAGCGGCATTCAGGGCACGGGTCTGGGCCTTTCCATCACCAAGAATATCGTAGACCTGATGGGCGGCACCATCACCCTTGAAAGCGAGCCGGGCAAGGGCAGCGAGTTCATCGTGAACCTCTGCTTCCCCCTCAGCGGGCAGAAGGCGGAGATCAAGCAGCTGCCCCAGCTGGAAGGGCTGCGGGCGCTGGTGGCAGACGACGACACCAACACCTGCCTGAGCGTCAGCACCATGCTTTCCAAGATCGGTATGCGCCCGGAGTGGACCATCTCCGGCAAGGAAGCAGTCATCCGCACCAAGTACGCCGTGGAGCAGGGCGATGCTTTCAGCGTGTATATCATCGACTGGCTCATCCCGGATATGAACGGCATCGAGATCGTGCGGCAGATCCGCAAGGTCATCGGGGACAGCTGTCCCATCATCATCCTGACCGCCTACGACTGGGCGGATATCGAGGAGGAAGCGCGCGCCGCCGGTGTGACCGCCTTCTGCGAAAAGCCGCTGTTCCTCTCGGAGCTGCGCAAGGTGCTGGCAGAGCCCTTCCGGGTGCAGCCGGAGCAGACGCCTGCCCTGCCGCCCAAGGCAGGCTTTGACGGCAAGCGCCTGCTGCTGGTGGAGGATAACGCCCTGAACCGGGAGATCGCCATGGAGATTTTAAAGGAAGCGGGCTTCCTTGTGGATGCCGCCGAGGACGGCGTTGAAGCGGTGGAAAAGATGGAGCAGTCCGCGCCCGGGCAGTACGACCTGATCCTGATGGACATTCAGATGCCCCGGATGGACGGCTACGAAGCCACCCGGCGCATCCGCGCCCTGACCGACCCGCAAAAGGCGGGCATCCCTATTTTTGCCATGACCGCCAACGCCTTTGAGGAGGACAAGCAGAACGCCTTGAATGCGGGCATGAACGGCCACATCGCAAAGCCGCTGGATATCTCGCACCTGCTGAAGGTGCTGGATGAAGCGCTGAAATAAAACCCGCTCACGCATCGCTGCGCGATGCCAGCTCCCCCGAAAGGGGGAGCTTTTTTGTTTCTGGAAGTCAGAACCTGCGCACCAGCTCCCCCTCGGGGGAGCTGGTGCGCAACGATTGACAGCGCTTTGCCCGGCGGGGCAAAAAAGCATGGGTTTGCGTCTATTCTGCAAACTTTTTGTGAACCCTATTGACAAAGCAGGTGGACAGGAGTATATTTTTAGCAGTCGAGCAGATAGAGTGCTAAAAACAAAACGAACTGCCCCGCAGGAGGTGTGCAAGACCATGAAGAAGAACATCAATACAGTTGAATCACGGCTCTGCCGCCGCCGGGCGCGGAGCTGTTAGCAAAGAACTTGCCTGTCCGCTAAAATAAACCTTCCGGTATGAATGGAGGCTTGACTTTATGAATACCAATCAATATACCCAAAAGACCCTCGAGGCTTTGCAGGCAGCCCAGCAGCTGGCTGTGGAGTACCAGCACAACGCGCTGGAGCCTGCCCACCTGCTGCACGCACTGGCTGCGCAGGAAAACGGCCTGATCCCCCAGCTGCTGCAAAAGCTGAACGTTGACCCCGGCAGTTTTGCCGCCGCCGTGGCGGAAAAGCTGTCCGCACTGCCCCGGGTGTCCGGCTCCGGCCGCGACCCCGATAAGGTCTATATCTCGCAGGCTACCGATAAGGTGCTCAGCGCCGCCGCCCGCGAAGCCAAGGCCATGAAGGACGACTTCATCAGCGTGGAGCACCTGTTCCTTGGTCTGCTGGACGAGCAGGACCAGACCACCAGTGAGCTGTTCCGCGCCTTCAACCTGAAAAAGGATGCCTTTTTGCAGCAGCTTACCGCCGTGCGCGGCAACCAGCGGGTGACTACCGATAACCCGGAGGATACCTACAACGCCTTGCAGAAGTACGGTCAGGATCTGGTGGAACTTGCCCGCAAGCAGAAGCTGGATCCCGTCATCGGACGCGATCAGGAGATCCGCAATGTGATCCGTATCCTGTCCCGTAAGACCAAAAACAACCCCTGCCTGATCGGCGAGCCCGGCGTTGGTAAAACCGCCATCGCCGAGGGTCTGGCGCAGCGTATCGTGCGCGGCGATGTGCCCGAAAATCTGAAAGACCGCACCGTGTTCAGTCTGGACATGGGCGCGCTGGTGGCCGGTGCAAAGTACCGCGGCGAGTTCGAGGAGCGCTTGAAGAGCGTGCTGAACGAGGTGAAGAAGAGCGAGGGCAAGATCATCCTCTTCATCGATGAGCTGCACACCATCGTGGGTGCCGGCAAGACCGACGGCGCCATGGACGCAGGCAACCTGCTCAAGCCCATGCTGGCCCGGGGCGAGCTGCACTGCATCGGTGCCACCACGCTGGACGAGTACCGCCAGTATATCGAGAAAGACCCCGCGCTGGAGCGCCGCTTCCAGCCGGTGCAGGTGGATGAGCCCACCGTGGAGGACACGATCTCCATCCTGCGCGGCCTGAAGGAACGGTACGAGGTGTTCCACGGCGTGAAGATCAACGACAGTGCCCTGATCGCCGCTGCCACCCTGTCCGACCGCTATATCACCGATCGTTTCCTGCCGGATAAGGCCATCGACCTTGTGGATGAAGCCTGCGCCATGATCAAGACCGAGATGGACAGCATGCCCAGCGAGATGGACGATCTGGCCCACCGCATCACCCAGCTGCAGATCGAGCAGGTGAGCCTGAAAAAGGAGACCGATGCCCTGAGCCAGAGCCGCCTGAAGGATCTGGAAAAGGAGCTGGCCGAGCTGCAGGATAAGTTCCGCAGCATGAAGGCAAAGTGGGAGAACGAGAAGAATGCCATCGGCAAGGTGCAATCTCTGCGTGAGCAGATCGAGCAGACCAACGCCGACATTGAAAAGGCCCAGCGCGAGTACGACCTGAACAAGGCTGCCGAGCTGAAATACGGCAAGCTGCCTCAGCTGCAGAAACAGCTGGAAGAGGAAGAGAAGATCGCCGCCGCCAAGAAGGAGGACAGCCTGCTGCGTGACCGCGTGACCGACGAGGAAATCGCCCGCATCGTGGCCCGCTGGACCGGCATCCCGGTGGAGAAGCTGGTGGAGGGTGAGCGCGAGAAGCTGCTGCATCTGGACGATGTGCTGCACCAGCGGGTCATCGGTCAGGACGAGGCTGTGACCAAGGTGAGCGAGGCCATCCTGCGCAGCCGCGCCGGCATCGCCAACCCCAACCGCCCCATCGGCAGCTTCCTGTTCCTCGGCCCCACCGGCGTGGGCAAGACTGAGCTGGCCAAGGCACTGGCACAGGCACTGTTTGACGATGAGCGCAACATGGTGCGTATCGATATGACCGAATATATGGAGAAGTTCAGCGTCAGCCGTCTGATCGGTGCGCCTCCGGGATATGTCGGTTATGAAGAGGGCGGTCAGCTGACCGAGGCTGTGCGCCGCAAGCCTTACAGCGTGGTGCTGTTCGATGAGGTGGAAAAAGCCCACCCCGATGTGTTCAACATCCTGCTGCAGGTGCTGGACGATGGCCGCATCACCGACAGTCAGGGCCGCACCGTGGACTTCAAGAACACGGTCATCATCCTGACCTCCAACCTTGGCAGCGATATCATCCTGAACGATTTGGAGCAGCGCCGTGCGCAGGGCTCCAACGAGCTGAGCGAGGACGCAAAGCACCAGATCGACCTGCTGCTCAAGAGCAAGTTCCGTCCCGAATTCCTGAACCGTCTGGACGAGATCGTCTATTACAAGAGCCTGACCAAGGACGAAATGCGCAAGATCGTGGATCTGCAATTGCAGGATCTGCGCAGCCGCATGGAGGAGGGCAAGCACCTCAAGCTGGAGGTCACCACCGCCGCCAAGGACTTCATCATCGATTCTGCCTACGACAGCGTTTATGGTGCACGTCCCATCAAGCGCTTCATCCAGAGCCGCGTAGAGACCCTGATCGCCAAGGCCATCATCAAGGGCAATTATGCCGAGGGCAATACCCTGACGGTGGACTATGACGGCAGCGCACTGGTTCTGCGCTAAAATTTACCGGTTTTGTACATGGAGCACAGGCCAAACGCTTGCACCCGTGTGCAGAATATGTTATTATAGAAAATAACATTGATGTGCTTTTCATCGCGGAAATGGCAACGATGGAAAGCACATTTTTGTATGTAAGAAAGTTTATAGACAAAACCCTCTCAGGCGCGTTGCCGGAGAGGGTACAAATCAAAACAGAAAGTTGAGTGTGATTTCCCTTTTTATGGACGATGGCAGTATGACGCTCTGGGTAGCGCTGGTAGTATTGGTGGCTTTCTCCGCCTTTTTCTCCGCATCCGAGACCGCATTTTCTTCCCTGAATCAGATCCGCCTGAAAAGCCGCGCCGAGGACGGCGATAACTCCGCCGCCCGGGTGCTGGCAATGGCTGAAAAATACGACAAGCTGCTTTCCACCATCCTTATCGGCAACAATATCGTGAACATTGCCGCAGCTTCGATCGGCACCATCATTTTCACCAAGATGCTGGGTGCAGAGCGGGGCGCTACGGTGTCCACCATGGTGCTGACCGTGGTGGTGCTGATTTTTGGCGAGGTGACCCCCAAGAGCCTTGCCAAGGAGATGCCGGAAACGGTTGCCACCGCAGTTGCACCGGTGCTCAGCCTACTGATGCTGGTATTTACCCCGCTGACATGGCTGTTCAGTCAGTGGAAGCGCTTTCTGGGGCACTTTGTCCACAGCACCGAGGAGGACACCATCACCGAGGGTGAGCTGATGACCATGGTCAGCGAAGCCGAGAATGACGGCGAGCTGACCGATCGGGAAAGCGAACTGATCCGCAGCGCCATCGAGTTTGATGACGTGGAGGTGGAAGAGATCCTGACCCCCCGCGTGGATGTGATCGCGGTGGAGGACGATCTGCCGCTGGAAGAGGTGGCACAGACCTTTGCCGAGTCCGGCTACTCCCGTCTGCCTGTGTACCACGACACCATTGATAACATCATCGGCGTGGTACATGAGAAGGACTTCTACATGGCACGCCTGAAAAAGGAAGTGAAGTTGGAGGATCTGGTCAAGCCCACCCTCTACACCACCGGCTCCACCCAGATCTCCCAGCTGCTGCGCACCCTGCGCGAGCAGCACCATCACATGGCTGTGGTGGTGGACGAGTACGGCGGCACCGAGGGCATCATCACGCTGGAGGACATTCTGGAGGAGCTGGTAGGCGAGATCTGGGATGAACACGACGAGGTGACCGAGGACTTCCGCAAGCAGTCGGATGGCAGTTGGATCGTGCTGGGCAGCGCCGGTGTGGACGACCTGTACGAGCGGCTGGGTCTGCCGGAGGACGAGGATATCGACTCCAACACGGTGAACGGTCTGGTGCAGGAAAAGACCTGCCGTCTGCCCAAGGTGGGCGACCGCTTTACGCTGGGCAGCTACGACGGCGTGGTCACCCGCACCGCCAAGCGCCGCGTGACCGAGGTGCGTCTGACCCCCGCAGAAAAGCCAGACTCCAAAAAGGACGAAGAGGAAAAAGGCCACTTTGGCCGGATAACCTCTAAATAAAACGTTATAAAACACAACACCCCCGGCACTGCTTTTGCAGCGCCGGGGGCGTATTTTTAGGTGCTTTTACTTAGGCTGACGGCCGATATAAGCAAGAATGCCGCCGTCGGCGTAGAGGATCTGGCCATTCACGAAGTCGGAAGCGTGGCTGGCAAGGAATACGCAGGGGCCAACCATGTCCTCCGGGTCGCCCCAGCGGCCTGCGGGGGTCTTGGCGACGATGAACTGGTCAAAGGGGTGACGGCTGCCGTCCGGCTGGATCTCGCGCAGGGGAGCGGTCTGGGCGGTGGCGATGTAGCCGGGGCCCATGCCGTTGCACTGGATGTTGTACTCGCCGTACTCGGAGGCGATGTTCTTGGTCAGCATCTTCAGGGCACCCTTGGCGGCGGCGTAGGCAGAGACGGTCTCGCGGCCCAGCTCACTCATCATGGAGCAGATGTTGATGATCTTGCCCTCGTGCTTTTCCATCATGTCGGGCAGCACGGCCTTGGAGCAGTTGAAGGCACCGCCCACATGGACGTCGATCACACGCATAAAGTCGGCGTGGCTCATCTCGATCATGGGCACGCGCTTCATCAGACCGGCGTTGTTTACCAGAATGTCCACCGGGCCGACCTCGGCCTTGATCGTTGCCACCATGGCGTTTACGGCGTCCTCGTCGGAAACGTCTGCCACATAGCCGTGGGCGTCGATGCCGGCAGACTTGTAGGCAGCCATGCCCTTCTCCAAGCTGGCCTCAGAGGAGCAGTTGAAGCAGATGACGGCGCCGCACTTGGCCATGCCCTCTGCAATGGAAAAACCGATGCCGTGGGCACCGCCGGTGATCAGGGCTACCTTGCCCTGCAGGTTGAATGCAGACAGATCCATGATGTTCTCCTTTTTTACAGTATCCAAGTTAATTTTTTAGCAAAACGCCCCGTACCGGCAACCCGGTACGGGGCGTTTGATTGGTGCTTTTTAGCGCAGGTCAGTGGTAGCGATGTTGTCCATGTCGTCAAACTCCATGTTCTCGCCGCCCATTGCCCAGATAAACGTATAGTTCGAGGTGCCTACGCCGCTGTGGATGCTCCAGGAGGGGCTGATGACAGCATCCTCGTTGTGCATCACGATGTGGCGGGTCTGGGTAGGCTCGCCGCACATGTGGAACACCACCTGCCCCTCGGGCAGTTCAAAGTAGGTATAAATCTCCATGCGCCGCTCGTGGGTGTGGCTGGGCATCGTGTTCCAGTTGGAACCGGCGTCCAGTTCGGTCATACCCATGCTCAGCTGGCAGGTCTTCAGCACATCCGGGTGGATGAACTGATTGATGGTGCGCTTGTTGCAGGTCTCAACGCTGCCCAGAGGACGGTGATTTGCATCAGCCATCTTGATCAGGCGGGTCTCGTAAGAGCAATGTGCGGGAGCGGACACCATGTAGAACTTGGCGGGATGCTCCGGGTCGGCGGAAGCAAAGGTGACTTCCTTGGTGCCCTTGGTGATGTACAGGCAGTCCTTGTAGCCCAGCTCGTACTTCACGCCGTCGGCCACCACGATGCCGGTGGAATCCTTGCCGATGTTGAACATGCCGATCTCGCGGCGCTCCAGAAAGTAGTGGGTGCCGAAGTTTGCCCACACGTCGATGCCCTTGTCGATGGACACGGTCTCGTGCACCGGCATGCAGCCCAGCGTGACCATACGGTCCACATGGCTGTACACAGCAACGACCTCATCGGCCTTGTACAGGCCGGTGATGAGCATTTCGTCCCGCATTTCCTCAGTGGTATAGCGCTTGAAATCCTTCTGGTTGCAGGAGTAGCGGATATCCATTGTGGACTCCTTCCTGCAATTAGCGCTGGATACGGCCGGAACCGTCGCCGCCAGCCAGCTTCTCGACCTCGGACACGGTCATCATGTTGTAGTCGCCCTCGATGGAGTGCTTCAGAGCAGAAGCAGCAACAGCGAACTCAACAGCTTCCTGAGTGGTCTTGCCGGTCAGCAGGCTGTAGATCAGGCCGCCGCCGAAGGAGTCACCGCCGCCAACGCGGTCGATGATGTGCAGGTCGTACTTCTTGGAGAAGCAGTACTCATTGGAAGCAACGTCGTACAGCATAGCGCTCCAGCCGTTGTCGAAGGCGCTGTGGCTCTCACGCAGGGTGATAGCGACCTTCTCGAAGTGGAACTTGTCAGCCAGCTGCTTTGCAACGCTCTTGTAGCCCTCAGCATTCAGCTTGCCGCCGTAGATATCGGTAGCCTCGGCCTCGATGCCGAACACGTCCTTTGCGTCCTCCTCGTTGGAGATGCAGACGTCAACATACTGGCACAGGTCGGTCATGGCAGCGCGGGCCTGCTCACGGGTCCACAGCTTGCCGCGGTAGTTCAGGTCGCAGCTGATCTTCACGCCGTGAGCCTTAGCAGCCTTGCAGGCCTCGCGGCAGATCTCGACAACGTTCTCGCCCAGAGCCGGGGTGATGCCGGTGAAGTGGAACCAATCCACGCCCTCGAAGATCTTCTCCCAATCAAAGTCGGAGGGCTGAGCCAGCTGGATAGCGCTGTTGGCACGGTCGTAGATGCAGACGGAGCCACGCTGAGAAGCGCCCTTCTCGTTGTAGTAGATGCCCACACGGTCACCGCCGCGGGTGATCATGCTGGTGTCGACGCCGTAGCGGCGCAGGCTGTTGATAGCGGCCTGACCGATAGCGTGTGCGGGGAGCTTGGTGACGAAGGCTGCGTCCAGACCGTAGTTGGCCAGAGAAACAGCAACGTTAGCCTCGCCGCCGCCGAAGGTGAACTCCAGGCTGTTGGCCTGAACGAAACGCTCGTAGTTGAAGGGCTGCAGACGGACCATCAGTTCGCCAAAAGTAACGACTTTCATTGGTTATTCTCCTTTATATCAGGTGTTTCATCATCCCGCCGCAGGGCATACCCGCTGCGGCGGGGCTTTTACGGGTAAAAGGGGACAGGCGCTTATGCCTGCACCAGATGGAAGGCAAAGCCGGCGATCTCGTCTGCCATGTAGCAGGCAACGGTCTTGCCGTTCTTCACGTTCTTGCTGTCCAGATCGAACTTCACGCCGCGCTGAGACAGGTGGTAGATGGCGCGGTCCACGTTGTTGCAGCCGATGGCGATGTGGCCATTGGTGCCGCGGCCGGGCTTCTTCATGATCTCGAACTCCTTGTTGCCGACAAAGATGCTGGAGTTGCCGGGAGCGACCTTCATGTTCAGCATAGCGCTGATGAGGTTAGCCACCTTCATGGCCTCTTCCTCGTTCTCGGTGTTGATGCCGACGTGCAGCAGCTTCAGGCCCAGCATGGTGTCAACAGCTTCCTTGCTCTGTGCGGTGATCTTTGCCCAGTCGCCGGCCTTGATCACGTCGCTCTTGCACATCCAGGTGCCGCCCACAGCGAAGATCTGGTCATAGCCCAGATAATCGTTGACGTTCTTTGCGTTGACACCGCCGGTGCACATCCAGCGTGCGCCCTTCAGGGCAGCGCCGATGTTCTTCAGCATACCCACGCCGCCGTTTGCCTCAGCGGGGAAGAACTTCAGAGCCTCGCAGCCCATGTTCATGGCCTGCTGCATCTCGCCTGCGGAGCAGGTGCCGGGCATCATGATGCCGCCCTTGTCGATAACGTGCTTGCAGACCTCGGGGTCGAAGCCGGGAGCAACGATAAAGGAAGCACCGGCAGCCATAGCACGGTCAGCCTGCTCGCAGGTCAGAACGGTGCCGGCGCCCAGCAGCATCTCGGGCATCTCCTCGTGGATCTTGCGGATGCACTCTTCAGCACAGGCAGTGCGGAAGGTGACCTCGGCTGCGGGCAGACCGCCCTCAGCCAGAGCCTTGCACAGGGGCAGGGCCTCATCAACGCTGTTAAAAGCGATAACAGGGATAATGCCGATCTGATAGACCTTTTCTACGATGGGATTCATAACGCATTTCTCCTTTTATATTTGAACTCTCTCGGTGCGTCGGGCTTGCTCCTGCGGGCGCAATACCCCCCTACGCGCTTATGATACTAGTATAAACGAACAGCCCGTCTTTGGTAATACTCAACAAGCACAATGTTTGGCATAATAGCTTGTATACATTGCACAAAAATGACGAACGACCCGAAAAATCGGGGCAAAACCCGGTGAAAATGCTATGGAATTGCTGTAAAAACTGGCTCAGATGCCAAGCGTTTCCAGTATCTCTGCCACGCCGTCATGGTCGCAGTCGGCCTTGCTGACAAGGTGCGCCAGCGCCCGGATCTCCGGCATCCCGTTTGCCATCACAGCGGCCACCCCGGCCTTTTGCAGCATGGCGCGGTCATTCTCACTGTCGCCCACCGCAAGGGTGCATTCGTGCGGGATGCCCAGCCGGTCTGCCAGCGCGCGCAGCGCTTCGCCCTTGTCCACCCCGGCAGCGGTCACCTCCACATTTTTCGGCGACCCCTGCACGACCTCCACGCCCGGGACGGCGTAAAAGCGGGGCAGCGCAGCCGTAGCCTGCTGTGCATCCTCAAAGAACACGCAGAGCTTTTCAACGGCAAAGGCGTTGCGGCTCATCCACTCGGCTGCGTCCCGCAGAATGGTAAAGCGGCCGTCGTTGGGCTGGCGCGCTTCGGTGCTGTCCTTCTGCGCCGCCCGGGCAGCGGCCAAGGCAATGCTGTGGGCATCGGTGCAGGCGTATCCGTCCGAGAAAATGCGCAGGTCGGCGTGGAAGCTTTCGCAGACGGCAAAGGCTTCGCGGGCAGTCTCCGCCGGCATCAGGCTGTGCAGCAGGCAGACCGGGGTGCTGGTGCGGTGCTCTTTCGCGTTGGAATAGCGGCTGTACACTGCGCCCACGGGGTCTGTGCCCAAGTCCCACACGGCGGCACCGTTGCAGGTGATGACGTAGCGGATGCCGGGCAGCTGCGCCACCTCCGGCGGCAGGCTGGCCAGCGGACGGCCGGTGGCAGGCACGATGTACACGCCCTTGTCCACGGCAGCCTGCAATGCGGCGCGGGTGCGGGGCGTGACGTGCCCCTCGTGGTTCAGCAGGGTGCCGTCCAGATCCAGCGCGACCAGACGGATGGCGGGAAATTGTTGTGGCATGACGTACTCCTTTTATAAATAAGATGCAGCTTGTTTTTATTGTATCGCAGGGGCGGCATTTGCGCAAGTGGACGGAATGTGATATAATAACACGTCAATTCACATAAAAAATAGGAGAAACGACATGAAGCTTAGCCAACTGCGCAGCCGGTGCCGCCCGCACCTGTGGTACCAGCTGTACTGGGTGGTGTACCTGATCTGGTTCTTCTGGCTGGATCTCACCGTTACCGCCCCGAAATATATCCTGCACAGTCCGCTGGACGATCTGATCCCCTTCAACGAGTGGTTCGTGCTCCCCTATTGCAGCTGGTTTTTGCTGCTGGCAGGGGTAACGGCGGCACTGTGGTGGTGCGATACCGCCACCTACGATAAGCTTTGCCTGACCATGTTTTCCGGCATGACCTTCTGCCTGATCGTGTACATGATCCTGCCCAACGGGCTGGAGTTGCGTCCCGCCGTGGAGACCCTTGGCCGGGATAACCCGGCGCTGTGGGTCATGCAGCTGCTGTGGAAAGCAGACGCCGCCGTGAACGTCTGCCCCTCCATCCACTGCCAGAGCTCTGCCTGCATGGCAATGGCTTTCAGCCACAGCAAACTGGCAGAGGGCAAGCCTTTGCGCAAGGTGCTGGCATGGGTGTGGGCGGCGCTGATCTGCCTGTCCACTGTGTTCACCAAGCAGCACTCGGTCATTGATGTGGCCTGCGGCCTGGCAGTGGCCTTTGTGTGGCTGCCGGTGGTGTACCGCCCGGTGCGGGCACTTCATTGAACAAAATAGCAAAAAATTGCCCGCAAATTTCGGTTGCTCCTGCTATTGACAGTTGCCCGGCAGTTGGGTAATATGGTCATATACTAGTATATCACCAATTGACCCCGAAGGGAGAACACTGCAATGGCATCTTTGAGTGCGAGGGAACAGGCGTATCAGACCATCCGAAGCCGGATCATCACCATGGAGCTGAAGCCCGGCGACCCCCTGAACGACAGGGAGCTTGCGGAGCAGATGGGCATCAGCCGCACCCCTATGCGGGAAGCGCTGATCATGCTCAACATTGCCCACATGGTGGACATCAAGCCCCAGAGCGGCACCCATGTGGCGCCCATCGACCTGAAGCGGATGGAGCTGGAGCAGTTTGCCCGCTTTACCCTTGAAAAAGAGATTTTGAACCGGGTGCGCGGCCGCTTGACAGACCAGCAGGAGCAGGAGTACCGGCAGATCATCGAGAACTACCGCCTGCTGGAAGCCGACCAGACCCAGCCGAACCGGGAGACCCGCCTGCTGGAGCTGGACAACCAGTTCCACCGCAAGGCGTTTGAGATCACCGGCATGGAAGCACATTTTGACCACATGCTCGGCGAGCTGCAGCACGTGGAGCGCATCCGCAAATTCAGCCTGCAGACCAACGAGAACAAGTCCGTCTGCGATGCGCACACCCGCATTCTGGAAATGGTGCTGCACGGCACCGCCGAAGAGCTTGGCGAAGCGCTGGAAAGCCACCTGAACCGCTATAAGCTTTCGGTGGAGCAGGCCCGCAGCGTCCACCCGGAGTACTTTACTGAGGGTTGAAATATTGCTTGCCGCCGCGCGGATGTTTCCGCAGGAAACCAGTGCGGCAGATGCCGTTTACTGTTACGACCCCTCCTGTGAAAATGGGGTTCAAAAATGCCCGCAGGCATTTTTGAACCCCGAAATAAAAATATTCTTTCCGCTGATTATGCCCAAAGCAACGCGGAGGGCATTCTCAATCATCTTTTGTCTACCTAATATAAAAAAGCCCGTCGGCAGAGCAGTGCATCGCTGTCTGTCGGCGGACTTTTTTGTTAAGCAGCGGAAAAACCGCAGGGGGATAGCTTAGTTCTGCTTGCCGGTCTCGGCCTTCATGGCGTTGTAGCCGATGAGCACGGTCCAGACGTAGGCGCAGGTCTTGGGGATCATCAGCATACCGATCAGGGGGTTGACGTCTGCCCACAGCACCACGGGGATATAGAAGCCGAAGCTCAGCACGATGGTCAGCCACATCCAGCGGAAAGCCTTATCGTTGTTCTGCTTGGCGCTGCGGTAGAACAGCACGATGATCAGCAGACCCAGCAGGGCAAAGGGTACATTGCGCAGGATGCCCCATGCCAGCGGGGTGTGGTTGGTGAGCCACTGGTTCTGCGGCATCATGCACAGCACAACGCGCACAGCGGACAGGGCGTACACAGCGGCGGTCACGTTCTTCTGTCCCTCGATCTGGTAGCGCTTGCGCCAGACGTAGTACAGCAGCACATAGAACACGGTCATGGTCACAGAGGTGATCCACTTGCCCAGACCCAGCGGCACGGCGTAGCTTTCCAGACCGGTGGTGCACAGCGCCAGTGCGCGGGGCACCAGATGGAAAGAGTCGCCTGCGCCCAGCACCACGGCCATCAGGCCGAACAGGCGGAACTGGGTGCCGGCCTTGCTGCCGCGGATCATGCGGATGCCTACCGTGAGCACGGTGACCAGATAGAAGATGTCGAAAACGGTCTCAATAATAGCTCTCATACGTTTTTCTCCTTTGTTTGTTTTGATCGCAGGTTTTGTTTTTGATTTTATAGCGAACCGGCGCGGCACAGCCGTACCGGAGGCATCGTAGGGAAAAGGGCTTGCAGTAGTATGGTCTGCGGGGCGCTGAAACCAAATTGAACCATGTTCACATTCGGGATTAAAAAACTCCCACAAGGCTGTGGGATGTTTTTTGCTTAATAAATGGTTCTGCGCACGATCTCCAGCACCGCAGAGGGGTCGAAGCTCTGCTGCACCACCGCAGACAGCATCAGGGAGAACAGGATGCCCGCGAACTGCTCCGGGGTGAACTGCTCGGTAAAAGCGTCAGGACGGACTTTGGCATCGTGGCGCAGCACGTTGCACAAGGCATCCAGAATGTGCTGCCATGTCTGCCGCATCTGCTGCTTGCCGTCATCGGTGTCCTGCTGCACAAAGCCAAGCGCGTGGTGGGTGAAGAAGCCGGGATACTGCTGACTGCCGTATTCCATCTGCCGGTACATCCACCGGATGCAGGACAGGGTATCCTGAAACACGGCTTCATCCTCCGGGTGGTGGAAGATGTCGTTCCAGATGCTTTCTACTGCCGCGCTTACCAGCTCGGTCTTGGAGCCGAAGTAGTTGTAGATGCAGCCTACGGAGACCCCGCAGGCGGCGGCGACCGCACGGATGTTGACCGCTGCCCAGCCGTTTTGCTGGATCAGCTCCCGGCTGGTTTTCAGGATGTCCGCTTTGGACGTTGCCATTGGATTCATACGCTCATCTCCCAACATGAACAGTGTTCACGATGCTTAGTATACAACGGCAGTAGGCTGCTGTCAAGGAGGAAAATAAAATTTTTTGCAGCTCTTTTTCGCTGTCTGCACAGTGGCAGGAAACAAAAGCTGCATATATGCAAACTGTTTCATGTTTCTGCCGCCTAAAATGTGCCAAATTCATGTCAAGATGGTAACAGTTCCTGCTTCGTCGTTGGTTTTTGACGAAAAAAGCTTGCTTTTTTCGTCAACATGCGTATAATGGAAGGACGTCAGGCCAACCAAGGCAGTTGGTATGCTGCCGGAGTCCTGACACCAACAAAAGAAGAAAAAGGAGAAAATCCCTATGAAGCTCAAGACTGTTGCAATTGCCGCTGCCGCTCTGGCACTGGCTGTTGGCATGACCGCCTGCGGCGGCTCTGCCTCTACCGCTGCATCCTCCACCGCATCCTCTGCTGCTGCCTCTTCCGAGGCTGCTTCCTCCGAGGCTGCTTCCTCTGAGGCTGAGGCTGCTTCTGCCGAGTACACCGTGTACAACACCACCGGCAGCAAGGTGACCGAGCTGTACCTGTACGATGCAGGCTCTGAGGACAAGGGCGAGAATCTGGCAGGCGAGGGTCTGGCTGACGGCGAGAGCGTCGTCATCACCCGCGATGTCGAAGCTGACAAGCAGGGCGACGTTGTCTACGTTCTGGAGTTCACCACCGAGGACGGCAATACCCAGAGCTTTGACACCCTGCACTACGAGGTGGCTCCCATCTCTCTGAAGAGCGTGGATGCCGCTGCCGGTGCTACCGCTGTTGCTTTCGAGGCTCCCCAGAAGTAAGAGCAACCCCTTACATCAGTAAACAGAAAAAGGCTGCTGCACCGTGTGTGCAGCAGCCTTTCTTGGTAGAGTGGACGATTTTGAATGCGCTCCGCGATGCTCTGCGCATCAATAGCGGAATTTTATTTTTATTTGTAAATCGGGAAAATCTGCGGATTTTCCCGATTTACTTTTTCACGGGGAGGGACGCAGCGGTTGACAGGTGGTTTCCCTTTACGCCCCCTCCTGTAAAAATGGGATAGCGGAACGCCCGCAAGCGTTCCGCTATCCTGAAATTTAAAATAATTTTTCCGCTGAAAATGGCTGGAGCGTATACCGGGTGTCCGGTATTAGGGGATATATCAGCTGTCCGGCTTTGCGTTTTCACAAAGAAAATCTTATACCCGCAGCTGCCTTTTTGCCATTTGCAGCGCACGGCGCAGCGGGCGGTAGAGCGGCAGCATCAGCACAAAATTGCCGATGCCGTGCAGCGCATCGTAACTCAGGCCGCTGAGCCACCAGCTCAGGGCAAAGGCGGGCGTTTTGGCAAACAGATACACCGCCGCGCACAGCCCGCCGAAGCACAGGCCGTACAGCCCGCTGAACACCGCCCAGAAAAAGGCGTAGTCCATGCGGCGCAGCAGCCATGCCAGCAGCGCCAGCAGATACCACACATACAGGTACATCACCCACCACAGGCCAAAGCCGTACAGCACGCCTTGCAGCAGGATGAACACCGTGATAGCACCGGGCGTCTCCCGGGGCAGCTCCAGCGCAAACAGGATGATGAGCAGGCTCACCGGCTCCAGATTGGGCAGGCCGCTCATGGCCTGCTTGCTCACCACCAGCAGCGCACCCATCAAGCCGCTGAGCACCAGCCGCAGCACCCGGGTGTGCAGGGGTGATGGTTTTTTAGCCCTTGGTGTAGGTAAAGGCATAGCTGTCACCGTCGTGGAGCTCGATGTCCGCCACGCCCACCGTGGTCATCTCACCGGCAGCATCGGTCAGGCACCACCAGGCCTGATCCTTATTGTAGTCAGCAGTCTCGCCGTTCACGGTGGTCACAAAGCCTGCGTCGGCTTCTTCCTGACTGATGATACCGGCCTTGGCCAGTGCGGTGCTCAACTTTTCGCCGTCGGTCACGTTCAGCAGTACGCTGGATACGCTGCCGTCCGCAGCGGTAACGGTGAACTCCACCGTGGCCTGTGTCTCGCTGGCAGCAGCAGAGGAAACCTCAGAAGCGGCAACAGAAGAAGCCACGGAGGAAGCAGCATCGGAAGCCGCGCTGGAAGCAGTGGAGGACGCAGAAGCGCCGCAGCCTGCCAGCAGGCAGACGGACAGCACAGCACTGAGGGTCAGGGCAGCAAATTTATGCAGAGTGTTCATGGTTCAAAATCTCCTTGTTTCGTGTTTTGCGTGCAGAGCACACGGCAGATATAGTACCATGAAACCGGCCGAAAATCAACATTTTTTCTGCATGGCTTCAAAATATGCGGCGGCAACGCCCACCTGATTGGCTTCGCTGGAAAAGGCGCAGGGCACGATCTGGCAGCGGGGCAAGCCCTCCATATAAGCCTGTCCCGCCCGGGAGGTAAACAGCCAATCGTAGGCGCTGCGCAGGCTTTCCAGCAGCAGGGGCTGCTTGCTGATGCCGCCGCCGATGGCCACCTTTTCCACATCCAGCAGAACGGTCAGGTTGAAGATCTGCACCGCCACCGCATGACAGAACCGCCGCAGCACCTCTAAGGCTTCCGGTTCTCCGGCGTTGGCGGCGGCAAAAAAGCTGCGTCCGTCCAGCGGGGCGTCCTCCGGCAGTGCCTTGCGGGCGCGGTACCATATAAGCAGGTTGCGGGTGCTGCACTGGCAGGCCATGTTCTGGTCCGGGGCGTCCCACGCTTCGGCGTTGGTGTTGACAAAGCTGTACTCCCCGGCGGTAAAGTGCACCCCGCGCACCAGCTGTCCGTTGGCAATAATGCCGCCGCCCACGCCGGTGCCAATGATGAACACCGCCGCGTTGCAGCAGCCCTTCAGCGCACCGTTTGCCAGCTCTGCCATGGCGGCAGCCTTGCCGTCGTTTTCCAGGATAACGGGGCAGCCGCACTTTTCCGCCAGCAGCTGCCCCACCGGGGTGGCAGTGTTGTACAGCAGCGCCCCGCCGTTGGACACATAGCCGGTGCGGTTATCCACAAAGCCCGGCAGCGCCATGGCAATGCCAGTCACCTCGTCTTTGTGGGGCGCATACAGCTGGTAAAGCGTATCCAGAAACTGCGCCTGCGTATCCTGCGGCGTGGGCACCGCACCGCTGTCCGTGCGATGCAGCTGCTCATCCATGACCGAGTATTTGATCTCGGTGCCGCCTACATCAAAAACCATGACTTTCATCTTGTAGCCCTCCTGCAAACGGTCGTTTTCTGTCCCTATTATGGCAAATCACCGTGGAAAAGTAAAGCCCCGGCGATAAAAAAGAAAACTGCAAAAATCACCTCGGCTTGCGGTTGCAATCCGCCCTGCCCTGTGATATCCTGAAAAGAGAGTATCTGTTATATAAAGGAAGAAACTGCCATGGATTGCAAACTGCGTGCCAAAAACTGCGGCGGCTGCCCCCTGCTGGGGCTGGACTATGCCGCACAGCTGAAACAGAAGGAAGAAAAAGTGCGGGCTCTTGTGGGCAAATACGGCCCGGTGCACCCCATCCGGGGCATGGAGCAGCCCTATCATTACCGCAATAAGGTCATTTCCACTTTTACCACCGGCTGGGGTGGAAAACTGACCTCCGGCATCTACGCGGCAAACAGCCATAAGGTGCTGCCGGTGGAAAGCTGCCTGCTGCAGGACGAGGTGCTGGACAAGACCATGCAGGCGGTGCGGGCTGCCGCCAACGCCTGCCGCTACCAGCCCTACGACGAGGACAAGGGCACCGGCCTTGTGCGCCACTGCCTGCTGCGGCGGGGCGTAGCCACCGGGCAGGTGATGGTGGTGCTGGTGACGGCGCAGCCGGTGCTGCCGGGGGCCAAGAACTTTGTAAAAGCGCTGCTGGCGGAGGCCGCGCAGCGCGGTGTGACCGTGACCACCGTGGTGCAGAACGTGAACAGCCGCAAGACCAGCGTGGTGCTGGGTGAAGCGGAAAAGGTGCTGTACGGCAAGGGGTTCATTCTGGATACCCTCTGCGGCAAGACCTACGCCATCAGCCCGCGTAGCTTTTATCAAATCAACCACGCCCAGACCGAAGTGCTGTACGGCCTTGCGGTGGAAGCCGCGAAGCTGACCGGCAAAGAGGTGGTGCTGGACGCCTACTGCGGCATCGGCACCATCGGCCTGACCGCCGCCGACCACGCAAAGCAGGTGGTGGGTGTGGAACTGAACCGGGACGCCGTACAGGATGCCATTGGCAACGCAAGGCACAACGGCGTAAAGAACGCCCGCTTCTTTGCCGCCGACGCTACCCGCTGGATCCGCGAAGCAGCCGCAGCAGGGGAGAAGGCAGACGTGATCTTTATGGACCCCCCGCGCGAGGGTTCTACCCCGGAATTCCTTGCCAGCGTGGCGCGTATGGCACCCAAGCGGGTGGTCTATGTCAGCTGCAACCCTGTCACCCTCGCCCGCGACCTTGCCACCCTGACAAAGCTGGGCTATAAGGCCGAGGGCTTTACCCCGGTGGATATGTTCCCGCATACGGAGCATATCGAGGTAGTCTGCGCCTTATCAAAGGCATCAGCGCACAGAGCGAGATAATTTGCAATGGATAGCTATTTTTTTATCTTAACGACCATTGACCTTTTCGTGCTTGGCTTTATGTGCTTTCTTACAAAGCTGAGCGAATCCCTAAATAAAAAGCAGAAGCGCGGGTTCTTTCTGGCCTTTGCGCTCATTGCGTGCATCTCGGTGCTGGAAGTCATCACCATCGTGGTGGACGGCACACCGCCGGGCTACCGCTGGCTGAATATCTTGTCCAACTATCTGGGCTTTGGGCTGACACCGGCGGTGTCGCTGTGTCTGGTATATGTGCTGGACAAAAAATCCATCATCCGGCGCGGGTTCAAGGCGGCAGTGTGCTGCGAGGGTGCGTATCTGCTTTTTCTGGCGGCAACGCTGCCCTATGGGCCGGTGTTCTCGGTGAGCGCGGAAAACCTCTACGCCCGGGGAGGGTACTTCTATATTTATGTCATCATGTATTATACCTCCATGCTGTACCTTATGGTGGCTACGGTGCGCACGGCGGCAGTCTTTCAGAACCGCAGCCGCACGCTGATCTACCCGCTGACTCTGTTTCTGGGCGCGGAGACCGTGATCCAGATCGCGCTGCCGAAGCTGCACGTCACATGGCTGTGCGTCACGTTGCTGTCGGTGCTGTACTATATCTATTGCAGCGAGATGTGGAACCAGCTGGACGCGCTGACCGGGCTTTTGAACCAGAACAGCTACCTGAACCGCACCGCCGAGATGCGCCGCAGCGGCGGGGTGCTGGTGGTATTCGATGTGGACGACTTCAAGCAGATCAATGACCGCTACGGCCATTTACAGGGGGACGTCTGCCTTGCCGAGATCGCGGACTGCATCAAAAAAGCCTACGCCCGCTGCGGCTACTGCTACCGCATTGGCGGCGATGAATTCTGCGTGCTGCTGAAGGACGAGGCAAGCGAAGTCCGCTGCGCAGAAACGCTGCAAGCTCTGCTGGCAGAGCGGCGCAAAGAGATCACTCTTTTGCCGACGGTCTCCCTTGGCTCTGCCGCTTTTTCCGGGGAGGACGTGGTCGCAGTGAAGGACCGCGCCGACCGTGCGCTCTACTGCGCCAAAAAGGAACAGAAAGCCCGCGCCGCAGCGGCAAAGCACGCAGACAGAGAGCGGATGGCCTGAAACACTGCCTGCACACCTTATAAACGGAATGAACGGAGGAACACCGATGAACACAGACTGGAACAGCCCGCAGGGCGATTTTGACACCGCTGAAAAGCAGGGGGAGCTGCTGATGCTGCTCAGCCGGCAGCAGGTCACCGTGCACACTTGGGACGACCCGGACTTTGACTACATGGAGGAGCAAGACCTTGCACTGGTGGTGCAAAGCCCTTCCGGCACAGAGAATCTGCTGATTGAGCTGTGCGGGGAGTTCTCGGTATTTTTTGAAAAGTGGCACGGCGAGTACGCCGCCACCGCCGAGGGCTACGCGCAGCTGCAACAGGACATCACCGCCATTCTGGACGGCAAGGCGGGCGCACTGAGCCTGTACACGGAAAACGGCTGGCAGGGCACGGTGCTGTGCACCGAGCTGCCCGGTGCAGAGGATGCCACAGCCGCTGCGGCGCTCAAGCGCTGCTGGCAGGAGGCAAAGCCGGACGCCGCCCTGCCTGCGGACAGCCGGCTGGAGCTGGTGTGCTGGGACCCGGCACAGAACCGGAAGGTACAGCTCCCGGCAGAATAATAGAGCAAAAAGGTCGCTGCACAAAATGCGTGCAGCGACCTTTTCTTATACAATTTGTTGTTTCTTTTTGCGATTTGCCATATGGTTTGCAAATGCGGAGGCCGCAGTGCCCAGCGCGATGCCCAGTACCGCGCCGCCGAGGATATCGGTGGGGAAGTGCACATAGAGGTACAGCCGGGTAAAGGCGATAAAAGCTGCCAGCACCAGCGCGGGCGCACCCAGCTTCCGGTTTTGCAGCCAGAGCGCGTAGGCAGCCGCTACCCCGGAGGC
>CAKSZE010000024.1 GCA_934525325.1 uncultured Faecalibacterium sp.
CTTCTTTAGGATTGTCAAGGGCGAGCAGCCCTTGGCCCGTTGCGGGGTGGGTGGAGTCCAGAGGTAGGGAGGGGGGACTCGGAACACCCCTCCCTGCCTCTGGCCCAGCGGAGCGTCCCTGCACGCTAAAGGCAAGCAAAAACTTTCCCCGCGGAGTGCAGTGCATCCCTCGGCTGAGAGAGTCTCTTACTTCTTTGCCAGCTTCATCAGGCTGCGGTTTTCCAGCAGGATGCGCAGCAGCACAACGTTCACGGCGCTGAGGATGAGGGCGTTGGGGATGCGTACCGCCAGCGTTGCCCACGGATAGCCGTAAAACAGGCGCAGCGCCAGCGAGGTGATGACCATGGAGCCTACAAAGTGCCCCAGCAGCACGCTGACTGCCAGCCGCAAATTTGTGGAAAGGCTGCTCAGCTTCTGCCATGCAAAGCCCGCCACCAGGCCGATGGCACCCGCGCCCAAGGTGATGAGCGGGTTGATGGCGTAGCCCGCCAGCACACCGCCGATGATATCGGCCACTGCGCCCACCGCAAAGCCTGCGCCGGGGCCGAACACCACCGCCGCCAGCAGTACCGGCAGACTGCCCAGATTGAACCGGACGAAGCCGGTGGAGATGCTCAGCACCCGGCTGAACACGATGCTCATGGCTACCAGCAAAGCCAGCATGGTCAGGGTACGCACCGAAGTTTTTTTGTCGTTCATCGTAGTTATCCTCCTTAAAAAGGAACAGCAGGCAGGACGCAAAAAAGCCCTCCCCTGTGACAGACCGCACAAAGGAGGGCGTGAATTCCAACAACATTCACTTCCGGGCAAAAACCGCAGACGGCTCTCGCCTGCACCCAAGTCCATGCAGCAGCGGGATGCAGACCCTGCACCGCGGTCAAAACCTTCGTCCGCAGCACAACTCCCCGTTGATGCGGCACTTAACGCGCAGGGTCTTACTCTGTTGATGATGCCATTATAACCCTTTTTTTGCCGCACTGCAAGCGTTCAAACAGACATCTTTGCCAAAGGAGCGTTTTTATTTTTGGCAGTGTTGTATAAACGTAGGACTTTTGCCCGCCTGTCTCCCTCTTTTCTTTTGGCGCAGAACGTGGTAAGATGAACACAAGATACCAAAGGGGGAACTGCCCCGGAAAGGAAATTTTCCATGAAATTCAGCGAAATGACCTATACCCGCCCGGACATCGACGCCCTGCTGGCACGGTGCAAGCAGCTGGCCGCCAAGGCCGCTGACGCCCCGGACGGCGACGCTCTCATTCAGGTGTACTACGAGCAGAGCCGCGCCTTTGCGGACTACACCACCGCCTCCCAGCTGGCCAACATCCACTACACCTGCGACACCCGCGATGCCTACTGGAAGGCCGAGCAGGACTTTTTTGATGCCAACGGCCCTGCCGTGACCAACGCCAGTGTGGAGATCAGCCGGGCGTTTCTGGCAAACCCCTATGTGGAAGCGCTTACCGAGCACTTCGGCACCACCTGCGTGGCCGGCATGAAGAACGCCGTTCTGGGCATGGACGACCGCACCGTGGAATTGCAGCAGGAGTTCAACGCGCTGGTCAGCCAGTACCAGCAGATCTACGGCGGTGCGCTGGTGGAGCTGGACGGCAAGCAGCTGACCATCCCCCAGCTGGGCCCCTACAAGGAGGATCTGGACCCCGCCGTGCGCCGCGCCGCCTACGAAGCCGAGGCCGGTTACTTTGACGCCCACCGGGACGAGCTGGACGCACTGTACACCAAGATCGTCAAGAACCTGAACCGTCAGGCCGAGGTGCTGGGCTATAAGGATTACAGCGAGCTTTCCTATGTGCGCATGAACCGCATCGGCTACGGTCAGGCCGAGATCCAGGCCTTCCGGGATCAGGTGGCAAGGGACGTTGTGCCCGAGCTGCAAAAGGTGATGGCCATGCGTGCCAAGCGCACCGGCATCACCCACCCCACCTTTACCGATCTGCCCATCATCTTCAAGGACGGCAACCCCAAGCCCATCCCGGGCTATCAGGCACGCATGGACGCCGCCCGCACCATGTACCACGAGCTGAGCCCCGAGACGGCAGAGTTCATCGACTTTATGCAGGACAACGAACTGTTTGACGTGGAGAGCCGTCCCGGCAAGATGTCCGGCGGCTACATGACCAGCCTGCCCAGCTACAAGGCTCCCTTCATCTTTGCCAACTGGAACGATACCTCCGGCGATGTGGACGTGCTGACCCACGAGTGCGGCCACGCCTTTGAGGGCTATGTAGCCGAGCGCGACCCCAATGTGCCCGCCGATCTGGAATGCCCCGCCATGGAGAGCGCCGAGATCCACTCCATGGCGATGGAGTTCCTCACCGCGCCGTGGCATCACCTGCTGTTCGGCAAGGATACCGAGAAGTATTCCCTGCTCCACGCCGAGGACAGCTTTGTGTTCCTTGCCTACGGCTGCGCCGTGGACGAGTTCCAGCACATCATGTACCAGAACCCGGACCTGACCCCCGACCAGCGCAACGCCGAGTGGCTCAAGCTGGAAAAGAAGTACCGCCCGTGGATCGATTTTGACAACCTGCCCTTCTATGGCCGTGGCGCCGGTTGGCAGCGCCAGCTGCACATCTACGAGTGCCCCTTCTACTATATCGACTACTGCCTGTCCACCATGGCGGCATTGCAGTTCTTCCTGCTGAGCCTTGACGACCACAAGGACGCATGGGAGCGTTACCTCAAGCTGGTGCGCCGCGCCGGTCTTGCCAGCTACACCGAATTGATGCAGACCGCCGGGCTGAAGGTGCCTTTTGAGGAAGGCAGCGTCAAGGGCATTGCCCAGCAGATGACCCGCTGGCTGGAAGAGCATCAGGTGGGCTAAAGTCGTTTCGTGACTGCGTCAGGGCGTTTCGTGACAGTTTTCTTGCTTTTCCGCCGGGCTGCGGTATACTGAAACCAGCATCATCCCCCTTCGAAAATGGAAAGGAGTACTGACTTATGAGATCTTCCCGTTTGTTCCGGCGTGTCGTTGCCGGTCTGTGCGCTGCCGCCATGCTGTGCGGCGGCATGGCCGCTTCGGCTGCTGCACCCGCACTGCCCGCCGCCCCTGCTGCGGTGGAGGCTACCAACGCCGCCCCCAGCGATGCCGAGCTCAAGGCCGCTTTTTCCAAGTTCACCGTCACCTACGACGAGGAGACCGGCGGCTGGGATCTTTCCTCTCCGCAGGAGCAGGCCAGCATGGATAAAAAGTCCTGCGGGCTGTACCCCTATATGTTCTTGCAGGACGACGGCGTTGCCTTCAACATGATCCTGACCTATGTGGGCAGCAAGAAGCTGGACATCAAGACGGTCAACGTGACTGCCGATGACAACATGTACACCTTCACCTGTGACGAGGAGTACGGCGGCGGCTACGATCAGGATCTGGGCTGCTGGTTCGACATGGAGCTGTTCCAGCTGAGTGATGAAGAGATCAGCCTGCTGAGCGAGTGGCTGAACGCTAAGAGCGTCACCGCCGTGTTCGTTGGCCGGGACGGCACCACCCAGAGCTACGCCCTGACCAAGGAGAACCGCACCGCCATTCAGGAGATGGTCACCGCCTACAACCTGATGCTCTCCTCCACCGTAGAGCAGTGCGAGCCCATCCTGAGCAGTCTGGCAAAGTAAACGCTATTTACAAAGCCCCGGAGCGTCTGCGGATGCTCCGGGGCTTTTTTGCGAAAAAATTTTATTTTTTGCAAAAAAAGCTTGCAAAGCCGGTCAAGCTGTGCTATACTAATCGAGCTGTGATGTGCTGCTATAGCTCAGTTGGTAGAGCGCATCCTTGGTAAGGATGAGGTCTCCAGTTCGAATCTGGATAGCAGCTCCAGCTTAAACGCCCTGAAGTCTAGGACTTCGGGGCGTTTTTTCGTTATCCTTTCAGCCGCACCGCAAAAATACCGCCGCACTGCTGTGCGGCGGTATTTTTTAATCCTCATCGGGAATATTCTCTGCGTCCAGCAGATACTCGGTCTCGGTCTGCTGCTCCATCTGCTGCTCTGTCCAGTCCAGCTGCACAGCGCCACTCAGGTCCAGGGAATAATCCTCGGTGTACAGCAGACTGCCAGTGTTCAGGCTGCTTTCTGCCGGGCTGCGGGCGTCCCATGTAAAGTGCAGCTTTTCCGGCGGCACGGTGCACTGCTTTGCCAGTGCGGTCAGGGTGTAGCAGTCCCGGGCAAAGGCAGCGGCGCTGTCGTAAGGGCCGAACAGCTCCACCGTCAGGGTCAGGCAGGCATCCCCGGCGGGCAGGGCGGCGGCCTGCTGCAAAGTCTCGGCCTTTGCACCGTTCAGGTACAGCCAGCCACTGATGTTCTGGATGGCAATGTCCTGCGCGTCCCGCTTGCAGACGGTATACAGTTCATCAATGGCCTGTGTGCTCAGGCGGTTCATGGTCTGCTGGTTTTCGCCGCTCACTTCGTCCCACAGCAGGGGCAGCATCGCCATGCAGAAGCAGCCCGCCATCAGCACCAGACAGACCAGCACGGACACAAAATCGTACTTCCAGCGGCCGGGGCGGGCGGCAAAAAACAGCACCTCGCACCCCAGCAGCACCAGCGCCACCGCCGGGGCGATTTTCAAGGTCAGCTGCACATCAAAGCCCGGCACGAAGAAATACAGCAGAAAGAACACACCCGCCGCGACAAGGCACGCGCCCAGGGTCAGGCTGCCCACCCGGCGCAGGGGCTTTTCTGCGGGTCGTTTCTCTGCCGGTTTCTGCTCCGGCGGGGGCACGCTGCCCGGCTGTGCGGTCAAGGGGGTCTTATTCTGCTCGGTCATCGTCATCCTCCGCATGGGTCTCGTCCTGCTCTGCGCCGGTCACCGGCTCCCCCAGCAGTGCCGAAAGCTCCGGCATGGCAAAATGGGCGTCCGTATCCGCAGTGTCCTCGGCATCCTCGGCATCCTCTGCCTGCGGCGCAGCCGTGTATGCGTGGAAGTCCTCAGTTTCCTCCTCGTGGGGCTGCTTGCCCTTTTTGTTTTTTGGGCCGCGCACCAGCCACATACCGCACACGATCAGCGCCACGCAGACCACGATCTGCGGCAGAGCGTCCAGCATCAGGTAGATGGCGCGGAAGATGGGGTTATTCTGTCCCCAGCGCCACATCACATCGCCCAGCACCCGCATGATGATGTTGTTGTAGAACACGATCGCGCCCAGTGCGATGAGCCCCCAGCCCACCAGCTTGTGGCTTTCGCCCATGAACTGGGTCATGCGGGCATCGTGCCAGTTAAAGTGCACCAGATAATCGTCCTCCGGGGCTTTTTCTGCCGCCAGCTGTGCGCGGAGGTTGAAAGTATCGAAAAAGCTGTACATATACACAACGATGCAGCCGACTACCAGTGCGTCCAGCCCCGTGGTGCTGCCTAGGATAATAAACAGGCAGAACATGGTGATGAGCGAGAGCCCCCGCTTCATATAGCCCTGATACATCTGCCCCGCACCGGGGATGCAGGCAAACAGCAGGGTCAGGATCCCGTTTTTCTTCATAATCAGTTCCCTCATTTCTCAGTGGTGTCTGCACTGTGGTGCAAAAGCGCGTCCAGTGCATCGGATAGTTTTTCAGTCAGCTGCTTTTTGTCCTCTATGGGCTTGCCCAGCGGAGCGGTGGAGGGCTGCGGGGCTTTGTCGTTCACCGGCTTGCCCAGCAGCTCCGGCTCGGTCTGCTGTGTGGTCTGCGGCAGCCATGTGTTCAGTTGCTGCCCGGTGTGCAGGATCTGTTCCAGCGTACCGGCACGCCACATGGTCAGCGCCAGCACGGCGGCTACGGTCGCCACGGCGGCGCGTCCCCATGTGTTCTGCATCAGCCGTATCCATATCGTGCCCATCACCGCGCCCCGTGCGGAGCGCGGCGGCTGTTCCAGCACATCGTCGGTCAATAGGGCGGTGTAGCGGTCCATGCAGCGGTCGCAGTAGGCAAGGTGTTCGGCGGCTTCCAGCCGCTGCGTTTCGTCCAATTGCCCGCCGACCAATGCCTGTAAACCTTCCTCACTCAGACAGCCTTTTGCGTCAAACAGTTCCATGTACGCTCCTCCTTTCACAGGGTATGCGGTCGTTTTGCAAGATCTGCTGCGCCAGCATCTTTTTGGCGCGGTAGATCTGCGCTTCCACCGTTTTGGGCGGGCGGCCGCACAGCCTTGCAGCTTCGGCCATGGTGTGCTGCTCCAGCAGCACCAGACGGCAGGGCGTGTGGTAGGGCTCGCGCAGATTTAAGATCATCTCCGTAAGTTCCTCCTCACCCAGCGCTTCCAGCACCTGCTGTTCCGGCTGCATACCGGGCGGCGCGCCTTCCAGCGCCAGCACCTCGTCGCCGGGGGTGTTCATCTTGCGCACCCACGCACTGCGCAGATAGTCCTTGGCTTTGTTGGCGGCGATGCGCGCCAGCCATTGCTTTTCAAAGCCGGGCGGGCAGCGGTCGATGGCCCGCCACGCCGCCAGAAAGGTCTCCTGCGTCAGATCCTGCGCCTCCTGTACATCCGGTACCAGCTGGTGGCAGACCGTGTACACGAGCGCCTGATATTTCTGCACCATCGTGCTGAATTCCTGTGTTGTCAACGCGCTGCACGGCCCCCTTTCCGGTTCTGGATGCGGTGCTCTGCGCCGCCCTTCTGTCTTTAATACGAAGGAGCGGCGGCGGTTCCTGCATAAAAACTAAAATTTTTTCAAACTTTTTCTTCTGCCGCAGATATGGTACAATAGCAGTATAGCACACAGGGAGGGTTTTCGCCATGGTTTCTACCACCCGTCAGGCACTTTTACAGGCGCTCAGCGCCGCCGAGGGCGCATATATTTCCGGCCAGCAGCTGGCGCAGCAGCTGGGGGTCAGCCGCGCCGCCGTGCACAAGGCGGCGGCGGCGCTTACCGCGCAGGGCTATGCGCTGGAAGCCGTCTCCCGCCGAGGGTACCGCCTGCTGGGCGGCGACCCCTTCTGCGCCGAAGCGGTAGGTGCCTACCCCGCCCCGGTGCAGCTGTACGACACGCTGGAAAGCACCAACCGCACCGCAAAGCTGCTGGCGCTGGAAGGCGCTGCCCACGGCACGCTGGTGCTGGCGGGCGGGCAGACCGCCGGGCGCGGGCGGTTGGGGCGCAGCTTTGCCAGCCCGGCGGGCAAGGGGGTGTACTGCTCGGTAGTGCTGCGCCCGCCGCTGCCCGCTGCCAATGCCCAGACCGCCACCATCGGCGCGGCAGTGGCGGTGTGCCGGGCGGTGCAGGCGCTGTGCGGGCTGGAACTTGCCATCAAGTGGGTGAACGACCTGTATTATAAGGGCAAAAAGGTGTGCGGCATCCTGACCGAGGCCGGCACCGACCTTGAAAGCGGCCAGCTGGAATGGTTGGTGGTGGGCATCGGGCTGAACCTGACTGCCACGGCTGAGGACTTTCCCCCGGAGCTGACCGCCAAAGCAGGCAGCTTATACCCCGGCGGCCCCGCCCCGGTAAGCCGGGCGGCGCTGGCGGGTGCCATCGGGCGGGAGCTGTTGGCGCTGTGCCCGGGCTTTGAATGTCTGGACGAGTACCGCGCCCGCTGCTTTGTGCCGGGTCATTGGGTGACCGTGTGCACCGGCACCGAGACCTACGCCGCACAGGCGCTTTCCATCGACGACACCGGGCGGCTGGTGGTGCAGCGGGAGGGCGGACGCACCGAATCACTGCGCTGCGGCGAGGTGACCATTCGCCCCACAAAGACGGAATAAACGGGAAAGAGGGCATTCCCAATCATTTTTATACAAAAAGCCCGCCGGGCATTGCGCACGGCGGGCTTTGGTTTACAGTTTACTCTGCCTTGGTCTCGGGCTTTGCCTCAGCCTTGGCTTCCGGCTTTGCTGCGGGGGCAGCAGCGGGAGCGGCGGGCTTCACCACGGGCTTCGGGGGATTGGGGTCGTCCTTCAGCGGGAACAGGATGATGTGCTTGGGGCACTTCTGGGCGCACATACCGCAGCCCTTGCACTTGTCGTAATCAACGCGTGCCACGCCGTCCACAACGTGGATGGCGTCGAACTTACAGGTGCGCTCGCACATACCGCAGGCGATGCAGGAGGTGGTGCACAGCTTGTTGGCCACAGCACCCTTGTCCTTGTTGGAGCACATGACCACCGGCTTGCGGGGGCCGCCGGCGTCGATCATGATCACCTGCTTGGGGCAGATGTTGGCGCAGGCACCACAGCCGGTGCACTTGTCCTTGTCCACCTTAGCCACACCGTCCACGATGTGGATGGCGTCGAACTTACACACCTTGGTGCAGTCGCCCAGACCGATGCAGGCGAAGGAGCAGGTCTTGGGGCCGCCGTACAGAGCTGCCGCAGCAGCACAGGTCTGGATGCCCTTGTAGTCGTAGGCGGGCTTGCAGTGCTCGGAGCTGCCCTGACACTGCACTACAGCCTTCTTTTCTACGGCGCTTGCCTCGCCGCCCATGATCTTGGCAATGGCAGCAGCAGCCTTGGGGCCGCCGGGTGCGCACTTGTCGCAGGGCACGCCGTCCAGAACAACAGCCTTGGCGTAGTCGGCACAGCCGGCGTAGCCGCAGCCGCCGCAGTTAGCGCCAGCCAGACAGGCAGAAACTTCCTCAATGCGGGGGTCTTCCTCCACCGCCATGAACTTTGCGGCAGCTACCAGAATGATAGCACCCACAGCGCCCACGATGGTGCACAGGATAACAGCAGATACAATATTCATAGTCCTGTTCCTCCCTTACAGCGTAACATTGAACAGGTTTTCGACGATGCCGCCGAAGCCCATGAAGGACAGGCTGGTGATTGCAGCTGCGATCAGGGTGATGGGCAGGCCCTTGAAGGGTGCCGGGGGATCGCAGGCTTCCACGCGCTTCCGCACGCCGCTGAACATGACCATGGCCAGCATAAAGCCGCAGCCTGCGCCGACGGCACAGATCAGAGCCTCGATGTAGGCGTAGCCGAAACCGTGTGCAGCCACATCTGCGCCGTAGTCGCCCACGACCAGAATGGTCACGGCCAGCACGCAGCAGTTGGTGGTGATCAGGGGCAGATAAACGCCCAGCGAGTTATACAGTGCAACCACGTACTTCTTGAGGAAGATCTCGATGAACTGCACCAGCACAGCGATGACCAGAATGAACACGATGGTCTGCAGGTAGCTCAGACCAGCCTGGTCCAGAATGAAGATCTGGATGGGGAAGGTAACGGCCGTTGCCATGAACATGACGAAGATGACGGCGCCGGACATACCAACCGCAGAATCCAGCTTTTTGGAAACGCCCAGGAACGGGCAGATACCGTAGAACTTCACCAGCACGTAGTTGTTGACCAGGATCATGCTGAAGAAGATCGCAGCGAGTTTTACTAACATCTTATTCTGCCTCCTTCTTCAGGTTATCAAGGTCGCAGCAGCTCTTGCGCTCGATGCGGGCGTCCAGCTTGCCTTCCAGCCAGACGCAGCCTGCCATCAGGATGCCGTAGCAGAAGAAAGCGCCGGGAGCCTGCGTCATGATGGACACCTTGGCAACGCTCTCCGGGATGATCTGGAAGCCCAGCCAGGTGCCGCTGCCCAGGATCTCACGGATGGTTGCCATCAGGGTTGCGGTGAGGGTGTAGCCGATGCCCATGCCCACGCCGTCCAGTGCGGAATCCACCACATTGTTCTTGCAGGCGAACATCTCGGCACGGCCCAGAATGATACAGTTGACAACGATCAGGGGCAGGAACACGCCCAGAGCGTTGTACAGGCTTTCCATGTAAGCCTGCATGAACATCTGCACGATGGTCACGAAGCTTGCGATGATGACGATGTAGCAGGGCAGATGCACCTTGCCGGGGATGACTTTCCGCAGCAGGGAGATCATGATATTGGAGCACACCAGCACGAAGGTGAAGGCGGCGCCCATGCCCAGTGCGCTGGAAACTGCGGTGGTAACTGCCAGAATGGAGCAGGTACCCAGAACCAGACGCAGAACGGGGTTTTCTTTGATGATGCCGTTGGTAAGGATGCTTACCTTGGACTTATTTTCTTGTGCCATTTCTTACCAACCTCCTTTTATGCCAGCTCGTTGAAGCAGTTGATACAGTCATTGATGGCAGCAAACAGAGCGGTGGACGAAATGGTTGCGCCGCTGTACGCATCGAAATCCTGATTCATCACAATGTTCTGGGTGCCGTCCATGCCGTTGAACTGTGCCAGATAGTCATCGGTGGACACATTGGAGCCGATGCCCTTGGTCTGGGTAGAAGCGTCCACCCAGATGCCGGTCTCGGCGCCGTTGGCGTCAAAGCCCATGATCACGGTCAGGATGCCGCCGTCAAAGCCCTTTTCCTCGGCCTTGATGGCAATGCCGCCATCGGGAGCCTTTACCACGCCGGTAACATTGGCAGTGGTGTAATCGGTAACTTCCTCCAGCGTAGCTGCGTCCGAAACAGAGGGCATCACGCTGACATAAGCAGCCAGCGTGGTGCGGCGGGTGTTCTCCTTGATAACGGGAGCGGTCATGCCGTTCACCAGAGCCAGCAGCAGGCTGGCGATCAGAGAGATGACGGTCAGCACAACAATGGGCTTACCGGTGGTTTCCCAGCTGGAATTTGCAGTCTTACTCATTTGCCAGCACCCTCCTTCGCTTTCTTTGCAGGCTTCACATAGCCATACGGGGTCTGACGGGTCAGATCATTGATGTACGGGACCCACAGGTTCATGAACAGCAGTGCGAAGGACACGCCCTCGGTGTAGCTGCCCCAGTAGCGGATGGCAAAGGTAACGATGCCAAGGCAAACGCCGTACACCAGCTTGCCCTTCAGGGTAAAGGGGCTGGTAACGTAGTCGGTAGCCATGAACACAGCGCCGAACAGCAGACCGCCGCTCAGCACGGCCACCAGTGCGGTGTGCAGATCCTTGGTAGCGATCAGGTAGAACACGAACACGCTGCCAACGTAGGAAGCCGGGATGGCGATGCTGATGGTCTTGGTGGCCACCAGATAGACAAGGCCCAGCACAATGGCCAGTGCGCAGGTCTCACCCAGCACACCGCCGTGGATGCCCATGAACAGATCCAGCAGGCTCAGCTTGGAGGGATCAGCCACAGCCAGCGGGGTAGCCTTGGACAGCTGGTCCACCGCTGCATCCGGGAACACCCACTTATTCATGGAGCCGGCAAAGCTGATGAACAGCACGATACGGCCCACCAGAGCGGGGTTTGCAAAGTTCATGCCAATGCCGCCGAACAGCTGCTTGACAATGATGATCGCCACCAGATCGCCGATGATCAGCTGACCGATGGGCATGCCCACGGGCACGTTCATGGCCAGAATGATGCCGGTGACCACAGCGGACAGGTCGCTGATGGGGTTCGGGCGCTTCAGCAGCTTGCAGTACAGCCACTCAAAGACCACACAGGCCACCACGGAAACAGCAGTGACCAGCAGGGCGCGCACGCCGAAAATGATCGCAGAGGCAACCACGCAGGGGCACAGTGCAACGATCACGTTAGCCATCAGGCTCTGGGTGGTCTCGTCACTGCGGACGTGCGGGGAAGCCGAAACAATAAGCTTCGTATCCATTACTTATTGCCTCCTTTTTTGATTTCGCCAAGATAGAAGGCCTTGGCCAGACTCATCATCTGGGTGACCGGGCGCTTTGCCGGGCAGACGAAGGAGCAGCTGCCGCAGTTGAAGCAGTAGTCAGCGTGCAGCTTGCCCAACTCCTGCACATCGCGGGCGGCGTAGGCCTGATTGACCTCCACGGGCTCCAGACCCATGGGGCAGTACTCCACGCAGCGGCCGCAGCGGATGCAGGGGTTGACCGGTGCAGGCTGTGCAGCGGCCTTGCTCAGCAGGATCAGACCGGAAGTGGTCTTGGTGGTGGGGTAGGAAAGGTTCTCCACAGCGGGGCCCATCATGGCACCGCCGGCAACCACCTTGCCCAGCTCGCCCTTGACGCCCACATAGTCCAGAATATCCTGATAAGCGGTGCCCACGGGCACAACAACATTCTGGGGCTTTGCGCAGGCATCGCCGTCCACGGTGATGGTACGCTGCACCACCGGCATACCGGTAGCCAGATACTTGCCCAGCGTGGAAACGCTGGTCACGTTCATCACGATGGCGCCTGCATCGGCGGGCAGACCGCCGTGGGGCACCTCGCGGCCGAGGCACTTCTCGATCAGGATCAGCTCTGCGCCGGTGCCGTAGACGCTGGGCAGGGGCTTGACCTCGATGGTGCTGTCGTCCTTGGTCTTTTTGCACAGCAGGTCGATGCACTCGGGCTTGTTGTTCTCAATACCAATGATGCACTTGGGAATGCCGGTATACTTCAGCACAGCCTTGATGCCGCGGATGATATCATCGCTGCACTCCAGCATCTCCTGCGTGTCGCTGGTCAGCCACACCTCGCACTCGGAGGCGTTGATCAGCAGGGTATCCACCGGCTGCTTGGGCTGCAGCTTCACATCGGTGGGGAAGCCTGCGCCGCCCAGACCGACCAGACCGCACTCGCGCACGGCAGCAAGGAAGCTGGCCTTATCAGTGACTTCCGGTGCCTTGACAGCCGGGTCTACGGTCTGCTTGCCATCGGTCTTGATGACAACAGAATCGCACATACGGCCATTGGACAGACGGAAAGCTTCCACTGCAGCCACCGTACCGGAAACGCTGGAGTGGATGTTTGCGGAGACAAAGCCGCCCGCCTCACCGATCTTGGTGCCGACGAACACTTCATCGCCTTTTTTCACCAGTGCCTTGGCGGGTGCGCCAATGTGCTGGCTCATAAGGATGCGTACCTGCGCGGGCAGAGGCATCGGGACAGGTTTGCTTGCAGCAGTTGCCTTGTCATGCGGCGTATGCGCGCCAAGCGCCGCACGTTTCAGCTTGTTCAACATGGATTTCAAATCCCCCATTCTGCTTGAATTGCCATCCCCTCGCCCATGCAGGCGCACTGGTACAGGGACAGCAGCTGCTTAACACACTTATTGTATCATTTTGGCGCGGGAAGTCAACGACATCACGCCCCAAATGATGAATTTTCCTAAACTTTCTTATTCGTTTTCGACGATTAGTTTTAACTAACCTCCGTATTTTTCTTTTTGCTCTCCCCCTTCTGCCGTTTGCCTTTACTGCGGGAATATGCTATACTATACCTAACATGACAGGCGGAACGTCCCCCGCTCCGCTCCCGAACTTCACAAGGAGGCACCAAACCATGAAAGTTCTCAAAGCTCTGCTCGCCGTCCTCACCACACTGGCTGTCGCCCTGACCGCCATTCTGCTGTTCTGGCAGGATAAAAGCGCCCCGCGCTATATCCAGATCTACGAAAACGAGCAGTAATTATTTCTTGCAAAAACAGCACCCCGGTCAAGCGGGAAAACCGCCCAGCCGGGGTGTTTTTATATTGTTTTGCTTCTACACTCAGTCTTTCAGTTTGATTGCATTGATGTACACGCCATTGTGCCCATCTTTTTCTGCACTGACGACCGAGATATAATCATAATCGCCCTCAATCAGCCATTCCCATCCATTCTGGCCACCTTTCATGCTGTTGGCCAGTGCATCAAAGTTCACTACATTTCTCAACGCCTTACGTTTGGATGCCTCTGTATCAATTTGCTTACCGTCAATCGTCATATTGATATATTCGGCATACGTTGCATCGCCTTTTGCCTGCAATGCCGCAGCACTTTCTTCCGTCGGATTTGCCGCATACGCTGCCAGCAGTTCTGCCAACGGGCTCCAAAGTTTATCCACTTCCGTTGCTCTGGGCAGCTCCGTGTGGTTTGCTGCTACACGCTCTGCATTGATGATATCTGCTACTTTATCTGCGACACTTTTTGTGTCAGATGTACCGCCGCAAGCGGTGAGCATGGCAAGTGCCAGCACCGCAGCCAGCGTAAGCGCAACCAGTTTTTTGATACATTTCATAGGTTTTGCCCTCCTGTAAATGATAAATACCCCGGCAGACCATACGGTCTGCCACAAAAACAGTGTATCCCCGCAGGCGGCGGCTGTCAATGCACGAACCGCACAAAAAACGCCGCCGACTTTTCGTCAGCGGCGTTTGCACGGTTTCAAATTATAGGTCAGTAAGTCATAACGACCGTAATATATTTACCATTGCTGATCTGTTTCATGGCAACGCCCACATATTTTGCATCAGCGCTGCGCACGATCCGGCAATCACTATACTTTATCTCGTTCAAATCATACGTTTTCTGCCAACTTTCCTTCGTCAAAGACTTCTCGCCCGAGGAGTTAGTTGTCGCTGCTAAATATCCGATGTAGCTTCTGTCAGCCACCTGAATGGCTCTCAGCTCACGCATTTCCTTTTGGTAGTTCTCTTCCGAAATCAGGTTCAGAACTCTCTTTTCCTGTAGCGCTACAATTTTACTAGCCACATCCGTTGCGTCCGTGTTGACCTCCAGTGCCGACAGGCCATTTTCCGTCCGAACCGCATTGATATTGTCCACGACCTGCTTTGTTGCTTCCGTTGTGTCCTGCACGCTCGGTGTACTGCCGCAAGCGGTGAGCATAGTCAGTGCCAGCACAGCAGCCAGCGTAAGCGCAACCAGTTTTTTGATACATTTCATAGGTTTTGCCCTCCTGTAAATGATAAATACCCCGGCAGACCACGCAGTCTGCCATAGAAACAGTGTACCTCCCCCCGCACACATTTGTCAATGCGCAGACCACACAAAAACGCCGCCGACTTTTCGTCAGCGGCGTTTATACGCACTCAGTAGGTCATCACGACCACCATAATGGGGTATTGATCCTTTGTCGCAGTGTCGGTGTTCCATACAACACCCACGCCCACAAGGGTGGCTTCCGTGCTCGTGACCAGTGCCGGTTTCCATTTGCCGGTGTCCTCTGCCCAGCCGCGGATCACGCTCTCTGTGGGATACGCGCCGTAGCCGCCTACGCCCACCAGCTTTTTGCCCTTTACAAGCTCCTTGCTGATGGCGTTCCAGTCCTTCGTATACTGCTCGCCATTCAGGTCGTTGCTGTACTTGCCAAGCAGCCAGTCCAGCTGCAATTTTGCCATTTTTTCAGCCATGGCGCAGACCTCGGCATCCATGACCAGCTGGGTGTCATTGCCGTAGTCCTTGCGCACTGCCTTCAGTGCTTCCACCACCGCAGCTTTCTTTTGTTCCACGGTATTTTCCTCTTCGGGGTCTTTACCGGGTTCTCCTGTGCCGGGGTCGGTGGGGTCTTTGCCGGGTTCGCTGCTGCCGGGCTTATCCGGCGTATCCGGTGCAGAGGGGCCGGAGGGCCCGCAGGCTGCTAAAAGCAGCAGCACCATTGCAGCTGCAAGGACCGCTGCCGTCCATCGTTTCCAAAGCTTCATCTGTGGTCCCTCGCTTTCTTCTTATGGGAGCGCGTTGCTCCCCAGTTTCATCTTATCCCCTGCTGCGGTGTGCTGTCAATGGGCAGATGCACCAAAATACGGAAGAAATATTTGTTAAGGCGTAAAAAGGCAGTTTGCCTTTACGCCCCTCCCGTGAAAATGCGTTTGGAGTAGGCCGCGGTTGCGTAGCAATGAAAGCCCCAGTGGGGCTTTTAAGCGGCGGAGCGGTCTGCGTTAGCAGATGGAGGGGCTTTGCCCCGACAAGTTCCCGCAGAGCGCGACAAACGCGAAATTTAAAATAGTTTTTCCGCTGATGATGCGCAAAGCAGAGCGGAGCGCATTTCAAATCGTCCCCATCACGCAAAAAGGCTGCCGCACAGCCTGTGTGCGGCAGCCCGGGGTGCATATCAAAGGGGATTTGCAGGGGTCGTAGTCGGCGTATAGGTAATCAGGATCAGGGTATAGCTCTTATCGCCAATCTTGTGCGTAGCTGCGCCGATCTCGAGCTTATCATTGCCACTGGGGTCGAACATGCCGATGGGCTCAAACCGGCTGAGTCTCGTGACAGAACCCATCCACTCCATCTTCAGGAACTCGGCCATCATGCCGCTGCTCTTGATCTGAACGTTGTCGATCAGGTTGACCATGCAGGGCGTTGTTGCAGGGTCGATCCCAGCTGCCTGTATAACCTTTTCATCCAGCAGCAGGTCCTCGGCATCCACGTTCTTGTACGCGTCCTGCGCGGCGGCCGTACTGGCGGCTTCCAGCAGCGCTGCTGCCAGATCATCTGCCTTTGTGGTGTGGGTCACAGTTGCGTTTACGTCCGTTAAATTATCGATCGTTAATTTCAGCAGCTCGTCCTGCATGGCGTAGCTATTGCCGCCGCAGCCTACCATCGTTAATGCCAGTGCAGCAGCCAGCACAGCAGCTGCCAATTTTTTGAACAGTTTCATCGTTTCCTCCTTGCCGCAGCCTGCAATAAGTCTGCCGGGGCAGCTGCCGCAGGCCGCATCTTGTAAATATACTGTTCCGGTCTTGGGGCATCCGTAAGGGCTGTCACAGCCCGGACGCTCTTATTTCATGAGCATAAGTGCCCAGTTCTCGCCGTCAAGCGTGCCGAAGGCAAGACCATACTCAAATTTGCTTCCGATCTCAGGATCGCCGATTGCAAAATCACCATCCAGAAGCTGCCCTGCAAGCCTAAGAGGCTTATACTGATTCATGGTATTGCTGAGGTAATTCGGAACGTACACCAAGGAGACCACATAAGCATCCGTTGCCGGGTCAATGCCGACCTTTTGCAGGAACTTCTCATTCTTCAGCAGATCCTCCAGTTCCGGCCAATCCGCGTCTTCGTCCAATGCAGCGATCTCATTATCATACTCTGTCAGCAGCTTTGCGGCCAAGGCATCCAGATCCTTGCTGTCCGTGGCCTGATCGCCCTCCATAGCAACAATATCCGAGATCATGTTCTTGACCTGCTGGGCAAAGTCTGTCTTGGCGCCGCAGCCCACCATCATCAGTGCCAGAGCCGCCACCAGCACGGCAGCCGCCAGTTTCTTGAACCATTTCATGCTTCATGCCTCCTTCTTTGTCAGACATTATCCTATGCGGCCCGGACATTTCCCAAGCCTACTTTCCTTCATTTTACCGTTCCTTTTGCATTTTTGTCAATGCACAGAAGTTCTAAAGTTTTTCCAAAAAATTTCAGCAACTCGCGCAAAAAAGGCTGCCGCACAGTCTGTGCCGCAGCCTTTCAGGCTTAGTAATCGTTTTCGCAGCCAAGCAGGAATTTCATGTAGGCAAAGGTGCGCTCCTGCCCGAGGTCCCGCACCATGCACAGCAGCTTTTCCAGCAGGGCCCGGGTCTCCGGGTGCAGCAGGTAGTGATCCTTGCTGCGCTGGTAATACTCCCACGCAGAGGCATCGGTGTACTTATCGCCCAGATAGATCTGGCTTGCCGCCACCCGGTCGCACACCATCTCGCAGACGTACCGCAGGGGGATCTTCATGCCGGTCAGGCCGGTCTTGGTGGTGCTGTAATCGATCCAGTATTCCAGATGATGCTTGTTGCGCCCCTTGTGGTGCAGCCACGCCGAGGTGTAGCCCTTGGCTGCGCGCTCGGCCTCGTTGGGGCTGTGGTCGCCCTGATAATAGATGCACCCGGGGATGAACTCGGTGGGGCTGTACTTGCTCAGGTCGTGGGCAAGGCCCTGCTCATACAACCCGCATTCAAAGCAGTATTTCATCACCAGCAGCTTGTGCCGGGTGATGGTCTCGAAATGGCCCTTGATGTTCATGCTGTTATTCCCTCCACTGCACTGTGATGCGTCCCTCTTTCAGCCCGCGCAGATCATCGCTTTCGGAAAAATCCTCCCGGTCCATGGTCAGGTTGGGGTTGTAGTAGGGGTCGTGCAGGATGTTCGCCTTGCCGTGCACCTCGTACAGACGCTGCTGTTCGGCGGCAAAGCGCCGTGCCTTTACCGGGTCTTTTTCGTCCCCGCCGCGGCTCTTGCTCTCGTAGTGGGTCAGCTGGGCGTAGGGCGTCCACGCAATGCGATAGCCCGCATCCCGCACCCGCAGACAGAAGTCCACATCGTTGAAGGCCACCGCAAAGGCTTCGTCCAGCCCCTTTACCTTGTCCCACACGCTGGTCTTTACCAGCAGGCAGGCACCGGTGACGGCGGAAAAGTTTTGCACCGTGGCGGTGCGGAACATATACCCGCTGCCGCCGGCCTTTTTGTACTTGTGGCTGTGCCCCGCGTAGCCCCCCAGCCCGGTGATGACGCCCGCGTGCTGGATGGTCTCGTCCGGGTACCAGAGCATGGCGCCGCACACCGCCGCCCCGCCGGGGTGGGCGCATTGGCGCAGAAGCTCGGTGAGCCAGTCGCCGCTGCGCACCTCCACATCGTTGTTCAGCAGCAGCAGATACTCGCCGGTGGCGTATTTGCGGCCAAAGTTGTTGATACCGGAAAAGTTGAAGCCCTTTTTCGGGTAGGTGACCACCCGCAGACCGTCGTAGCGCTGCTGCGCCTTTTTATAGTAGGCAAAGGTGGCGGGGTCGGTGGAATTGTTCTCCACCACGATGACCTCAAAGTGCTCCCACGCGGTCTTTGTCCAGATGCTGTGCAGACACTTTTCCAGATCCTCGGTGTGGTCCTTATTGGGGATGAGGATGCTCACCTTGGGTTCGCCCACGATGTCCCACTTCACCCGGTAGGTGCTGGGGAACAAGCCGTCCTCCACCGTGCCGGTGCGCCCGGTGCGGGTCAGGTGGTCTGCCAGCGCCTTTTTCGCCGCTGCCGCCACATAGGGCTTGGCGTCTGCACCGCCGGAGGTAGACCCCGCGTGCACCCGCCAGTAGTAGAGCACCTGCGGCACATGGGCAGCACCGCCGGTCTTTTCCAACAGCCGCAGGAACAGGTCATGATCCTGACTGCCGTCGCATTCCGGGCGCTCACCGCCCAGCTGCTCCCACAGCGCTTTTTGAAACACCGCCAGATGGCAGATGTAGTTGCAGCACAACAGGTAGTCCGGGGCGTAGTCCGGCTTGAAGTGCGCCACCATGGGGCGGCGGATGCTCTTGGCGAACAGCGCTTCGTCGCTGTACAGAAAGCCGTCCGGTTCGCCGCGCTGCCGCAGCTGCAAGATGGCCTTGCCCATGGTATACAGGGCATGGGGTGCCAGAATGTCGTCGTGGTCAGCCAGCGCCAGATACTCCCCTGTTGCCAGCTGCGCGGCGGCGTTCGTGTTGGCGGCAATGCCCTGATTTTCGATCTTTTTGTATACGATCTGTTGATTCTTTTGCTGATATTCCTTTACGATCCGCCCCACGTCCCCGTGGGCGGCGTCCGAAGCATCGGCAAGGCAGAGCTGCCCGTTGGGCGCGGTCTGTCCCGCAAAGGAATCCAGAAACTCCCGCAGGTATTTTTCCGGGGTATTATACAGCGGGGTCAGCACCGAGATGGTGGGCAGACCGCAGTCTGCCGCCGTTTTGCCTGCCATCTCTGCACGCTGCGCTTCCAGCACCTTTTTGGCGGGCAGGTAGCGTGCACGTTTGCCAAAGCAGCGGCGTTTCACAAAGCCCGCGCCGCGCTTGACCATGGTGGGCAGCCCCTCTTCCTTTGTCAGCTGCACGGCATAGCCGGCAAGCTCCTTGGCGCGTTTCAACCGTACGTTCATATCAGACCTCGCCGCGATGGGTCGCCTTGTAGGCGGCGCAGACTGTCTGGGTGTCCCCGTTCATTTTCAGGTGACCGTGGCTCAGCCATGCCACCTTGGTGCACATCCGCTCGATCTGCTCGATGGAGTGGGACACCAGAATGACCGTGGTGCCGCCCGCCATCAGCTCCTGCATCCGCTTTTCGCACTTCTGCTGGAACAGGAAATCGCCCACCGACAGCACCTCGTCCGCAATGAGGATATCGGGCTTGGTGATGGTGGCAATGGCAAAGCCGATGCGCGCCACCATGCCGGAGGAGTAGTTTTTCAGCGGCACATCCAGAAAGTTTTCCAGCTCGCTGAATTCCACGATCTCGTCAAATTTTTCGTCCAGATACTTGGGCGAGAAGCCCAGCACCGTGCCGTTGAGGTAGATGTTCTCGCGGGCGGTCAGGTCCATATCAAAGCCCGCGCCCAGCTCGATGAGCGGGGCGATGGTGCCGTTTACGGTCACCTTGCCCTTGCTGGGCTTGTACACCCCGGCAATGGTCTTGAGCAGGGTGGATTTGCCCGAGCCGTTCAAGCCCACAAGGCCGTAAAAATCGCCGGGCATGATGTCCAGACTGACGTCCTTTAAAGCGTAGAACTCGTCGTATTGCAGCCGCCCCTGCACCATAGCCAGAAAGTATTCCTTCAGGCTCTCATGCTTTTCCTTGGAAAGGTTGAAGCACATGGAAACATTGTCCACTTTGATGATCGGTTCCATTGTTCACCCCTCCTTAAATGTGCAGCACAAAGCGGTCCTGTGTTTTGCGGAACACCCACAGACCCACCACCATGGACACTACGGCGCAGATGCCGCAGACAAGGAACATATTCAAATCAAGCGGGATGCCCCACATCACCGTGCGGCGGAAACCCGTGATATACCAGTACATGGGGTTCAGCTTGATGATCTGCTGCATATTGAAGCCGTCGATAGAAAAGGTCATCTGGGTGGGGTCGTAGAAGATGGCGGAGAAATACAGCAGCGCGGTGATGAACACGCTCCAGATGTGCATGATATCCCGGAAGAACACAGTCGCCGCCGCTAAGAACATACTGACCCCGAGGCTGAAGAAGAACAGGGTCACCAGCGGGTACAGCGCTTCAAAAATCGTCAGGTGGAAGGGTGCGCCGGTAAAGATCATGACCAGCAGCAGCGCCACAAAGCTGAACACGCAGTTCACCATGGCAAAGCAGCATTTTTCCAGCGGGAAGATATACTTAGGGATATACACCTTTTTCAGCAGCGGGGCGGCGCTGAGCACGCTGCTCATGCTGGTGGAGGTAGCTTCGTTGAAGAAGTTGAACAGCAGCTGACCGCACATCAGAAAGACGGCAAAGTTGTCGATGCCGCTGCCCCGCATATCCATCAGGCTGCTGAACACTGCCCAGTACACAAGGCACATCAGCAGCGGGTTCAGCACGCTCCACACCACGCCCAGCACGCTGCGGCGGTATTTCAGCTTGAAATCACGGCTTACAAGGTTCCACAGCAGATAGCGGTAGCGCCAGAAGCCGTTCCACATCCCTTTGAGTTTTGCCACGGGCGATCACCACTTTTCAAAATACTCGAACTTCTGGGCGGCAAAGGGCTCGTGCAGCTTGTCCTTTGCGCTGGTCTTGTGCTCGCAGCCGCAGTCCGGCCACTGCACGTTGACGGTGGGGTCGTCGTAGGGGATGCCGCCCTCGCTGGTGGGGTCGTAGACATCGGTGCACTTGTAGCAGAACTCTGCCACATCGCTCAGCACCAGAAAACCGTGGGCAAAGCCCTCCGGGATATAGAACATCTTCTTGTTGTCCTCGGAAAGGGTCACGCCCACCCACTTACCAAAGGTAGCGCTGTGGGGGCGGCAGTCCACGGCCACATCGTACACCTCGCCCTTGGTCACGCGCACCAGCTTGCCCTGGGTGTGGTTCTTCTGGAAGTGCAGCCCGCGCAGCACGCCCCGGGTGGAGCGGCTCTGGTTGTCCTGCACAAATTCCTTGTCGATACCAGCCTCTGCGAACTGATCCTTCTGGTAGGTCTCCATAAAATAGCCGCGGTCATCGCCGAACACCTGCGGCTCAATGACCACCACGCCGGGGATCTCGGTCTGCGTAAAAATAAACTTACCCATGATATTGTACCTCTCTTTTTTCTGAAAGCTTTTTCTTTATCTGGAAAAGTCTGGTTTAAAACAGGCTTTTACGCTTTGTTGCGGCGTCTTGCCGTTTTGCGGCGCTTTTTCAGGCAGGCGTGCAGCCGCAGCACCAGCACCGTGACCACGGCCGCACCCACGGTGCACCCCACCGAGATGCCCGCCAGCAGCCATGCGCTGCTGCCCGGCTCCACGTCCCTGGCGGCTTCCAGCGTTGTGCCGGTGCTCTGCTCCAGCAATTCGGCAAGACCGGTGATCTCGGCCTTTACCCGCACGCTGGTGCTCTCCTGCTTTGCACCGCCGTTCAGGGTGTACACCGCATACACGGCGGGCTCTGCGCCCAGCAAATACTGCTCCGGCAGCTCCAAGTCCACGGTCACATCCTGCGCGGATAAGCCCTCGGCCAGCAGCAGCTTCACCCCGGGGTCGGCTACGGTAACAGTGCCAAGGCTCTGCCCGCCGCCCGCCACTGCCAGCTGTGCGGTGACGCTGCCGCCGGGCAGCTGGGTGTAGTTTTTGTAGGTGGCAAAGGCGTAGTCCAGCAGGGTGCGCATATCATTATATTTGTCGGTGCTCAGCTGGCTTTGCATGGTCACGCAGATCAGCCGCACCCCGTCCTGCTCCGCCAGACAGACATAGCTGTACCGGGCGGTGTTGGTGTAGCCCAGCTTGGAGCCCAGCACGCTGCCGATGTGGTAGCGGCTGGAACCGATGCGGATCTTATCCTGCTGGGAAAAGTAGCGGGTCACCGGCTGGATGTTGGTGGGCTGCATGGTGTACATCTGGTTGCGGGTGAACACCTCCTCAAACCCCGGCTGCTGCAATGCCCAGCGCAGGATCTGCGCCATATCGTAGCAACTGGTGTAGTGGTCGTCATCGCTGATGCCATGGGGGTTTGAAAAGTGGGTGTGGGCAAGGCCCAGTTCCTCCACCTGTGCATTCATGGCCGCCACGCCGTCCGCAATGGTGCCGCCGCCGAAATATTCCGCCAGCAGGTTGGCACCGTCGTTGGCGCTTGCCATCTGGGTGGCGTACAGCGCATCCACCAAGGGAACTTCTTCCCCTTCCAGCAGGGCGATGTGGCTGGAATCCGTGCCCGCCAGCGAGTAGACATCCTCGTGGGTCACGGTCAGCTTTACGTCATCCCAGTTCCCCTGCGCCTTTTCGCAGGCAAGACCGAGGGTCATCACCTTGGTGATGGAGGCCGGGTGCAGTTCCTCGTCCATATTCTGCTGCGCCAGCACAAGGCCGGTGTCTGCATCCATGATGCAGTATGCCCGGGTATTGGCCAGCGCCGGGCCGGCTGCTGCCGCGCCGGGCACCAGCACAGCGCCTATCAAAAGCAGCACAGTGCACAGTGCTGCGGTAAATTTTTTCATCTGGTATTCTCCGCTTGTCAGTTTTATGCCCGCAAGGCATCGTTTGAAGTATACCACATTTTCTCCCCGCTGAAAAGAGATTTACGCATTCCTTTGCCCCAGCAGCACCGGCTGCAGCTGCTCGCCCCGCAAAGCGGCGTCCACGGCGGCGGGCAGCAGGGCAAGGTCTGCCTTCAGGCTCTGGGGCTTGGCAAAGGGGTCATCCTGCCCGTAGGGCACAAAGTAATAGTGCTTGCGCTGGCACAGCCGCGCCATGTTTTCGCCGGAAGCGCCAAGGCCATCGTTGGTGGAGACTGCCAGCACCACCGGACTGCCCACCCGCAGCAGGCTTTTGGCGGCAAGGGTCACCGGCGTATCCGAAAGCCCCGCCGCCAGCCGCGCCAGCGTTGCGCCGGTGCAGGGGGCAACCACCAATGCCTGCGCCAGCCGCCGGGGGCCCAGCGGCTCCACCGCCTGCAGGGTATCCAGCACCGGCTGCCCGGTAACAGCCTGCAGGCGCTGCCGCCAGCTTTCCCCGGCGCCGAACCGGGTATCCTGCTGCGCGGCAAAGCTCATGACGGGCAGCAGCGTCCAGCCCTGTACCGTCAACGCCTGCGCCGCGCCCAAGGCGTCCTCCAGCGTGCAAAAGCTGCCGCACACCGCAAAAGCAAGACAGCCCTTTTTCTCTGTGATCATACCTTCCCCTCCCGCTCCTGCAAAATGGTCTGCACCGTGCGCGCCAGCGCTTCCCCTGCCGTTTCCGGTGCCCAGACCGTCGGCAGGCTCAGCGCGTGCAGCGCCGTATGTCCCAGCCGCCGGGCGGCGGCAAAGTCTGTGCCGCCGGGCTTTGACGCCAGATCTACGATCAGACACCCCTTCGGCAGCGCCGCCAGCACTGCTGCCGTCAGCACCGGCGCGGGGATGGTGTTCACCACCGTATCAAAGGCGGCAGCTGCGGCGGCAAGGTCTGTCAGCGGCACCGCCCGCAGACCCAGCTCCTCCGCCATGGCCCGCTGCACCGGGCGGCGTGCCGCCACGGTCACCCGCGCACCCAGTGCCGCCAGACGCACCGCCAGCGCCCGCCCCACCGGGCCAAAGCCCAGCACCAGCACCGCCGCGCCCCACAGGGTACGGCTGCGCCGTTCCAGTAAAATGCCGATGCAGCCCTCGGCGGTGGGGATGGCGTTATACACGGTCAGCTCCGGGCGGGCAAAATAATCCACCAGCTCCACCCCCGCCGCCCGGGCGATGGACATCGCACTCTCCGTCACCTTACCGCCCAGCGCCAGCGCGCCGGGCTTTGCCGCGCCCAGCAGCTGCGCCAGCGGCAGGTTTGCCTGTTCCAGCGGGAGCGGCAGCAGGATGCAGTCTGCCTGCGGCAGCTGCTGCACGCCGCCCACCGGATACCCTGCCCGCGCCAGTGCCCGCCCTGCCGCCGCCTGCCGGGCATCGCTGCCCACCACCGCAAACCGCTTTGTCTGTCTCATGCCGTCATCTCCCCTTTTCCGCTGTGCGCCATCTTATGCAGGAAGATGAAAATGCGTGAGCGGGACGATTTTGAATGCGCTCCGCTGCTTCCGGGTTGCGGCACCCAGCATCCGCGTCGTGCCTTGGGCGGCACTCGCGTCTTGCTGGCCGCTGCCCCAACAACTCCTCCCTGTTTCCGCCGCTGGCGGCGGTCGTCGTTGTTGCTGCGCATAAATAGCGGAAAGATTATTTTTATTTGTAGTTTCGAAACGCCTGCGGGCGTTTCGAAACTACTTTTTCACGGGAGGGGTTTTACGGGCAACAAAAAAACGGCTCTGCCGAAGCAGAGCCGTAAAAATGCATCTGAAATATAATCAGCGCTTGGAGAACTGGGGAGCACGACGTGCAGCCTTCAGACCGTACTTCTTACGCTCCTTCATACGAGGATCGCGGGTCAGGAAGCCAGCCTTCTTCAGCACAGGACGGTTCTCGTCGCTCTGCTGCAGCAGGGCGCGGCTCAGGCCGTGACGGATAGCGCCAGCCTGACCGGAAACACCGCCGCCGGAAACGCGGACGACGACGTCGTACTTGCCCTCCAGGCCCAG
>CAKSZE010000025.1 GCA_934525325.1 uncultured Faecalibacterium sp.
GGTGCCATCACCATCGCCACCAACATGGCAGGCCGTGGTACCGATATCATGCTGGGCGGCAACGCCGAGTTCATGGCAAAGGCCCAGATGCGCAAGGAGCACTTCTGCGAGAACCTGCTCAACCCCGAGACTCCGCAGGATGCCGACCCGGCAGCCGTGGAACTGCTGCTGACCGAAGCCAACGGTCACGGCGAGACCACCGATGCCAACATTCTGGCCGCACGTCAGCGTTTTGACCAGCTGTACGCCCAGTACAAGCCCGCCATTGACGCCGAAGCTGACGAGGTGCGCGCCGCAGGCGGCCTGTTCATCATTGGCACCGAGCGCCACGAGAGCCGCCGTATCGACAACCAGCTGCGCGGCCGTGCAGGCCGTCAGGGCGACCCGGGCGCTTCCCGCTTCTACCTGAGCCTTGAGGACGACCTGATGCGCCTGTTCGGCGGCGACCGGGTGTCCAGCCTGATGAACACCCTGAAGATCGACGAGGATACCCCCATCGAGAACCGCATGATCACCAATACGCTGGAAAGCGCCCAGAAGAAGCTGGAAGGCCGCAACTTCGAGATCCGTAAGAACGTGCTGAAGTACGACGACGTGATGAACCAGCAGCGCGAGATCATCTACGGGCAGCGCCGCAAGGTGCTGGACGGCGAGGACATCAGCACCGAGATGCACAAGATGCTGCGGGAGAACATCGATTCCAGCTGCGCCCAGTTCCTTTCCGGCGATGTGAAGGACGAGTGGGATTTTGGTGCCCTGCGCCGCCACTATCAGGGCTGGCTGACCACCGACGCCGACTTCCACTACACTGTGGCAGACTTTGATAACCTCTCCCAGCAGAGCATTGCCGATATGCTGTACGACCGCGGCATGCAGATCCTGCAGGCCAAGGAGGTGCGCTACGGTGCCCCCGTCATGCGCGAGCTGGAGCGCATCTGCTTGCTCAAGTGCGTAGACCGCCAGTGGATGGACCACATCGACAATATGGACCAGCTGCGGCAGGGCATCGCGCTGCGCGGCTACGGCCAGAAGGACCCGGTGGTGGAATACCGCATCGAGGGCTTTGATATGTTCGACCAGATGGTGGATTCCATCCGGGAGTCCAGCGTCAAGATGCTGCTTACCATCGAGCTGCGCGCCGCCGGTGCCGCTCCCAAGCGGGAGCAGGTGGCAAAGCCCACCGGCGAGGGCTTTGTGCCCGGCAACGGCGCACCCGGCGTCAAGGGCAGCCCCAAGGGCCAGCCGGTGCGTGTGGTCAAAATTGGCCGCAACGACCCCTGCCCCTGCGGCAGCGGCCTGAAGTTTAAAAAGTGCACCTGTGCCCAGTACCATCCCAATGGTAATAACGGCGGGGAAGAATAATGCCAAGGGGAATGCAACTAAAAATAGTTGCATTCCCCTTTATTTGTGCTATACTAAGCGTAGGAGGAGTTATGGGACAAAAGGAAAAGCTGATCGAACGATTGAAGGCAAAGCCAAAAACATTCACCTTTGATGATGCCGAGAGCCTGCTGCGCTATTTCGACTATACGCGCTCCAACAAAGGCAAGACCAGCGGCTCCCGCATCCTGTTCGTATCCGAAAAACATCCGCCTATCATGATGCACAAGCCGCATCCCCGCAAGGAGCTTTTGGAGTATCAGATCAAACAGCTGATTCAAATTCTGGAACAGGAGGGACTTCTGTGAACAATACGATGGAGTATAAAGGCTATGTAGGCAGCGTAGAATTCTCAGAGGAGGATGGCCTTTTTTACGGCAAGGTAATGGGCATCCGTGCGCTGCTTTCCTACGAGGGTGCCACTGCTGCGGAGCTTGTCAGCGATTTTCACGGCGCAGTGGATGACTATCTGGCACTCTGCGAGCAGACCCACCAGACCCCCGAAAAAGCCTATAAGGGCAGCTTCAATGTCCGCATCCCGCCGGAGCTGCACAAGCAGGCTGTGGTTTACGCCGCAGCACATAATATGAGCTTGAATAATCTTGTGGAACGGTCTATTCGTCAGACGGTTCATGCAGGATAATAAAACAGAGGGAGTTGATTTTACAATGATCGCACCGGAAAAACTGTTGGAAGCCGCCAAGGCGCTGGAGCCCCAGCTGCAGGAGTGGCGGCGCACACTGCACCGTCACCCGGAGGTGGGCTTTGACCTGCCCCAGACCAAGGCACTGGTCAAAAAAGCGCTGACCGAGATGGGCTACACCCCGCAGGACTGCGGCAAGTGCGGCGTGGTGGCGCTTGCAGGTGGCAAGCGTCCCGGCAAGGTGATCCTGCTGCGGGGCGACATGGACGCGCTGCCCTTGCAGGAGGAATCCGGCGAGGAGTTTTCCTCTGAGCTGCCCGGCAAGATGCACGGCTGCGGCCACGATATGCACACTGCCATGGTTCTGGGCGCAGCCAAGCTGCTCAAGGAGCACGAGGACGAGATCGAGGGCACGGTCAAGCTGGAGTTCCAGCCCGCAGAGGAGATCTTTCAGGGTTCGCTGGACATGATAAACAGCGGCCTGCTGGAGAATCCCAAGGTGGACGCAGCCGTCATGTTCCATGTGCTGGCCGGGATGCCCCTGCCCGCCGGTATGGTGCTGGTGCCGGGCGGCGGCATCACCATGGCCAGCTGCGAGCAGTACCACATCGTTGTGCACGGCAAGGGCGGTCATGGCTCCATGCCCAACGCCTGCATCGACCCCATCACCGCAGCGGCGCACATCCACATTGCCCTGCAGGAGATCAACAGCCGCGAGCTGGACCCCGCAGGCTTTGGCGTGTTCACCACCGGCCGGTTCGAGGCAGGTAAAGCCTCCAATGTCATCCCGGATACTGCCGATATGTGGGGCACCATCCGCACCGTGGACCCGGAGCAGAAGGTCAGCGCCCTTATCCACCAGCGCATGACTGAAATTGCGCAGGGCGTGGCCACCGCCTACCGCTGCACCGCCGAGGTGGAGTTCAGCGATTACTGTCCCTGCATGGTAGTAGACACCCCGCTGGCGGGCAATGCCCTGACCTATATGACCGAGCTGCTGGGCAAGGGCGCGATGGATATGACCCCGCTCACCGGCGGCAAGCCCGGCGGCGGCAGCGAGGACTTCGCTTTTGTCAGCCACGAAGTGCCCACCGTGAGTATGTTCTTGGCCGCTGGCAACGCCAAGGAGGGCTACACCTACGGTCAGCACCACCCCAAGGTGCGCTTTGACGACAGTGTCCTGTACTGCGGCACGGCAGCCTACACCTATATGGCGCTGCGCTGGCTGGCAGAGCACCAGTAAAATCGCCCCGCAGAACGCCGGGCAGGAGGAAAGCTATGAAACAGGAGCTGATGGATGCCATTCTGGAAACGCCGGTCATTGCGGCAGTCAAGGACGATGCAGGGCTTTGCAACGCGCTGACCAACGAGAACATCCGGGTGGTCTTTGTATTATATGGAGATATCTGTAATATCTCCTCCATTGTGCGCCGCATCCACGAAGCCGGGCGCTTTGCCGTGGTGCATGTGGACCTGATTGCCGGGCTGGCGGGCAAAGAGGTAGCGGTGGACTTTATCCGCAATACCACCGAGGCCGACGGCATCATCTCCACCCGGCAGTCCTTCATCCGCCGCGCCAAGGAGCTGGGGCTGGCTGCCATTTTGCGGGTGTTTTTGCTGGATTCCATCGCGCTGGAAAGTCTGGACAAGATCCCCGCAAATCTGCCGGACTGTCTGGATCTGCTGCCCGGCGCTATGCCCAAGATCCTGCGCCGCGTCTGCGCCAAAGTCAAGGTGCCGGTGCTGACCGGCGGACTGATCGCAGACAAGGAGGACGTACTGGCTGCGCTGGAAGCCGGTGCTACCGCCATTTCCACCACCAATCAGGCCGTGTGGGATATGTGACCCGCATTCTGCGCAAAAGCGGCAGGTGTTTTTTGTAAGAGTTTCACAAAAAGTGCAAAACACCTTGCTTTTTGTGCAGAGACAGGGTATCATAAGAGTAAACAAGTGCTGTTTGTTTCAAGAGATATGAGCGAAACGGACAAGGGCAGTTGCCTTTGTTTCGGTTCGCTCTTTTTTTGTACAAACAACAGACGCCCGGCTCCCGACGGGCCAAGGCAGAACGGACAGGAGGAAAAGAACAATGTATGATGTAGCAATCATCGGCTGTGGTGTCATCGGTGCCGCCGCAGCCTACGCACTGTCGCGCTACGACAACAAGGTGGTCATCCTTGAGGCCGAGAACGATGTGGCAGACTGCACCACCAAGGCCAACAGCGCCATTCTCCACGCAGGCTACGACCCCGCCCCCGGCACCCGCATGGCACGGCTGAATGTGCGCGGCGTAGCGCTGGCCAAGGAGATCTGCGCAAAGCTGGATGTCTCCTACAAGCAGTGCGGCTCTCTGGTGCTGGCACTGGACGAAAAGGAGCTGCCCCACCTGCAGCATCTGTTTGAGAACGGCACCGCCAACGGCGTGCCCGGCATGAAGATCCTTTCCAAGGAAGAGACCATTGCCATGGAGCCCAACCTTTCTGAGAAGGTCTGCGGCGCACTGTGGGCACCCAGCGCCGCCATCGTGAACCCGTGGGAGTACGCACTGGCCATGACAGAGGTGGCGGTGCGCAACGGCGTGGAGCTGCGCCGCAACTGCAAGGTGACCGATGCCGAAGCCATTGAGGGCGGCTACCGCCTGACCGTACCCGGCGGCACGGTGGAAACCCGCTGCGTTATCAACGCTGCCGGTATCTGGGCAGACAAGGTGCACTCCATGGTGGAGCCCGCCAACTTCCGCATCATCCCCACCCGCGGCGAATACTACCTGCTGGACAAGAGCGAGGGCACCCGCGTGAGCCACGTCATCTTCCAGTGCCCCAACGAGCTGGGCAAGGGCGTGCTGGTAGCACCCACCGTACACGGCAACCTGCTCGTCGGCCCCAACGCGGAGCCGGTGGAGGGCAACGACACCTCCTGCACCAGCAGCGGTCTGGAATTTGTCAAGACCACTGCCCAGCGCAGCGTGCCCAGCATCAACTTCGGCGAGTCCATCCGCAGCTTTGCGGGCGTGCGCGCCAATCTGGACGTGGATGACTTTATCATTGGCGAAGAGCCGGAAGCACCCGGCTGGATCGACCTTGCCGGCATGAAGAGCCCCGGCCTGTCCGCTGCCCCGGCAGTGGCTGAGGAAGCCGTTGCCATCCTGCAGCAGCGCGGTGTTCTGGGCGCAGAAAAGGCCGACTACAAGGACGGCCGCCGCCACATCCGCTTCAAGGAGCTTTCCGCAGAGGAAAAGGCAGCGCTTGTCAAGGAGCAGCCCGCCTATGGCCGCGTGATCTGCCGCTGCGAGACCATCACCGAGGGCGAGATTCTGGCAGCCCTCCACAGCGAGGTGCCTGCCACCACCATCGACGGCGTCAAGCGCCGCGCCGGTGCAGGCATGGGCCGCTGTCAGGGCGGCTTCTGCGGCCCCCGCGTGCTGGAACTTATCAGCCGTGAGCTGGGCATGAGCCCCATGGACATCCTGCAGGACAAGAACGGCTCGAACGTTCTGGTCAGCGAAACGAAGGTAGGAGGAAAGAGCAATGGTTGATCTGGTCATTATCGGCGGCGGCCCTGCGGGCCTTGCTGCTGCCTGCAAGGCATGGGAAAGCGGTCTGCGCGACATCCTCATTCTGGAGCGTGATAAGGAACTGGGCGGCATTCTGAACCAGTGCATCCACAACGGCTTTGGTCTGCACCGCTTTGGCGAGCAGCTCACCGGCCCGGAGTACGCCGGACGCTTTATTGAGATGCTCAAGGACACCGGCGTAAAGGTGCAGCTGGACACCATGGTGCTGGAAGTGACCCCGGATAAAAAGGTGCACTGCGTCTCTAAAGAGTACGGCTACCAGATCATCGAGGCCAAGAGCATCGTTCTGGGCATGGGCTGCCGCGAGCGCACCCGTGGTGCCATTGGTACCCCGGGCACCCGCCCTGCTGGTGTGTACACCGCCGGTGCGGCACAGCGCTATGTGAACATGGAAGGTTATCTGGTGGGCAAGCGGGTGCTGATCCTCGGCAGCGGCGATATCGGCCTGATCATGGCGCGCCGCATGACCCTTGAGGGCGCAAAGGTGCTGGCCTGCGTAGAGGTGATGCCCTACTCCGGCGGCCTGACCCGCAACATCGTACAGTGCCTGAACGACTTTGACATCCCCCTGTACCTCTCCCACACCATCGTGGATATTCAGGGTAAGAACCGCGTAGAAAAGGCCATCGTGGCCGAGATCGGTCCCGACCGCAAGCCCATCCCCGGCACCGAGATGGAGTTCGATGTGGACACCATTCTGCTGAGTGTAGGTCTGATCCCCGAAAACGAGCTGACCAAACAGGCCGGCATCGAGATGGACCCCCGCACCAAGGGTGCCATCGTGTACGAGAACATGGAGACCAGCATCCCCGGCGTGTTTGCCTGCGGCAACGTGGTGCAGGTGCACGATCTGGTGGACTTTGTTTCCGGCGAGAGCGAGCTGGCCGGTGTGGCCGCTGCCAACTACGTCCAGAACGGCCCTGTGGCCGAGGGGCGTGTGTTGAGCGTAAAGCCCGGCGCAGACCTTGGCTACACCCTGCCGCAGCGCATCCGTCTGGAAGGCGTGGAAAAGAGCACCAACGTTTCCTTCCGCGTCCGCCGCATCTGCGGCAAGAGCACCATCCTTGTCAAGAGCGGTGACACGGTGATCGCACGCTTCAAGCGCGACCGCCTTGCCCCCGGCGAGATGGAGCACATTGCCCTGCCCAGAGTGCTGCTGGACAGAGCCCCCGTGGACGAAGTGACCATTGAGATCGAGGAGGCATGAGCGATATGAAAGAAGTAATTTGCACCTGCTGCCCTCAGGGCTGCCATCTGCAGGTGGATGAAGCCAACGACTACAAGGTGACCGGCAACGGCTGCCCTAACGGCATCGCCTATGGCAAGGAAGAGCTGACCCACCCCACCCGCATCATTACCAGCACCGTGCGCGCCGAGGGCTGCCTGCACTCCCGCTGCCCGGTCAAGACCTCCAAGCCCGTGCCCAAGGGACAGATGGCTGAGGTTGTCGCCGCGCTGGACAGCGTGGTGCTGCACGCGCCCATCCATGTGGGTGATGTGGTTCTGACCAACGTCTGCGGCACCGGCGCAGACATTGTGACCTGCCGCGATATGGCATAAACTCCCCTTTTGCTCCGACAGCATTGTTCAACTTCCCTTCCTATACACAACACCATAAACAAAGCAGCCGCTGCACCTTACCGTGCAGCGGCTGTTTTGTGTGTAGGAAAATTTCCCGTGAAAATGGGATAGCGGAGCGCCTGCGGGCGCTCCGCTATCCCAAAATTATCAATAATTCTTCCTCTAAACATGGCCAGAGCATAGCGGCGGCCATTCGCTTTCTCAGCCCTTCAACGGCATGATGCTCTCCGGCGCGGCACACAGGTACTGCGGCGCGGCGGGCGCTGCCGAGGAAAGGCTTTTTTTGCTTACCTTCCACCACAGCTGCGCCGTGCCCTCCGGCGGGGTGCAGATGAGATTCCAGTCAAAGGGATTCTCGCTGGTGGAAACGGCCTTTACCGGGATGGCGTTGGGCGCGTCCGCAGCGCAGGGCGCAAAGTCGTGAGCACGGATGCCCACAGCGGTGCAGCCCGCCGGGACGGGCAGCGCCAGCCGCAGGGTGGTGTTCCAGCCGTCCAGCCGGACGGTGTGGCTGTCCAGCGGGGTGCAGGGCAGAATGTTCTTGCAGCCGGTCAGCCGCGCGGCGGCAATGCTCTGCGGGTCGGCAAAAACGGCCTTAGTGCTGCCGGTACGCAGCACCTGTCCTTCGTTCAGCGCGATCATTTCCCGGCACAGGCGGTAGGCCTCGTCCCGGTTATGGGTCACCAGCAGGGCGGTGCCCGCAAAGTTTGCCAGCAGGCTGCCTACCTCGCCCTCTACCTCCTCCCGCAGGTAGCTGTCCAGCGCACTGAAGGGCTCGTCCAGCATCAGGATGCGGGGCTTGCCCACCAGAATGCGTGCCAGCGCGGCGCGCTGCTGCTGCCCGCCGGAAAGCTGGGCGGGATAGCGCTTGGCAAGCGCTTCCAGCCGCATGGCGCGCAGCATTTCGGCGCAGGCGGCGCGGCGCGCGGCGGGGTCTTTTTCCGCTTTCAGACCGCAGAGGACATTCTGCTCCACGGTCATGTTGGGGAACAGGGCATAGTTCTGGAACAGCAGCCCCACGCCCCGCTGCTGCGGCGGCAGGTCGATGTGCTGGTCGCTATCAAACAGCACCCGCCCGTCCAGCACGATGCGTCCGCGGTCCGGCTTTACGATACCCGCGATGCACCGCAGGGTCATGCTTTTGCCGCAGCCGGAGGCGCCCAGCAGGGCGGTGGAGGTGTTCCCGGCGGTAAAAGCGGCACGGAGGGTGAAGCCGTCCAGCTTCTTTTCAATGTTGACTTCGAGGCTCATTTGCGGCCACCCGCTTTCTGTTTTTTCTCCAGCAGGTTCACCGCCAGCAGCACCACCGCCGAGATGGCGATATCCACCAGCACCCACCGCATGGCGCCCAGCTCATCGTTGGTGCGCCACAGCTGATAGACCGTGGTGGCGATGGTGGCGGTCTTGCCGGGGGTGTAGCCCGCGATCATGCTGGTAGCGCCGTATTCGCCCAGTGCCCGGGCAAAGGCCAGCACTGTGCCCGCCAGAATGCCCTGACGGCAGGCGGGCATTCGCACCCGCCAGAAGATCCATGTATTGGACTGTCCCAGCGTCTGTGCAGACCATGCCAGCGTTTCGTCAAAGCTTTCAAACGCGCCGCGCGCAGTGCGGTACATCAGCGGAAAAGCCACCACGATGGAAGCAAAGATGGCGCTGTACCAGTTCATGACCAGCTTTACCCCGAACTGCTGCAGGAAGAAGATGCCCAGCGGCCGCTTTGCGCCGAAGAGCAGCAGCAGAAAGTAGCCCACCACCGTGGGCGGCAGCACCATGGGCAGGGTGAGCAGTACATCCAGCACACCCTTGACCACCCGGGGCAGCCGGGCGATATAGTAGGCCGCAAAAATGCCAAGAAAGAACACCGCCGCGCAGCTGATCAAAGCAATGCGCAGGCTGTTCCACAACGGATACCAGTCCATCTCTGCTCCTTTATACAGCGCTGAAGCCCACGCCTTCGAATACGGTCATGGCCTTGTCGGTCTGCAAGTAAGCCAAAAACTCCTTGGCAGTCTCGGCGTTGGGGGCGACCTTCAGCACAGCGGCGGGGTAGATGACCTGACCGCACATCTCCTTGGTGGCCTCGTCCACGGGGGTCAGACCGGCACTGTAAGCATCGGTGCAGTAAACGACACCGGCGTCCACGCTGCCCTCGGTGACCTGCGTGGTCACCTCCTTGACGTTGGAGCCGTAGGTGATCACGCCCGCAGCAGCCAGTGCAGCTTCGCCCAGCTGGTAATAGGCAAGGATCTTCTGGGTGTACTGACCCACGGGTACATCGCTGTTACCCATGCAGAACAGGATATCCTGTGCCTTCAGATGCTCGGCCAGTGCATCAAAGCTGCCAATGCCCTTGTCGCTGCCCTCCGGCACACAGAGCACCACCTTGTTCTCCAGCAGGTTCACGCGGCTGTCGGCATCCACAAAGTCCAGCCCGTCCTTGTTCACATCGGCAGAAGCGGTGATGTCCAGCTGGTTCATCTGTTTCTGACCGGCAGAGATGAACAAATCGCAATCCGCGCCCTCCTGGATCTGGGTCTTGAGGGTGCCGGAGGAGTCGAAGTTAAAGCGGAAGGTCACTTCCGGGTGCTCTGCCGTGTAGCTTTCGCCGATAGCGTTCAGCGTCTCGGTGAGGGATGCGGCGGCAAACACGATCAGCTCCACGCTCTGGGCTGCTTCCGAGGAAGCGGCGGCAGAGGAAGCCACGGACGATGCTGCGCTGGAAACAGCACCGCCGCAGGCGGTGAGGGCAGCGGCGGCACCGGCCATACCGGCAGCGGCCAGAAAACTCCGGCGGGAAATGCGATGGCTGTTCATCTCTGTTTCTCCTTACTTCAAGTAAACTATATTCTATTTCTACGCCCCGTAAAGGGAAACAGGGCGGGAAACCTTACTTGCGGGCGCACTCGCCGTCCAGACCCGCGGCGATGCGTACTCCGTGCTCCAAGCTGGGCAGGATGTACTCCAAATTCTCCTGCACTGCCTTGGGGCTGCCCGGCAGATTGACGATCAGGGTCTTGCCGCGCAGCACGCTGACGCCGCGGCTCAGCATCCCGCGCGGGGTGATGCTCAAGCTGTGATAGCGCATGGCTTCGGCAATACCGGGGGCGTTGCGATCGGCTACGGCGCAGGTAGCTTCCGGGGTGATGTCCCGGGGGGAGAAGCCGGTGCCGCCGGTGGTGAGCACAAGGTTCACCTGACGGCCGTCTGCCATGCGGATGAGCTGCGCTTTCAGCGCCTTGGCTTCGTCCGGCAGGATCATGGTCTCCTCCACCACATAGCCTGCGGCGGTGAGCATTTGGGCGATCAGCGGGCCGCTTTTATCCTCCCGCTCGCCGCGGCTACCCTTATCCGAAAGGGTGATGACGGCAGCGCGCAGGGGCGGGTTTTCCAGTGCGGGCAGCAGGGTCACCTCGTCCCCCACATGGATCTCGCCGCCGGTGAGCACCCGGGCGAACACGCCCTCGTGGGGCATGATGCACTCGCCGGTCTGCTGCTTGATGACGCAATCATTGTGGCACTCTTTGCCGATCTGAGTCATTTCCAGCACAACATCGCCAATGGCGAACCGGCTGGTCACCGGCAGGTTGCGGAAATCGAAGCCCTCGATGACCAGATTTTCGCCAAAGGCACCGTAGTCCACCCAGAGCTTTTTACGGAAGGCTTCGATCTTTTCGGCGCTGAGCATACTGACCTGACGATGCCAGTTGCCGCCGTGGGCGTCCTCCACGATGCCCCATTCCGGGGTCAGGACGGCGCTGGGCACCTCAGTTTTTACGGTGCCCCGCTTGGGGCTGGTGCAGATTGCCAGAAGCTTACCCATAGTTATTTATCCTCCAATGCGATACATCCCGCGGGTAGCGGGCATGGAACTGTCGTTAAAATGGTGTTCCCGGGGCTTTGCCCAGATAGTCTCCCGGATAGCGGCCAGCAGCTGCGCATCGTCTGCGCCGCTGCGCAGCAGTGCGCGCAGGTCGCACCCGGTCTCGCTGGCAAGGCAGGGGCGCAAAAAGCCCTGACTGGTCAGCCGCACCCGGTTGCAGGAGGCACAGAACTTGCCGTGCACCGCTGCAATAAAGCCGATGCTGCCCTGCCAGCCCGGCACGGCGTAGTACACCGCCGGACCATCGCCCAAGGCGTGCTCCTGCGCCGGGGAAAGGGGCGCAAGTTCCGGCCAGCGCCGGGCAAACCGCGCCCGCAACTCCGGGCCGGAGATGCAGGGCATGGCAGCACCGTAGCCGATGGGCATCATCTCGATGAACCGCACCTGCAGGGCGTTGTCCTTTGCCAACGCGGCAAGCGTTTCCAGTTCACCCTCGTTGACGCCCGCCTGCGGCACGCAGTTCAGCTTGACCGGCAGGCCGCTTTGCAGCGCTGCCTGCAAGCCCGCCTGCACGGCGGCAAAATCGTCCCGGGCAGTGATCTGCCGGAATACCTCCGGGCGCAGAGTGTCCAGACTGATGTTCACGCTGTCCAGCCCGGCGTCCAGCAAAGCGGGCAGCTGCTCTGCCAGCAGCACCGCGTTGGTGGTCAGAGTGACCCGGCGGATGCCCGGGGTCGCTTTGAGCCCGGCCACCAGCTGCGCCACATTCTTGCGCACCAGCGGCTCGCCGCCGGTCACCCGCACGGTGTCGATGCCGCACTGGGCAAACAGCGCAGCCAGACGCAGAAATTCTTCGTAGGTCAGCACGGCTTCCCGCTCCAGCTTTTCCACGCCGTCCGGCATACAGTAGCGGCAGCGCAGGTTGCACAGGTCGGTCACCGACAGGCGCAGATAATGGATCTCGCGCTGGTAACGATCAAACATAGCCGCCCTCCGCCCGGATATAGTGGCCGCTCTTGCCGCCGGTCTTTTCCACCAGATGGATCTCGCCCAGCTCCATGCCCTTATCCACGGCCTTGCACATATCGTAGATGGTCAGCAGCGCGGTGGAAACGCCGGTCAGCGCTTCCATCTCCACGCCGGTCACACCACTGGTCTTGACGGTGCACAGGGCTTCCACGGCCTGCCGCTCGGGCAGCAGACGGAACTCGATGCCTACCTTTGTCAGCGGCAGCGGATGGCACAGGGGGATCAGCTCACTGGTGCGCTTGGTAGCCATAATGCCCGCAATGCGCGCCACGCCCAGCACGTCACCCTTTTTCACGGTGCCGCTCTGCACGGCGGCAAAGGCTTCGGCGTTCATGGTAATGATGCCGTGGGCAGTGGCTTCCCGGGTGGTGACGGGCTTTGCGCTCACATCCACCATCACGGCGTTCCCGGCGGCATCAAAATGTGTCAGATTATTTTCACTCATATTTTTTCACCTAGTAAGCTGAAAGGGTTTCAGCAATGCCCAAAGCCGCAGTTCGGCCAGTGGCACACTTCGCAGTTCAGGCACAGGCCGCCTTCGCCCAAGCGGGCGATATCCTCGGCGGTGATGGGGTCATCGGCCAGTAGACGGGGCAGCAGCAGGTCAAAAATGGTGCGCTTGGCGTACATCACGCAGCCGGGCAGACCGCACACCGGCACACTGTCCAGATAGCTCACAAGGAACATGGCTCCCGGCAGCACCGGGGCACCGTAAGTGATGATGTCCGCCCCGGTGTTTTTGATCGCCAGCGGGGTGCGGTCGTCGGGGTCTACGCTCATGCCGCCGGTGGTAAAGATCAGTTCGCACCCGGCGGCTTTGGCCTCCAGAATGGCGGCGGTGATCCCGGCGGGGTCGTCATCGCAGACCTTATGGAAAACCATCTCGCAGCCGTAGACGGCCAGCTTGCTTTGCAGGATGGGGGTGAATTTATCCTCAATGCGGCCCTTGAACACCTCGCTGCCGGTGGTGATGATGCCCACCTTTTTGGCCTGCATGGGCAGCACGTTCAGGATAGGCTCTGCTCCGGCAGCGGCCTGCATGGCGTCCATCTTCTCCTGCTCGATGACCAGCGGGATGATGCGGGTACCGGCCAGCTTCTGGCCCTTTTTCACCGGCAGGTCGCCGTGGATGGTGGCGATCATCATCTGCGGGGTGCTGTTTACAGCCATCAGCGCCTTGCGGTTGATCTTCAACAGGCCGTCGCAGTCCGCGATCAACTCAATCTTGCCCTCTTTCGGCGCAGTACCGTGGATATTTTTGCCCGCAGCGGCCTTGTACAGCAGGGCGGCTGCTTCGTCCTCGTGGAGGATGCCGGGGTGCTTTTCCCAGACGTAGAGGTTCTCCTTGCCGATGGAAAGCAGCACGGGGATGTCCTCGGGCTGGATAACGTGCCCCTTGCGGAAGCGGGCATCCTTGTACTCGCCCGGGATGATCTGGGTGATATCATGGCAGAGCACCTGCCCTGCGGCGTCAACAGTACGGATCAGTTTCATGATGGCATTCTCCTTACAGCGCGGGCATCTGGGCTTCGATCCAGTCTGCCAGTGCCGGAATATCGTTCAGGTCAAAATCTGCGCCGGGGATATCTCCCACCACCGCCAGCGGCTGGAAGGAAGCGGGCGCATTCGAGATGGCGCTGCGCACCACCTCGATCTTCGGCCAGCCGCTGGATTTGAACCCTTCCAGCAGCACAAGGTCGTAGCCGTGACGCTCGAACAGGGCAAGCAGATCCTGTTCGGTCAGGCGGAATTCCTCGGTCAGCAGGTAGCGCGTGCCGGAGTAGACCGCCACACCCTCGGCACCTGCTTCCCGCAGGCGGTAGCTGTCGGTGCCGGGCACGTCCGGGGTAAAATCGTGGCCGTCGTGCTTGATGACGCCCACCTTCAGCCCACGGCTGCGCAGTACGGGCAGCAGCTTTTCCAGCAGGGTGGTCTTACCGCTGTTGTGCACCCCGCTGACCGCCAGCACCGCCGGGCGCTTGAGCGCCTGCGTTTCGGCAAGCGCCTGTTTTTGTTCACTGTACAAAGCAAAGCACCTCCACTTCCATACCGGGTTCCACCGGCCCGCTTCCGGCGGGGATCTCCACCAGACAGTTGCAGCCCATCATGGCGGACAGCGCACCGGAGGAGTGCGCCTCGGTGCTGCCCGCGCCGGGCAGGGTCACCTTGCCGCCGCAGGCGGTGGCCCGCAGGTAGCGGTTGCCCTTGCTGGCTTTGGAAAAACCGTTTGTCAGGGTGCAGACAATGCGGGCAGGGATGCAGCTCTCCTCCCGCCGTCCGGCGGCGCGCAGCAGCGCAGGGATGGCGTACTGCTCCAGCGTAGCGGCGGCGGCAAAGGGGTTGCCGGACAGGCAGAACACCAGTTTGCCGCCCAGCGTTGCCGCCAGCATGGGGCTGCCGGGCTTTTGGGCTACGCCCTCCACCAGCAGCTGTGCGCCCAGCTGTTCCAGCACAAGGGGCAGATAGTCCTTCTGCCCCACGGAAACGCCGCCGCTGGTGATGACAGCATCGCAGCAAGTCAGCAGTTCCTGCATTTTGCCGGTGATGACCTCCGGGTCATCGGAGCACTGCTGCCGCTCCACGGCAAAGCCCAGCTGACGCAGCCGGGCGGCGTTCTGGATGCCGTTGGCATCGTAAATTTTACCGGGTGCCCACGGTGCGCCGGGTTCCAGCAGCTCGCTGCCGGTGGAAAGGATGCCCACGGTCAGCGGACGGCAGACGGCTACTTCGGCGTAGCCCTGCCCGGCCAGCACACCCAGATGGGCGGGGGTGAGCACCGTCCCGGCGGGCGCAATGACCGCACCGGCAGCCACGTCCTCGCCCCGGAACACTACGTTTTGCAGCGGTTTTACGGCGGCATAAAGCTGCACGGCGTCCTCGCCGCTGTCGGTCAGCTCCTGCATCAGGATGCAGTCCGCGCCCTCCGGCAGGGGGGCACCGGTCATGATGCGGGCGGCACACCCTGCGGGCAGCGCCGCAGCCGGGGCATCGCCCGCGTAAAGCTTCATCACCACCGGCAGGGTGACCGGGATCTCCCGGCTTGCACCGGCGGTATCCGCGCTGTGCAGGGCGTAGCCGTCCAGCGGGCTGCGGTCAAAGGGGGGCTGGTCCATCCGGGCGCAGAGGTCGGCGGCGGCAATGCGGCCGCAGGCGGCTTCCAGCGGGATGCTCTCCGGGGACGGAGAAGGCAGAAGCGCTGCCGCGCCCAGCACGCTGCGCAGCGCCTTGACGGGGGAGCAGAAAGGCTGGTTCATTATAACTTCCTCCATAGACCCGCCGCTCTCCCCTTCTGCTATGGCTCAGATGGGGCACCGGCGGGGGTATTCTTTTTTCAAAAAGGCAGGTGAAAAAGAAGCGGAGACGTCTTGACCGGAAAATCAAAACGCCTCCGCAGAATATCCCCACAAAACCGGCAGCGGCAGTTTGCAGTCTGCTACGCCGGTGGCAGCCTTTGGCTATGCGCCGCCCTTGCAGCGGCAGCACACAGCCAAAAAGTACCTGTGAAGATGGGAGGAGTTCTTTTTTTCAAATTGCAGCGTTTCTTCTGCGGGAAGGCGGTGGGGTTTCCCCCGCCACCCTTGAATGCCCGCCCTTGCGGGTGCAGCATTGCGGCGCGGTGTCCTGCTCTTTGTGGGAGTTTAGACACCTTTGCTCAAAGAAGCTCTTATACCCTGATTCAATTGTAGTTTATGGTTTAATCGCAGAACTCGTCCACATCGCTGATAGCCTTGGCGTAGCGGCGGGTGAGGTGCTTGGTGGAAAAGAGGAACCGCTCGTTCTGGTTGTTGGTCAGTTCCTCGATATCGGCATAGGCGGGGTTCTCCTGCATGGCCTTCCAAGTCTCTTCGATGACCTCCGGCGCAAGGCCGTAGGGAGAGCGCTGGAAGTACTTGAGCGGAGTGGCGCTGGGGTAGATGCGGGCGTTGAACCGCACCATCTCGGCGAACATCACACACAGATCCTTGTCCTCGATAAGCTGCGCGATCATGGCGTAGTTATCGCTCATGTTGGCGTTGGAATAGTAGTAGGTGTCCTTTGCACCCGCGCGGGTGACGATATCGGTGCACTGGGGGTCTGCGGGCAGCTGCGCCAGCAGCTCGTCGGCGTTTTCCACCTCCTCCAGCAGCAAAGCGTGGGGGGTAAGCATCGCAGCCGCAGAGCGGGCACGGATGTAACCAGCCAACTCCTGTGCCGGGGTCAGCTCTGGCAGCTCCGGGGCGGTCTTGGTGGGCTGATCCGCAAAGGGATCGTTTTCCGCTTCCGGCTCACTTGCCAGAAAATCCAGCAGCTCCGGCTTTGCAGCATCGGGCTGCGCAGCTTCGGCGATTTCGGGTGCGGCCTCGGCGGCCTGCTTTGCGGCAAGCTCGGCGGTCTCCCGCTCCACTGCGGCGATCACGTCCTCGCCGGTCTTGGCGGCGCTGCCGTCAAAGGTGCTGCCGGTCTCCTTCAGGCGGCGGGCAGTCTCGCTTGCAGCGTCGATGTCGAACACCTCTGCCTTGGGCTTTTTCTTGGCGGCCAGTTCTGCCTTTTGCAGTTCCAGAACGGCCTGCTCCGGGTCTACGCTGCCATCCACCGTGGTGGTGTAGCCGGGTTTACGTCTGCCAAACAACATGACGGTTTTTCCTCTTTCTGTGGAATTTATTCAGTTGCTGCGATGTTCTGAGCGTAGATGCCGCGCTTTTCCAGATCATCGGCCATGTCAGCCAGATCATACTTCTCCAGCGTCTCGCGGGTGGGCACACCGGTGGTGCGGTCCCAGCCAAAGACATCGTAGAACAGATCCTTTGCTTTCTCCATATCGGCGCGGTCCAGCTTGGTGGTGCCTTCCTCAAATGCCTTGAAGTCGGGGTCCTTATCAAACACCCAATCGCAGATGGCATCGTGCTCCTGACGCAGGTTTGCGCTGCCGCAGTTCTGCTGGAAGCTGATGGCGGTCATCACGCGCAGCATCTGGGTGATGCGGGCGCCATCCTCCTGCAGACCGGCCTGGGTGTAGGTCTCGCCGGTGACAGCAGTCATAAAGTCTGCCTGCAGATCCAGGTCGCCGTGGTAGTTGCGCTCCTTGGAGGGAGACTGGGTCATGGGCCACATCCAGTTGCACAGGGTGGCGGAGTCGTGGAAGTTCTTATCGTTGACGCAGTAGGCAGCCAGCTTTGCCTTGTTCTCGTTGATGGGAGTGTAGGCCTTGGCCTTATCGTAGCAGCCCTCGCCGAAGAAGTCCTCCATGACCTTCTTGGTCACCTCATAGGGAGCACCGGAACCGGTCTCGCAGACGATCTCGTGGATCATGCAGTCACGGTTGTAAACGAGGTTGTACAGCATACCCACCTGCCATGCCTCAGCAGGGCCGTGGTGGTTGGGGAAGCCGTTGTAGATCAGGTTGGAGTTGGTAGCGCCGTCGGTGCGGTCCAGCCAGCTCTTGGGCAGGCCGAACTTTTCCATCATGGCCAGCGTGCCCTTGGCGATGACGGACAGATCGCCCTCGCCGTAAGCCATGCGGCGGATCAGCTCGACCTCCCAGCGGGGATCGCCGGCCTTCTCCCACTCCCAGGGCAGAGAGTCGTACTCGGCCTCGCTGATGTACTTGGTGGCTTCCTCGCGCGGCATCCGCAGGATCCACTGCAGGTCGCGGTTCAGGTTGCCGTAGTTGTCCCACAGACCCATGTCGTCCACAGCATGAGACCATGCCAGATTGATGACCATGGTGCCGTCGCCTTCGTACTTGAAGTCGTGCACGCCGTCCGGGTAGACGCGGGTGCCGTACAGCACGGGCATACAGGTGTTGGAGTTGTGGGTGGGCAGATCGTAATCGGCCAGCGGATCCACATCATACTCGGTGTAGCAGCGGATGGGGCAGGAAGAGCAGCCGCCGTTCTTCACGGTGTACTCGGCAGCGGGAGCGCCGAAATCGAAGTAGCCCTTGAAGCAGCGCAGAGCCACCTTGTTGATATCGTTGTAGGGCTGCTCGCCGGTATCCACGGGGCCGCCGGGAGCCTTCTTCCACATACGGCCGGGAGCGCCGGACCAGCGGTTCTTGCCGGAAGTGGCGCTGTACTCGGCCCAGCTCTGGGGCTGTGCGGGCACATTGTGGTTGTTGTTGCCGCCAATCAGGTTGCCCATCATGTAGTTGGAGAGCTCCAGCACCTTCTTGGGATCAGCCACCTTGACGCTGCCGGTACCGCGGATAGCAAGGCCCTTCAGCTTCTTGTTGCCCAGCGCAGCGCCCAGACCGGCGCCGCCGGAGTTGCCGAAGCTGGTGTTCAGGGTGGAGTAGTCCACCAGATTCTCACCGGCAGGGCCGATGGAAGCAGTCTCGAACTCGCGGCCGTTCTGCTCCACCATCCACTTGTTGGCAGCAAAGGTGCCCTTGCCCCAGATCTCGCTTGCATCCTCCAGAGAGACCTTGTCGTCCTCGATGCGCAGGTAGACGGGCTTTTCGGAGATTCCGCTGAACACGATGCCGTCGTAGCCGGCATACTTCAGCATGGAGCCGATGTGGCCGCCCATGTGAGCATCAACGATGGAATTGCCCTTGGACCATGTGGAGCGGAAGGTCACGTTCATGCGGCCGGAGCAGGGCACGCCGGCACCGGTCAGGGGACCGACACCGAAGATGACCAGAGCCTTCTCGTCATAGGGGTCCAGCTCCATGGGAGCTTCCTCGTACATGATGCGGTAGGCCATGCCCATACCGCCGATATATTTATGGTATTTTGCGTCGTCCTGCGTGGTGATCTCGCCGGTGGTCAGGTCAACGCGCAGGATCTTGCCTGCCCAGCCATAGGTTTCAGCCATTGTTGTTCCTCCTTACAGATCCATGTAAGCAGCCTGTGCTGCACTGGTAACGGCATCCCAGTCCACGATGGACAGAGCGCCGGACGGGCAGCCTGCCACGCAGGCACCGCAGGCGATGCACTTGGACGACTTGCCGGTCTCGGGGTTGACGGTGGGCATATGCCAAGGGCAGGCGTCGTGGCAGGCCCCGCAGCCGATGCACTTGTCGGTGTCCACCACGCGGATGCCCTGCGCATTGGTCGTAATGGCCTTCTGGGGGCAGGCGTTGCCGCAGGCGGGGTCTTCGCACTGGCGGCAGGTGTCCGGGAAGTAGACCCAGCAGTTGTCGCTGCCGGACAGCAGGCCGTTGCCGGCACCGTCCAGATTCAGACGGCGCTGGATCTTGACGCGGCTGATGTAAGAGGAGCACACGCCGTCGTTGGTCAGGGTGCAGTTGATCTCGCAGCGCTGGCAGCCGGTGCACAGGTCTGCGTTGACCACCAGCAGGCCCTGCGGCAGTGCCCAAGTGGCCACTGCGCCGGAATCCACCTGCTGCTGGGAGCAGCCGAACAGGGACAGCATGGAAGCGGACAGGGTGAGCCCTGCAAGGCTCTTGCCCGAGATCTTCATGAATTGACGGCGGGTCATGTCAGCCGTCAGGAAATCAGTTTTTGCCATAGGTTCCATTCCTCCGTTGAGGTCACTCTGCGCAGAGTACCCCGGTCACATAGAAATACGAGTTGTTGACGATGGTCGTCACAGCCGAAGAGGTGATGGTCGCACCGGAAAGGGCGTCCACCTCGGTCAGGTCTGCGCTGACGGCACCGGACGCATTGCCGGTGGTGGTCAGGCTGGCCTGCTCCAGACGCACCTTGGACTGCTCTTCTGCCGAAAGATCCGCAAAGGGAATCGCCATCGGCTCGCCGTCCTGTGCGCTCTTGCTGAGCGTGGCTGCGTACAGCTTGCGCCGTGCCACGGCTTCAGCGCTGGAATCCAGCGGCGGAGCCAGCTCATCGTCCAAGGGCTCCCCCTTCAATGCTGAGAAGGTAAGCCCCGCAGCATACATCTTGCGGGTAGCCTCGGCCTCGGGAGAGGTATCATAGGTGCGCCACTGTGCGGGGTCAAAATCCCCGGCGGCAGCGGGCTGCTCCTCCGCCGCACCGGCAGCGGCATAGGCGGCACCGGTAACGGGGTCCGTTACGGTGTAGCTTTTGCCCGCCAGCGTGAAGGGAGCTGCGCCCTGATACTGGGACGTGAACTCCGGGTTGACGCACTGGCCGCCAAGGCTTTCTGTTTCGTCCTGAGAGAGGATCTCTACTGCGGAAACATTGCCCTCGGCGTCAATGGTCACGGCAGCCTGTACATCGCTCTGGAAGCCCTTCTGAGAGCCCTCCACGCGGTAGCTGCCATCGTCGAGCTGGTACACTGCGCTGATGCCGTAGGCGGCTGCATCCGTCTCCGACACCGGCAGCAGGGTACCGGCAACCGTGGTGCGCGCGTGCTGCACAGCGATCAGACCGACCGCCATGGCAACCGTGGCAGCGCCCATGGCTGCATAGCCCGGCAGCCGCTTGCGCCACAGCGGTACGGGCGCAAACGGGTTGGTTGCCTGCTTCATGTTATCACCTGCCTGTTTTTTATTTTGCCGGGTAACCCCGGACAGCAATTGAGGCCGCTCTGGCTGCTGCAACAGCGGAGCGGTCTCTTCGATAATATATTAACATGGGGGCGCAAAGGATGTCAACAGAAACAGACAGCCTTTTCCGATTTGTAACTATTGTTTTTGTAAAATTTGTTTAAAGTTTAGGGATTTTGCGCCCGCACACCAGCTGCAGGCCGTATTCCGCCGCAAGCTCTGCGGATTGCACGGTGGGCATACTTTTGCTTACCAGCACCGGCACCCCGGCGCGGATGGCCTTGCGCACCATATCCAGCGGCACCCGGCCGCTGGTGTACAGCACACATTCTGCCAGCGGCAGCCCCGCCAGCACCGCGCAGCCTACCGCTTTATCCAGCGCGTTGTGCCGCCCCAGATCCTCGCAGGCAAAAACGATTTTCCCTTTATGTAGCACAAAGCAGCTGTGCACCGCCCGGGTGGCGCGGTACAGCGGCAGACCGGCGTGCATGGCGGCGGTCAGGCGCTCCACCCATTCCGGCTGCAAGGCAAGCCCCGGCACAGGGCGCAAAGGCTGCAACTCCACCGGACTGCCCAGCGCGATATTATCAGTACAACAGCTGGCAACCTCCTGCGCGGCAGCACGGCGGGTGGGCAGCGGGTGGTGCAGATACACCTGCACCTTTGCGCCCTCGGCGCAGACGGCGATCTGCTCCACCTCGTCCGCAGATGCGATCCACCCTTCGGTGAGCAGCCGTCCCAAGGCCAGCTGCGGCAGCAGCGCCGGGGTGCATACCACCCGGAAGGCGGGCTGCTCGTTTACATAAATAGCGGCTGCGTGCTCTGCCGGTACGTTGGTTTCGGTGCCGTCTGGCAGGCGCAGACTGGCAAAGGCCGCCTGTGCGCCAAAGCGGTCGGTGATCTGCAAAGAGGGTGTGCTGCGTTTTTCCATAAAGTTTCCTTGTATTATAAATGCAATATTGTGTGTCAGACGGACAGTATCAACATACCGGTTCTGTGGCAAAAAGTCAAGAGCCATCTTGCCGTAAAACGCAATGCCGGACAGTCCGCAGACTGTCCGGCATTGCGATAAAAACGTCAGATTTATAGTTTGCCTTCTCAGGCAGCGCTCTCAGAACACCGCCGGGACGATCCGCTGGGCCTCCACATCCACGATGCCGTAGGTGTTCAGCCGCAGCTTCGGGATGACCGGCAGGCTTACAAAAGCAAGGGTCATAAAGGCATCGATGTCCTCCGAGATGCCGTGGGCTTTCAGCGCCGCCTTGAGCGCTTGCAGCTTTTTCTCCACAGTCTCGGCGCTCTCGGTGCTCATAAGCCCTGCCACCGGCAGCGGCAGCTCCCCTACCACCTGTCCGTTCAGTGCAAAGGCAAGACCACCTTTATTCTTGCGCACCGTGTTGCCCGCCAGCACCATGTCGGCATCGTTGGTGCCCGCCACGATGAGGTTGTGGGAGTCGTGGGCGATGCTGGAAGCCACTGCGCCGCATTGCAGGCCGTAGTTGCCCAAAAAGCCCAATCCCACATGACCGGAGCGGTGATGCCGCTCGAACACCGCCAGCTTGACGATCTTTTGTGCCACGTCCACGCCGGGCGCTGTGCCCGGGTGCTGGCAGAACGGAACGATCTTTTCGGTGGTCAGCAGAGCGTGCGGAGTCAGGCAGATCACCCGCTGCCGGGTGCCGGTCTGCTTCAGCTGCAATTGCTCTGGGGTGATCTCGTCCATATTGAAGGAATCAAATACCCGCGCAAACCGCGCCTTGTCCACCACAAGGGCGGCGGGGTGCAGCATTTTGCCCTGCTGCGCCACCAGTTTGCCCTTTTTATACACCTGCTCCACCGTGAACTGTTCCAGATCCGACAGCACGATCAGGTCGGCGGTATAGCCGGGGGCTACCGCGCCGCTGTGCGCAAGGCCAAAATACTGGCACGGAACAAGGGTGCCCATCCGCACCGCCACCACCGGGTCTACCCCGGCAGCAATGGCCTTGCGGATGATGTAGTCGATATGCCCGCCCTGCAAGAGGTCTCCGGGGTGTTTGTCGTCGGTCACCAGCATACAGCGGCTGCAATAGGGCTCCCGGAACAGGGGCAGCAGGCTTTCCATGTTCTGCGCCGCCGTGCCCTCCCGCACCATGATGTACTGGCCGCGCCGCAGCTTTTCCATGGCTTCGTGGATGTCCGAGCACTCATGGTCGGACTGCACCCCGGCGGCGATATAGGCGTTCAGCTCCTCCCCGCTGAGGAAGGGTGCGTGCCCATCGATCTTTTTGCCCGCAGCGGTGCAGTCGCATATCTTCTGCAGGATCTTTTCATCCGCGCGCACTGTGCCGTAGGAGTTCATCAGCTCCGCCAGACCCAGCACCCGGGGCTGCTGGTAATAGGGGCGCAGCTGCTCCGCTTCCAGCACCGCGCCGGACTCGTCCAGCCCGGTAGCGGGCACGCAGGAGGGCAGCATGAAGTAGACCGAAAGTGCCAGATCTTTCGTAGTTTCCAGCATAAAGTCCAGCCCCGCCGTACCGGCCACGTTGGAAATCTCGTGCGGGTCGGTGACCACCGCCGTAGTGCCGTGGGGCAGCACCGCCCGCTCAAAGGCCGGGCCGCAGAGCATAGAGCTTTCAATATGGATGTGGCCATCCACAAGCCCCGGGCAGACATACCTGCCCTGCAAGTCCAGCTCGGTCTCGCCGGTATAGTGCCCCACGCCAAGGATGATGCCTTGACGGATGGCTACATCGGCCTGCTCGATCTCGTTTGTGAACACGTTGATGACCCGGGCGTTTTTCAGCACCAGCTCTGCCCGCACGTCACCCTTTGCTGTCAGGATCTGCTGTTTCAAGGTTTCCATTTTCATAAGAACCCCCTTATCCTGTTAAAAAGCCTGCGTTCTGCTGCTTGAAAGACCTGTTTTCTTTACCTTACATGGCGATCCAGCCCAAGGCATTTGCCACCGAGCTTGCCAGAATGATGGCTGCAAAAATGGGGCAAAGCCAGCGGATCATAAAATTGAACACCGGCTTGCGGCGGAACCGCTGACCGTCCTGCTCCACCTCCTGCGCGATCTGCTCCACGCCGATGACACGGGACACCAGCAGGCAGGTAGCAATGGCCGCAATGGGCATCATGACCGAGTTGGTCAGGAAGTCGAAGAAGTCCAGGAACTGCATCCCGAACACAGTCACCCCGGCCAGCGGTCCGTAGCCCAGTGCCGACAGGCTGCCCAGCACCACCATGATGGCGCCGATGAGCACGGTGGAGCGGGTACGATTCCAGCCCAGCTCGTCCTCAAAGGTGGAGACGGCGCTCTCGGTCAGGGCGATGGAACTGGTAATGGCTGCAAACAGCACCAACACAAAGAACAGCACGCCCACCACGGTGCCCAGACCCATGCTGGCAAACACCTTGGGAATGGTGATGAACATCAGCGCAGGGCCGGCCTGCAGGGTGTCCGGGTCGCCGCCGGAGAAGGCGAACACCGCCGGGATGATCATCAGACCTGCCATGATGGCAATGGCGGTATCGAACACCTCCACGTTCTCGGTGGACTCCTCGATGGAGACGTCCTTCTTCATATAAGAGCCGAAAGTGACCAGAATGCCCATGGCGATGGACAGAGAATAGAACATCTGTCCCATGGCGGTGACCACGGTCATCCACGAAAAGTTTTTGGGGTTGGGCACCAGAAAGTACTTTACACCCGCCAGTGCACCGGGACGGGTGACCGAATACCCTGCGATGACCAGCGAAAGCACCACCAGCACCGGCATCATCACCTTGGAGACGCGCTCCACGCCGTTGCGCACACCGGCAAAGATGACGCCCAGCGTGAACAGGGTGAACAGCAAAAACGCCAGCTCGGCCTGCAAGCCGTTTGTGATAAAGGCTGAGAAGTAGCCGTCCGCCGCCAGATTTCCGCCGCGTCCGCACAGGTACTCTGCCAGATAGTGGATGACCCAGCCGCCGATGACCGAATAATACGGCACGATCAAAATGGGGATGATGGCGTTGATCCAGCCGCCAAAGCGGATGCCCCTGCCCTTACCAAAGTGGGCATAGGCGCTGACCGGGCTTTTGTGGGTCATACGTCCCAGCGCGGTCTCGGCCACGATCATGGTATAGCCAAAGGTGACTGCCAGCAGAATGTATACCAGCAGAAAAATGCCGCCGCCGTATTTGGCTGCCAGATACGGGAAGCGCCAGATGTTGCCCAGACCCACCGAAGCGCCTGCGGC
>CAKSZE010000026.1 GCA_934525325.1 uncultured Faecalibacterium sp.
TTGATGGCGTCGGTGGAGCCGATGCCGTCTGCCTTGTACTCGTAGTAGATGGGCAGGTTTGCCAGATGGGTCTTGAAACGCCAGTCAGAAGAACCGTCCATACCGGCAGAGGTGAAAGCACCTTCCACGCCCAGCTCAGCCTTGCGAGCCTGAATGTCGTCAGCAACCTTCTTCAGGTCAGCGAAGCCCTTGATGTCCTCCTGCTTGTAACCGGCGGCGGTCAGCAGTTCCTTGTTGTAGATGATGCCGTAGGTCTCGATGACGTATGCAATGCTGGTAACAGCGTCGCCGTCCTTCAGTGCAAAGGAGTCACTGGTCAGCTCGCCGTAGACAGGGCTGCCGGACAGATCGTAGCAGTAATCCTTCCAGTTTGCCAGACCCACAGGGCCGTTCACCTGGAACAGGGTGGGAGCCTCGCTCTTCTCCATCTCGCTCATCAGAGTGGTCTCGTACTGGCCGGAAGCGGCGGTCACAACGGTCACGGGCACGCCGGTCTCCTCAGTGTAGACCTTAGCCAGATCCTGCCAAGCCTGATCCTGCTCGGGCTTGAAGTTCAGGTAGTAGACCTTGCCGTCTGCCTTTGCAGCGGTGCTGGAAGCAGCGGTAGAACTGGCAGCAGAGGAAGCGGTGCTGCTGGAAGAGCCGCCGCAGGCAGCCAGACCCAGAGCAGCGGCAGAAACGCCAGCGGCCTTCAGGAAGTTACGACGAGTGATCATCTTTTTCATAATAAGTTCTCCTTCTTATTAAAATTACAGATCAACTATATACTCTCCGTCCTTCGACGGAGGGAATACAAAATTTAAATGGCCCTTACGCTTTCGCCCTGCTGCAATTCCGGCTGCAGGGTCACGGTCTGGGCGGGGGAGCCATGCTCGATCTGCCGCACCAGCAGCTCAATGCTTTGCAGCGCGATCTGCTCGCTGGGCTGGACGATAGTGGTCATCACCGGCACGCAGTAGCGGGACATCGTGATGCCGTCAAAGCCGATCACCGAAACATCCTCCGGTACCCGGAGTCCGGCGCTCACCAGCGCCCGGATGGCACCAAAGGCGATGACATCGCTCATGGCGAACAGGGCGGTGAAATCCGCCCGGCGGGCCAGCAGACTGTTCATGGCGTGGTAGGCAGATTCGAAATCGTAGTTGGACAGGCCGTACAGCTTATCATTGAACAGGATGCCTGCATCCTCCATGGCCTGCTGCGCACCCTTGCGGCGCATCACGCTGGGGTAGCTGGTCACCGGGCCGCCCAGAACGGCGATCTTACGGTGTCCCTGCCGGATGAGGTAGTCCACAGCGGTATAAGCTGCTGCCCGATCATCCACGCCTACCATGGAAAGGTTGGGAAAGGCCAGCTCGTCCGTGACCAGCGTGGTGAGTACCGAGGGAACATTGATGGCGTCAAAGCCCCGCTGGAAGTTTGCCACGCTGCCGCCCAGGAAGATGATGCCTTTGGGCTTGATCTCCCGCAGGATCTTTTCCGCAGCATCGATCTCGTTGGCGTTCTCATCCAGATAGGAGACGATGCCGTTGTACCCATACAGGGTGGCGGCGCGCTGGAGCTGCACCAGAAAATCGGAAAAGAAGATGTTCCGGGTGCCCTTTACCACAAACACAAGGCTGCGGGACTGCTGGATCTTCAGCTGTCGGGCGTTGGTGTTGGGCACGAACCCGGCCTCCCGCATTACCTTCAGAACGTGTTCCTTGGTCTCAGGACGCACATCCGGCCTGTCGTTGATCACACGGGAGATGGTGCTGACAGAGCAGCCACTGATTCGTGCGATATCCTTGATGGTCAGGTTTGCCACGTCGGAGAACCTCGCTTTCTGAAAGTGTTTCGGGAACGTTGTCGGGAACGTTTCCAGTGACATTAGTATGGCACATTTTGTATAAAAAATCAATAAGGGTGATTCAACTTTGTACAAGGTGTGCAATGCTGCCCCTTGCATTTGTGCAGTTTGATTTGCGTGCAAAGCAGCAGAACTGAAAATACCGATAATTCCCGGTACAAGTCAGAATAGACCGGAAATTATCGTACCACTTTGTAACTTTTTGTGCGGAAAACACTTTCCGGTACGCAGCTGAATGTGCTATACTATGTGAAAAAGAGAGGGGTGAAAGGTATGATTTTATCCTTGCAGGGCTGCATGGCAGTGGGAAAGACCACGGCAGCCCGCTATCTGGAACAGCACTGCCAACAGGTGCATATCTGCTTTGAGGACAACGCTACCGTCCTCGCAGAGATAAAGCGGCGCGGGCTGAATAAGAACAGCTATGCGGACTATCTGGAGATCCAGCGGCTTTTTTTGCGCAATGAACTGCGCCGCGGACAGAAAGCAAAAAAATACCCCCACGCCGTGATGGATTTCGGAGCGGAGGAGATCGAGTTCTACACCTTGAACTACCCCAAAAGCAGGGGATTGGAGTGGGATGCAGAAGCAATCCGGCAAGCCTTAGCACCGGAGCTTGCAGCAGTGCAGGCTTGTATGCCGGAGCATATTCTGTTTCTGGATGCGTCTGAGGCAGTCCTACGCGCCCGCAAAGCGGGAGACGCCTCCCGTTCCCGGGAATTCTTTACATATTACCTGAACCATCTTCTGCCGCTGAAACGGGAATGGTTCCGGGAAAAGAAAAATGTGACCTTTCTTTCTACCGATGGCCTGACAGCCCGGCAGATGGGGGAGATGGTAAAACAGTGGTGTGAACAGTATATCTGACGCTAAAGCACAAAAAAGCGCTCTCACCTTGTCATCGGTGAGAGCGCTTTGCTGATTGCTGATTATTTTGATCGGGTTGGTTTTTTAAAGATTAGTCGCTGACGTAGGGCATCAGAGCAACGTGACGAGCACGCTTGATGGCGATGGTCAGTGCGCGCTGATGATAAGCGCAGGTGCCGGTCACACGGCGGGGAATGATCTTTGCACGCTCAGAGACGTACTTACGCAGACGGGGCACGTCCTTGTAATCGATGGTGTCGATGCGATCGACACAGAAGCTGCAAACCTTCTTGCGGCCGCGACGCATGGGGCGTGCGGGGCGAGAGCCTTCGGTTCTTTCAAAAGCCATTGCTTATTACCTCCTATTGGATTTTTAACGGATGGACCGTTTCGTGTCAGAACGGCAGGTCGTCGCTGTCGTCGATGACGGCGAAGTCGTCGGCATTACCGGCAGAGTAGCTGGGAGCTGCCTCCACAGCAGCCGGGCGGGCAGGCGCTGCGTTCTGGTAGGACGGAGCGGCATTCTGATAGCCGTTTCCGTCACCTGCATTGCTGCTCTTGGGGCCTGCAAAGTTGATGTTGCTGGCAACCACTTCAACGGCAGTGCGGTTTGCGCCGGTCTTATCCTGATACTGACGGGACTGCAAACGGCCGTCCACAACGATCAGGGAACCTTTCTGGAAATAGCGGCAGACAAACTCGGCCTGCCGATCCCATGCAACCACATCGATCCAGTCCGCCACGCTCTGCCCATTGGCATCGCGGCGCCCGCGGTCGCAGGCAATGCGGAACGAAGCAACATTCTTGCCGGTAGTGGTCTGACGCATTTCAGGGTCACGCGCAAGGCGACCCATGATAGCAACAACATTCAACATAGTACGGTTTCCCTTTCTGTCACAGAAGAATTACTCCTCGTGAGCAATGATCAGGCTGCGCATAACGCCTTCAGTGATCTTGTACACACGGTCCAGCTCAGCGGGGAAGCTGGGCTCGCTGGTGAAGTTGATCACGGTGTAGACGCCCTCTTCCTCGTCGTTGATGGGGTAGGCCAGACGGCGCTTGCCCCACTCGTCGATAGAATCGATCGTACCGTTAGCCTCGATCAGGGACTTGAACTTACCCACCAGAGCGGCGGAAGCCTCCTCATCGAGAGCGGCGCTGGTAATCAGCATGGTTTCGTACTTTGCCATTTTTGTAGCACCTCCTTTTGGACTTGAGGGCCCTGCGGATCTGCAAGGCCAAGGGTACACAGGCTGCGGCATCGCGGCCTGTGCGGCGTGTCTGTTCAGACAGCAATTTATTATAGCAAGCTTCTTTGCTTCTGTCAAGCTTTTTCGGCAAAAAGAACGATAAAAAATGTTTTGCATTTTTTGGTAAAAAGGACTATAATGTAGACGATTTCCCTGCAATATGGCAGGGCCGGGGCTCCGGCAGTGGCAGGGAAGTGGGAAAAATAAAAGGAGGATAATCCATGTATTCGTTGTTTCGAGATCTGGCAATCATAATCCTGAGCGCGAAATTCTTTGGCCTGCTGGCACGCAAATGCAAGGCGCCGCAGGTGGTGGGCGAGATCATCGCCGGCCTGCTCATCGGCCCCTGTTTGCTGAATCTGGTGCAGATCAGCGACTCCATCTCCATCTTTGCAGAGATCGGCGTTGTGATGCTCATGTTCACCACCGGCCTCGGCACAAACCTGAAGGAGCTGATCAAGGCCGGTCCCATCGCCACCTTGATCGCCACCGTTGGTGTGGCTGTGCCTTTGGTGGGCGGCACCTTATTATATGGTGCGTTCTACGGCTTTGCCGCAGTGGGCAGCCCGGAGTTCTACCGTGCGCTGTTCATCGGCACCATCATGACCGCCACCAGTGTGTCCATCACGGTGGCTACCTTGCAGGAGCTTGGACACCTGAAGAGCTTTCTGGGCACCACTATCGTCAGTGCCGCTGTCATTGATGACGTCATCGGCATCGTGGTGCTCACCTGCGTGCTGGGTGCCAGCAGCGGTACCGGTACGGGTCTGGGTAAGGTGTTGTTCAATACGGTGCTGTTCTTTGCCACCGCATTGGGCGTTGGCCTTGTGGTGCACTACGCCATGAAGTGGCTGGATCAGCGCAATCCCCATACCCAGCGTATCACCATCGTGAGCATGGCGTTCTGCTTTGCAATGGCTTACATTGCAGAGGAATATTTCGGCATCGCCGATATCACCGGTGCTTACATTGCAGGTATCGTGCTGTGCACCATGGATGACGCACCCTATGTGGAGCGCCGGGTGGATATCAGCAACTACGTCATCTTTGCGCCCATCTTCTTTGCCTCTATCGGTCTCAAGACCGATATCAGCGGCCTGACCCCGGAGATTTTACTCTTCTGCGTCTGCTTTGTGGTGGTGGCACTGATCACCAAGATCATCGGCTGCGGTCTGGCTGCAAAGGTCTGCCGCTTCAACTGGGACGATTCCCTGAAGGTCGGCGTCGGCATGATGACCCGCGGCGAGGTGGCACTGATCGTGGCACAGAAGGGCTTGGCCATCGGCGTGGTAGATCCGGTCTACTTCACCGCTGTGATCCTGCTGATCGTGGTGTCCAGCGTGACCACCCCGCTGGCACTCAAGGCCATGTTCACCAAGCACCCGCCCGTGCCGCATCCCAGTCAGGCAAAATAAAACAGGTTTGTATTTGGGGGTCAGAAACGCCTGCGGGCGTTTCTGACCCCCTTTTTCATCTGAGTATATACAAAAACGGGGCTGCTGCACATGGTTTCGTGCAGCAGCCCCGTTTTTATCATTTGCGCAGCATATTTACAGCGTTTTGCAGAACTCCTTCAGGTAGGCGCGGAACTCCTCGCCGATCTCGGGGTGCTGCAGTGCCAGTTCCACCTGAGCCTCCACGACCTTGAGCTTGTTGCCCATATCGTAGTGCTTGCCGGTGAACTCCACAGCGGTCATGCCGCCGCGGGTGCGGGCATACTCTGCCATGGCGTCGGTCAGCTGGATCTCGCCGCCGGCACCGGGCTTGGTGTTGGCAAGGATCTCGTAGATCTCCGGGGTCAGCAGCACACGGCCCAGAATGGAATAGTTGCTGAACTCCTGCCCCTTCTTGGGCTTTTCGATCATATCATCCACAAAGAAGTAGTTGTCGTGGAGGGGAGTGGTCTTCAAGCTGCAATAGCGGCTCACGTCCTCCCAAGGCACAGCGGATACACCCGCAGCCGGACGGCCGAACTCCTCGTAGGCACGGATCAGCTGGGCACAGACCGGATCCTCGCCCCAGATCACGTCGTCGCCGTAGATGACCACAAAGGGATCATCGCCGGTAAAGGCCTTTGCGGTGTTGACCGCGTGACCCAGACCCAGCGTCTCCTTCTGGCGCACGAACAGGATGTTGGCCATATTTGCAATGCCCAGACACTCTTCCAGCATTTTTTCCTTGCCGGGTTTTGCCAGCTTTTCCTCCAGCTCGGGGCTGCGGTCAAAGTGATCCTCAATAATGCTCTGGTTGCGGCCCAGAATGATCAGGATATCGGTAATGCCGGAGCGGACGGCCTCCTCCACCAGATACTGGATGGCGGGCTTGTCCACGAGGGGCAGCATGCCCTTGGGCATTGCCTTGGTAGCGGGCAGTACGCGGGTGCCAAGACCCGCAGCCGGAATAACGGCTTTGGTGACTTTTTTCATAATGATTCTCCCATGTTCTCGTTTTATGCACGGCGAACCGCGCTTTTCAGCAGGATCCCCATCCTGCGTGAAACAGAATTAAATAAAGGTGCCGACCAGTGCGTTCAGATCCGGCCCCAGCAGCATGGAACAAAGGCTGCCAACGATCATCAGCAGGATAAACGCGCCAATGCAGGCCGCAATGCTGACACCGCCCTGTGCGTTCAGCACGGCGCGGCGCTGCTCCGGGTCCGGGAACTCGGCACGGATGCGGCGGATGCGTGCCGCTGCGCTGCGGCGGTAAAGCCACTTGCCATACAGCCCACGCACCAGCATCAGCACAAAGCTGAGAAGGGACATGATGCGGCTCAGCACCACCAGTGTAGCGGCACTGATCCCGGCGGTCAGCGGACTGCCGGTGGTCTGCATCATGCTAATTAAGGTGGGGGCGAACAGCAGCAGTTCTGCAGCCAGAAAGCCAAAGGCGGGCTTCCATGCCTTGCGATAGAAAAAGTAGAAGGGACCGAACAGCAGTGCCGAAAAACTCATGGAGATCTTGGAATGACGCAGCTGCATCTGGCTGTAATCATTCAGATAGACCGGTGCAGCCGTGCCGATATAATCCACCCAGTCCTGATAAGGGACACCATCGATCAGCTCGTCCTTGCCAAAGGCCGCGCGCACGTTGCGGTGCACCGGGTCAACGACCTTTTCGGTAAAGTTTCGGTACATTTCGTCCCGGTACATCCCGCTGTAATCAAAATCCCGGTTCTGCTCGGCGCTGGCGGCAGCACGGTCGTTGGGCTGCTCTGCGCTTTCGGGGGGCAGGGCAGCGCCGCAGCAGCGGCAGACGCTTTCGCTGCGCAGGGTACGCTCCCCACAGGCGGGGCAGGTGCGCAGCTGGGCATCCTGATAAGGAAATTTCCACTCGTAGCCTGCGCCATGGGCGGGGGCGTGGACGCACAGACCCATCTTCTCGTAACAGGTGCGGTGGTAGGGTGCACCGCAGTCCGGGCAGACCACGATGTCGTCCTGAAGGGTCAGCGGCTTGCCGCAGCCCTCACAGGGACAGCCATAATATTTCGGCATGATATCCTCCTGTGAAATCGATCATACTGGTATTATACTCCCCTGGGAATGAAAAGAAAAGGTGAAAATCTTTAAAAATCCGGCAAGATAGTATTTTTCCTCTTTACTTTATCACAGATTCTCGGTATACTAATGAAGTATCTGTGTATAAACTGTGTCTTTTGGCAGGGCGGAAAATACGCGCTGCCGGGGACATTATCTGTTATGATGGAAACCCTTGAACGAGAGGAACTTAGAGAATGATCACGACTGATGAACTGAAAGTGCAGCTGGCCGAGCACGCCAAGGCCGTTAAGGACCTGGAAGAAGCACTGGCCATTGAAGCAAGCCGCAAGCGCGTGCAGGAGCTGGAGCACACCATGTCCCGCCCCGGCTTTTACGATGATGCCGAGCTGAGCAAGAAGGTGTTTGACGAGGTCGGCGACCTGAAGGGCAAGCTGAACCGCTTTGAAAAGCTGCAGGGTCTGTACGATGACGCCGAGACCATGCTGGAGATGCTGGACGAGGAGTACGACCCTGCCATGATCCCCGAGGCCGAGGAGGCCGTGAACACCGTGGGCAAAGCTGTGGAGGAGCTGCAGCTGATGACCATGCTGAACGGCGAATACGACCACAGCAACGCTATCCTTACCTTCCACGCTGGCACCGGCGGCACCGAGGCACAGGACTGGGCCGAGATGCTGTATCGTATGTATAATAAGTGGGCACAGGCACACGGCATGACCGTGGAGGTGTTGGACTATCAGGACGGCGATGAAGCCGGTCTGAAGAGCGCCTCCATGATGGTCAAGGGTGCCAACGCCTACGGTCTGCTCAAGAGCGAGAACGGCGTGCACCGTCTGGTGCGTGTCTCTCCCTTTGATGCTAACGCCCGCCGCCAGACCAGCTTTGCCTCTCTGGAGGTCATGCCGGAGCTGGACAATACCATTCAGGTGGACATCCGCCCCGAGGATATCGAGATGCAGGTGTACCGCTCCTCCGGCGCCGGCGGCCAGCACATCAATAAGACCTCTTCCGCTGTCCGTCTGATCCACAAGCCCACCGGTATCGTGGTCAGCTGCCAGACCCAGCGCAGCCAGTTCCAGAACCGCGACTACGCTATGGAAATGCTGAAGGCAAAGCTCTACCAGATCGCCAAGCAGCAGCACATGGATAAGATCGATGACATCAAGGGCGTGCAGAACGAGATCGCATGGGGTCACCAGATCCGCAGCTATGTGTTCATGCCCTACACCATGGTCAAGGATCACCGCACCAACTACGAGACCGGCAACGTGGATGCCGTGATGGATGGCGATATCGATGAGTTCATCTTCGCCTACCTCAAGGCCGCCAGCCGCGGCGAGCTGCAGGACGCATAAGCGCCTGTTCCTGTAAAACTATAACCGCACCTGTGTCCATTTTGGGATGCAGGTGCGGTTTTTTCGTCCTTTTCTGCACATACTAACCCCGAAAAATGCGCAGGGAGGCCGTAAAATGTCCAAGCACAGCATCATCCGGTGGGGTAAGATCATGAGTGCCTATCTGCTGGTGGCCGCTGTGGCGGCGCTGGGCTGGCTGTGGTGCGCCCTGCCGGAGCAGGTCTATCTGGAACCGGAACAGCCGCTCATGCTGCCGCGCTTTGGCTGGGTGGAGCCGCTGCGTGGGCACGGCAGCCGCAACGTGGCAAGCACCCGGGCGGCGGGCAACTATCAGACCACGCTGGCGCTGGGCGGCTGGCTGCCGGTCAAGACCATCCGCGCCACCGTGATGCAGCGCCCCACGGTCACAGTATGCGGCACGCCCTTTGGGGTGAAGATGTTCTCAGAGGGTGCGCTTGTGGTGGGCTTTTCCGAGGTGCATACCGCCGCCGGTACGGTGAACCCCGCAAAGCAGGCCGGGCTGCGGTTGGGCGACCGGGTCATCCGCATGGGGAACACCGTCACCGAGACCAACGAGCAGGTCCATGCCGCGCTGGAAGCCGCTGCCGGTGCGGCGGTGGAGGTGGTCTACGTCCGCAAGGGCGAGCAGCGGCAGACCACCCTTTTGCCGGTGTGGGATACCCAGAACGCCCAGTGGAGGGCAGGGATGTGGGTGCGGGATTCCTCTGCCGGGGTGGGCACTTTGACCTTTGTGGACGCGCAGGCCGGGGTGTTTGCCGGGCTGGGTCACCCCATCAGCGACAGCGACACCGGTGAGCAGGTCGCCCTGCGCAGCGGCGAGGTCGTGGCCTGCCAGATCGTGGGCTGCACCGGCGGCACCGCCGGCAGCCCCGGGGAACTGAAGGGAAAATTTATCAGTGACCACGCCCTTGGCAGGATCTGCATCAACGGCGAAAACGGCGTCTACGGCACGGTAAGCACCGCCATTGCGGGTCAGCAGACGGAGCTTGCCTTTGCGCAGGAGGTGCTGCCCGGCGCGGCAGAGATATTGACCACTACCAGCGGCGAAACGCCCCGCAGCTACCGCGTCTATATTGAAAAGGTGAACGATGCCGACCCGCGCCGCAACATGGTGCTGCGCGTCACCGACCCGGCACTGCTGGCACAGACCGGCGGCATCGTGCAGGGGATGAGCGGCAGTCCCATCCTGCAAAACGGGCGGTTGGTGGGTGCGGTGACCCATGTGCTGGTCAACGACCCGACACGAGGCTACGGCATTTTTGCACAAACCATGCTGGAACAGGCACATTCCGTGCCCGGAACGGACGCGGCAGCATAAAAAAGTAGGACATTCGAGCAAAATTTCCATAATTTCCCAAAATAAACCGTTGAACTGTCTGGAAAATTATGGTAAAATCCATGGTATTAAAGGAACTGCACACATTGGAGGAAACAACCATGGATAAAGTGAGATTCTTGATGTCGGATACCGGTGCTCAGATCACAGAAGCCTGCCGCGAGGCGCTGGAGCAAAAGGGCGTGGAAGTGACCGTTGTGGAAAAGGATGGAAACAAGGTTTTACAGAAGATGCTGGCCGTTCACCCGCAGGTAGTGCTGCTGGACGCCTTTATGCCCGGGCTGGACGCGCTGGCGGTCAAGCAGCGCTACAACGCCGCAGGGGAGCGCCACACCTCGTTTTTCGTCACCGGCGCGTTCCAGAGCGAGGAAATGGTACAGGAACTGCTGGACGAGGGCTTTGCCTACTATTTCGTCAAGCCTTTTGATGAAAGCGTCCTTGCGGCCCGGGTGCTCAAGGCAGCCAGCGGACAGGAAAAGCACCTGCTCCACACCAGTGTGGACAGCGACGAGTTAACCGTCACCGAAATACTGCACCAGATCGGCGTGCCCGCCCACATCAAGGGCTACCAGTTCCTGCGGGATGCCATCCTGCTCACCATGAACGAGCCGGAGTACATCAACGCCGTGACCAAGCGCCTGTACCCGGAAATCGCCAAGAAAAACGGCACCACCGCCAGCCGCGTGGAGCGTGCCATCCGCCACGCCATCGAGGTGGCGTGGGACAGGGGAGATGTGGATACCCTCAACAGCTACTTCGGCTATACCATCCATAACCTGCGTGGCAAACCCACCAACAGCGAGTTTATTGCAATGATAGCTGATAAGATGCGGCTGGATAAGCGGCAGCGGGTGGGATAAACAAGCAGGAAAAACAGAAACGGGGATACTATTATAGAAAGCGCGGGATGCTCCAAAGGCTTCATCTGAAAAGGTGGAGCCTTTTCTCTTTGCATTTTCCCTCCCATCTGGTACAATGATGCAGAAGGGAAGTGACAAAATGCCGGAAGTGGATGTGATCCGTGCGCAGCTGTTTGCGCTGCAGGATAAGGAATATCAGATCTTTTACAGCCGCCTGATGCCCACCCTGCCACCGGAAACGGTGATCGGGGTGCGGGTGCCGCTGCTGCGTAAGCTGGCAAAACAGCTGGCAGATACCCCGGAAGCGGAGACATTTCTGCAAGAACTACCGCATTTTTATTATGAAGAAAACGCCCTCCATGCTTTTCTGCTGGAGCCTGTCCGGGACTATGGCGCAGCGCTGGCGGCAACTGAGCGCTTTTTGCCCTATGTGGATAACTGGGCAGTCTGCGATAGCTTCAGCCCCAAGGTGTTTGCGCAGCATAAGCCGGAACTGCTGACCGCTATCCGGCGCTGGCTGAGCTCTGACCGAACGTATACTGTGCGCTACGGGATCGGGATGCTGATGCGGTATTATCTGGACGATGCTTTCCGGTCGGAATATCTGGCTTGGGTTGCGGCGGTGCACAGCGAAGAATACTATGTCAATATGATGCGGGCGTGGTATTTTGCCACGGCACTGGCAAAGCAGCCCGCAGCGGCACTGCCGTGGCTGACTGAAGAGCGGCTGGACGTGTGGACGCACAACAAGACCATCCAGAAAGCGGTGGAAAGCTACCGCATCCCCCCGGAACAAAAGCAGGCTTTGCGGGCACTGCGCATTCGTTCACAAAAGCTTTGCGAAGAACGGCGCGTTTGACTGTTTACATTGTGGGAGTTTTATTGTAAAATATAGTATAGTAAAAATGCCGGGCTATCCGGCGAAAGATAAAACAGGTGGTGTTTGGATTATGGCATTGAAATATAAGCGTATCCTTTTGAAGATCAGCGGCGAAGCGCTGGGCGGCGAAAAGGGCATGGGCTTTGACGAGCCCACCATGGACGCCATTTGCGGCGGCGTAAAAAAGGCTCACGAACTTGGCGTGCAGATCGGCATCGTGGTGGGCGGCGGCAACTTCTGGCGCGGCCGCTCCAGCGGTAAGATGGAGCGCACGCTGGCCGATAAGATCGGTATGCTGGCTACGGTAATGAACGCACTGGCTGTCTCTGATAAGCTGGAGCAGCTGGGTGTGCCCACCGAGGTGTTCACCTCGATCACCATGCCGCAGGTGGCTCCTGCCTTTACCCGCAAGGACGCCCTGCGCGCCATGGATGAGGGCAAGATCGCTGTGTTCGGCGGCGGCACCGGCAACCCCTTCTTCTCTACCGATACGGCTACCGCCCTGCGCGCCGTGGAGGTGAGTGCCGATGTGATGTTCAAGGCGACCATGGTGGACGGCGTTTACGATAAGGACCCCCACAAGTACCCGGATGCCAAAAAGTACGATACTCTTACCTTTACCAAGGTGCTGGAGGATCAGCTGGCCGTTATGGACGGTACCGCAGCTACCCTGTGCCGCGACAACAAGCTGCCCATTCTGGTGTTTGATTTGGCCGACCCGGACAACATCGCACGGGCTGTGCAGGGCGAAAACGTGGGCACACTGGTCTACGAGGGCTGAGCATAGCGCCCCGGTGCAACTGCATACGATTGGATAGAGCAGCAGCGGCGCAGTGCGCTGCCTGCATGGATCAATAGAATAAAGAAACAGGAGAACAACGACAATGAGCAGCAACACCAAGGTTTTCGAAGATAAGATGAAGAGCTCTGTGGAGCACCTGAGCCGCGAGCTGGCCGCTGTGCGCGCAGGCCGTGCAAACCCCGCTGTGCTGGATAAGGTCCTTGTGGACTACTACGGCGCCCCCACCCCCATCCAGCAGGTGGCCGCTGTGGCCGTCTCTGAGGCACGCACCCTCACCATTACCCCTTGGGACCGCACCCTGCTGCGTCCCATCAGCAAGGCGATCATGGCCAGCGATGTGGGCATCACCCCCATTGATGACGGCGTTACCATCCGCCTGAACTTCCCCGCACCCAACGAGGAGCGCCGCAAGCAGCTGGCAAAGGAAGTCTCCAAGCTGGGCGAGGACGCCAAGGTTGCCGTGCGTAACGTGCGCCGTGACGCCATGGATAAGGCCAAGGCCATGAAGAAGGCCGGTGAGCTGACCGAGGACACCCAGAAGACCATGGAAGAGGATGTCCAGAAGCTGACCGATAAGTATATCAAGAATATTGATGCTGCCGTGGAAGAAAAGCAGAAGGAAATCATGGCCGTCTGATCTGCAGCACACAATAACAATTGGGAGGTGCCGTGCGCTGGTGAAAGGTGCGCGGCACTTTTTGCAGGGCAGCCCTGCTGCCGGGAGGTATAAATGGCACACCCCAAAGAATTTGCCGAGGGGCTTTCCATCGGCATCATCATGGACGGCAATGGCCGCTGGGCGAAAAACCGCGGTCTGCCCCGCACCGCAGGACATAAGAAGGGTGCGGCGGTGTTCAAGGATATTGCAAACTATTGCGATGAACTTGGCGTAGCATCGGTATACTTCTATGCTTTCTCTACCGAGAACTGGAAGCGCCCGCTGGAAGAGGTGGGTGCCATCATGAAGCTGTTCGCCCAGTACCTCATCGAGGGCTTTGACTACAAGAACCGCAATATCCGTATTAAGTTCTTAGGCGACCGCACCGCACTGGATCCCAAACTGCAAAAGATGATGAACGAGCTGGAAGGGGACTCTGCCTGCAAGACCGGCATGACCCTGAACATCGCCATCAACTACGGCGGCCGCCCGGAGATCGTGCGGGCAGCACAGCAGCTGGCTGCAAAGGCTGCGGCAGGCCAGATCCGCCCCGAGGATATCAACGAGCAGATGATGAGCGATGCCATGTACACCGCCGGACAGAAGGACCCGGACTTTATCCTGCGTCCCAGCGGAGAAAAACGGCTGTCCAACTTCATGCTCTGGCAGGCCGCCTATTCGGAGCTGGTGGAGATGGATGTGCTCTGGCCGGACTTTACCCGCGCCGATCTGGACACCGCCATTGAGGAGTTCAACCACCGCAGCCGCCGGTTCGGCGGCATCTGAGCGGCCCGGCGTCCGTACTGCAAACCCTGCACCTATGGTGCAGACCCGGCAGACCCGGTACTTCCTCGGGTCGGAATGCGTTGCCCCGCAAGGGGCTGCTGCCGGAAGAACAAAGGAGATCGAAACCTATGAAAACACGCATTATTACTGCGATCGTGGGCATTCTGGTGCTCATTGGCGTGATGTTTACCTTCAACACCATGGTGTTCAATCTGGTGATCGCAGCCATCACCCTGATCGCCGTCCACGAAATTTACAGCGCCCTCGGCTTTGAAAAAAGGGACTGGCTCATGTACGCAGTGCTGGTACCCTACACATTGCTGGTCATGCTTTCCAGTTACAGCGCCATGCGCAAGCTGGTCATGCCCATGTCTTTTGTGCTGGTCACCTTTTTTGCTATCTATCTGGTGGTGCGCAACGGCACCATCAGCTACCAGAAGGCCAGCGGTCTTTTGGTGTTTTCGGGCATCGTGATCTTCTGCTTCTACTCCTTTATCTTGCTCAAGGAGCGCCTGCCGGTGGAAAAATTCGGCTATGATGCTGTTTTCTTCATTCTGCTCATCCTCTGCTTTGCATGGGGCGGCGACACCTGCGCCTACTTTGCGGGCCGCGCCTTCGGCAAGCATAAGCTGTGCCCGGTGGTCAGCCCCAAAAAGACGGTGGAGGGTGCCATCGGCGGTGTGCTGGGCACGATGGTGTTCGGCGTGGTCGCCACCCTCATCTACTCCATTGCGGCAAACCGCATGGAGGCCTTTACCCGCTCTAATATCGGCGTTTCTATGTATGTGATCATCGCGCTGCTGGGCTGCATCGCTGCGGTGCTGGGCATCTACGGTGACCTGTTTGCCAGCGTGGTCAAGCGCCAGTGCGGCATCAAGGATTACGGCACCATCTTCCCGGGGCACGGCGGCATTCTGGATCGCTTCGACAGCGTGATGTTCATTGCGCCCTTCGTGACCATGGTCATTACCGCCGTGTTTTACGCCTGATACAGGGGAGGAAACTGCTATGTCTAAAAAAATTACACTGCTGGGCTCTACCGGTTCCATCGGCACCCAGAGTCTGGATGTCATCCGCGCCCAAGGGTACGAGGTGTACGGCCTTTCTGCCCACAGTCATGTGGAAAAGATCTTGCAGCAGATCGAGGAGTTCCACCCGAAATACGTCTGCATGACCGACCCGGATGCCGCCGCAAAGCTGGACGCCGCGCTGGCTGGCCGGGCAAATGCGCCCAAGCTGCTCACCGGCCCGGAGGGGCTGAAGGAGCTGGCAGCGCTGGACGGCCCGGATGTGGTGCTGAACAGCGTGGTGGGCATTGCCGGCCTTGGTGCCAGCCTGTGCGCCATCGAGAGCGGCCACGACTTGGCACTGGCCAATAAGGAAAGCCTTGTCACCGGCGGTCATCTGGTCACGCAGGCTGTGGAAAAGCACGGGGTACAGCTGCTGCCCGTGGACAGCGAGCACTCCGCCATCTTCCAGTGTCTGCAGGATAAGGAGAGCGCTCCCAGCCTGACCAAAATTCTGCTCACGGCCTCCGGCGGCCCCTTCTTCGGCATGACCACCGAGCAGCTGCGCGGCAAGACCCGGGCAGACGCCCTCAAGCACCCCAACTGGAATATGGGCGCGAAGATCACCATCGACTCTGCCACCCTGATGAACAAGGGTCTGGAACTCATCGAGGCCGTATGGCTCTTCGGCCTGCCGCCGGAAAAGATCCAGATCGTGGTGCAGCGCCAGAGCATCGTCCATTCTGCGGTGCAGTTCAGCGATAATTCGATCATTGCCCAGCTGGGCGTGCCGGATATGCGCATCCCCATCCAGTACGCCCTGACCTACCCCAAGCGTGTGCCGGGCGTAGTGCCGGAGCTGGACTTTACCACCCTGAAGCTGCTCACCTTCGATGTGGCTGACGAAGAGACCTTCCGCTGCCTTGCCGCCTGCAAAAAAGCCATCCGCAAGGGCGGGCTTGGCCCCTGCGCCGCCAACGGTGCCAACGAGGAAGCTGTTAAGCTGTTCCTTGAGGATAAGATCGGCTTTTTGGATATCGGACGTCTGGTGGGGGCTGTTGTGGACAGCGACAGCTTTGGCGGCGACTATACGCTGGCAGACGTGTACGAGTGCGACCGCATGGCGCGCGCATTCGTGCGGGCACATCTGTAACGCTTTATCAGCAATATACGCTCCGGCGCTGTTTTTATAATGGCTCCGGGGCGCTATAGGAGAACGAATGTCATTTATTATCACCATCCTTGCCGCGCTGCTTGTGTTCAGTGCGGTGATCGCCATCCACGAGTTCGGGCATTTTACTGTTGCAAAGCTTTGCGGCATTCAGGTCAACGAGTTTTCCATCGGCATGGGGCCAGTGCTCTGGAAAAAGAACCGCAAGGGCACCCAGTACAGCCTGCGCGCCCTGCCTGTGGGCGGTTTTGTGGCGCTGGAAGGGGAGGAGAGCCCCGAAAGCCAGCAGGCAGAAGCTGCCCGCGCGGCACAGGAGCAGCCCGCCCCGGAGACGGAAGCGCCCGTGCAGCCCGCCGGTATCCCCCTGAACGAAGCGCCGGTATGGCAGCGGGCACTGGTCATGGTAGCCGGTGCAGTCATGAACTTTGTGCTGGGCTTTGTGGTGCTGGTGATTCTCATCGCCGCCCAGAACGAGCCCATCACCAGCAAGACCATCTACGCCATTCAGGACGGCGCCCTCTGCGGGCAGACCGGCCTGCAGGCAGGGGACAAGGTTCTGGCGGTGAACGGCCGCCGCTGCTTTGTGGCAAACGATATCCTGTACGAGCTGGTGCGCACCCAGTCCTACAGTGCGGATTTCACCGTACTGCGGGACGGTCAAAAGGTGCAGCTGCCGGGGGTACAGTTTGACACATGGCAGGACGAAAAGGGCGAGACCCACATGAGTATCGGCTTTTCCGTTTATGGGCTGGAAAAGACCCCCGGTAACGTTCTGCGGGAGGCGGGCAACAGCGTGCTGTACTATGGGCGCATCGTGTTCACCTCCCTTGTGGACTTAGTGCGCGGGCGGGAGAGCATCAACAACCTCTCTGGCCCGGTGGGCATCGTGTCGGCCATCGGGCAGGCCGCCAGCTATGGCTGGCAGGATCTGCTGGAGCTGCTGGCACTGATCACCGTCAACCTTGGCATCCTCAATCTGCTGCCCTTCCCGGCGCTGGACGGCGGCAAGGTGGTATTTTTGGTCATTGAAGGCGTCACCGGCCATGCAGTGCCGGAAAAGCTGCAAAGCGTGCTCACCCTTGCAACCTTCGGGCTGCTGTTCGGGCTGATGCTCTTTGCGACTTACAACGATATTCTCCGGCTCATCACCGGGACAGTATAAGAAAGGGGAACCCTTATGCGGCAGAAAAAACGCGAAGTGAAGATCGGCAATGTGACCATCGGCGGCAGCAACCCTATTGCGGTGCAGACCATGCTCAATGTGCCGGTGGAGGACATCGAGGGCAATGTGGCACAGGCTAAGCGGTGCGAAGCCGCTGGCTGTCAGATTTTGCGGGTCACCTGCCCCAGCCCGGCAGATGCAAAGTGCATCGAGGCCGTCAAAAACGCGGTGAATATCCCCATCGTGGCGGATATCCACTTTGACTACAAGGCTGCACTGGCTTGTGCAGATGTGGGTGTGGATAAGATCCGCATCAACCCGGGCAACATCGGCGACGACGACCGGGTAAAGGCGGTGGTAGATGCCTGCCAGCAGAAGAACATCCCCATCCGCATCGGCGTCAACGGCGGCAGTCTGGAAAAGCATATTCTTGCCCGTTACGGCGCACCCACCCCGGAAGCTATGGTGGAAAGCGCTTTGTACCATGTGCGGCTGCTGGAAAAGTTCGATTTTAACAACATCGTCATCTCCATCAAAAACTCCAACGTGCCCCGCATGATGGAGGCCTACCGCCAGCTCAGCGCCGTCACCGACTACCCGCTCCATGTGGGCGTCACCGAAGCCGGTACCTACCAGATGGGTCTGCTGAAAAGCGGTATGGGCATCGGCGGGATGCTGCTGGAGGGCATCGGTGACACCATCCGCGTGTCGCTGGCTGCTGAGCCGGAAAAAGAGGTGGAAGCGGGCTTCAACATCCTGCGCGCCGTAGGCTTCCCCGTCACCGGGCCGGAGGTCATCACCTGTCCCACCTGCGGACGCACCCAGTATCCCTGCACCGAGATCGCCAACGAGGTGGAAAAGCGGCTGCAGGGCTATAAAAAGTCCATCAAGGTGGCCGTGATGGGCTGCGTTGTCAACGGCCCCGGCGAAGCGCGCGAAGCCGATATCGGCATTGCAGGCGGCAAGGGCGAGGCCGTGCTGTTCATCCACGGCAAGCCCATCAAAAAGCTGACCGGCGATAACATTCTGGATCAGTTCATGGACGAGATCTATAAATTGTAAGCATTCTTTTCCCTACTGCCACACCCGCAAAAACGGGTGCGGCAGTTTGTGCTGTAAAGAACCCACCAAAAAGGAGTACCATTTGTGAAACCACTTGTTTCCCAGCTGTGGCCGCAGTTTATGGCGGACCCGGATTTTGCGGCCTGCTTCGGGCAGGTGATCGTGGAGCACGCCCGGATGCTGCGGCAGGACCGGCAGGTCGAGTTTACCCTGCGCAGCGCCGCCCCGCTGGACCAGAACCTCTGCGCCCGCCTGCTTGCTTCCCTGCAGCCGGACTACGAGGGCTTTGAACTGAAGATCAAAAACCTGTTTGGCTATGCCATGCTGGACGAGCACGCTCTGCGCACCCTGCTGGAGGACATGAAGCGGGACGGCGTGCCCATCAACGGCTTTCTGGACAGGAGCAGCATCTCCATTACCGGACAAAATATCACGGTGGGGGTGTGCCACGGCACAAAGTTTTTGCAGGAGATGGGCTTTGAGGAGCTGCTTGCCAAGCGCGTTGCCGAGCATACCGGCGTTACCCCCAAGGTGACGCTGCAAAGCGCAGTGACTGCGGCCGAGCAGCAGCAGATGGAAGAAAAGCTGGAGCGCAAGATCGCACCGCCGGTGGTCAAGTTTGAGAAAAAGAACACCGCACCGTCCATCAAGGTGGAGGGACTCAACCTTACCGACAAGCCGGTCACCATCTTCCACGGCAAAATGTTCACTCCCAAAAATCTTACTCCCCTCAAGGACTTGGGCGGCGAGGGCGGCAAGTGCATGATCTGGGGCGATGTGTTCTTTACCGAGGTCAAGGGCAACTACCGCAAGATCTACACCGTGTCCATCACCGACTATACCGGCTCTATCAACCTGAAGGTCCGCGCACAGGAAGGGGAGGACTGCTCCAAGTGGGAGGGTATCGGCAAGGGCAGCACAGTCATCGTGCGGGGCGACTGCTCCTACGATAAATACGAGCACGACTACATCGTGTACCCCTATGATGTGCTGATCGTGGAGCGCAAAAAGCGGGAGGATACTGCCCCTGAAAAGCGGGTGGAGCTGCATCTGCACACCAAGCTTTCCAGCATGGACGGCTTCTGCGACCCCGGCGGCATCGTCAAGCTGGCGCACCGCATGGGACACCCCGCCATTGCCATCACCGACCACGGCGTGTGTCAGGGCTACCCGGAAGCCATGCTTGCAGCGGACGATATCCACAAAAAGGACCCGGATTTCAAGCTGATCTACGGTTGCGAAGCCTATTTTGTGGATGACATGGTGCCCTGCGTCTACGGAGTAAAAGATCAGCCGCTGGACGGCGAGTTCTGCGTGTTTGATACCGAGACCACCGGCCTTGACCCCGGGGTGGAGTACCTTACCGAAATCGGCGCGGTCATCATCCGCAACGGCGAGGTGGTGGAGGAGTTCGACACCTTTGTCAAGCCCGGCAAGCCCATCACCCCTAAGATCACCGAGCTGACCGGCATCACCAACGAGATGGTGGCGGATGCCCCCAGCGAAAAGGAAGCGCTGGAAGCCTTTCTTGCCTTTGCAGGCGACCGCATTCTGGTGGGGCACAACGTTCACGCCTTTGATATGCGCTTTCTGCGGGCAGCCGCCAAGCGCAGCGGCATCAAGCTGGAGCCTACCTATATCGACACCCTGACCATGGCGCAGACCATGTACCCCGGTCTGCACAACTATAAGCAGGGCACCATCAACAAGCATTTGGAGCTGCCCACCTACGAAGCGCACCGCGCCTGCGAGGACTCCGCTGCACTGGGACGCATCTTCTGCGTGATGCTGAACGACCTTACGGAAAAAGAGGTAACGAAGGTCAGTGAGATCAACACCGGCCTTGGCGGCAACCGCGAGGTGCTGAAAAAGAAGTACTACCACCTGATCATTCTGGTCAAAAACCAGATGGGACTGAAAAATCTGTATAAGATCGTCAGCGAGGCGCACGTCAACTACTTCTTCAAAAAGCCGCGCGTGCCCCGCAGTTTGCTGAACAAGTACCGGGACGGCTTGCTGCTTACCAGTGCCTGCGAGGCAGGCGAGCTGTACCGCGCCATCGTGGACGGCACCAGCTATGAGGAACTGAAAAAGATCGCCGCCTACTACGATATCCTTGAGATCCAGCCGCTGGGCAACAACGCCTATATGGTGCGGGATGGCAAGGTAGATAGCGAGGAACGGATCAAGGAGTTCAACCGCACCGTCATCAAGCTGGGCGAAGATCTGCACAAGCCGGTCATCGCCACCGGCGACGTGCACTTTACCGAGCCGGAGGATGCGATCTACCGTGCTGTATTGCAGGCGGGCAACGGCTTTAAGGATGCCGACAACCAGCCGCCGCTGTTCTTCCGCACCACGCAGGATATGCTGGCACAGTTCTACTATCTGCCCAAGGAAAAGGCCTACGAGGTTGTGGTAAAGAACCCCCGCAAGATCGCCGCCATGATCGACAACAACGTGCGCGCTATTCCCCGGGGCACCTACCCGCCCAGCATCGAGGGCGCAGAGCAGCAGCTGCGCGATGCCACATGGGAGCACGCCAAGCGGGATTACGGCGACCCCCTGCCTGAGATCGTGGAAAAACGGCTGCAAAAGGAGCTGGACTCCATCTGCGGCCACGGCTACGCGGTGTTGTATGTTATTGCGGTCAAACTGGTGGCCTACTCCAATGCGGGCGGCTATCAGGTGGGCAGTCGTGGCTCGGTCGGTTCCTCCGCCGTGGCGCACTTCTCCGGCATTTCGGAGGTGAACAGTCTGCCGCCCCACTACCGCTGCCCCAAGTGCAAGCACAGCGAGTTCATCACCGATGGCAGCGTGGACGATGGCTTTGACCTGCCGGACAAAAACTGTCCCCATTGCGGCACCCGGATGCTGGTGGACGGCCACGATATCCCCTTCGAGACCTTCCTTGGCTTCTACGGCGATAAGGAACCGGATATCGACCTGAACTTCTCCGGCGAGTACCAGTCCAATGTGCACCGCTACACCGAGGAACTGTTCGGCAAGGCCAACGTGTTCAAGGCCGGTACGGTGTCCGGTATTCAGGATAAAACAGCATACGGCTACGTTAAAAAGTATCTGGACGAGCGGCAGCGCACCGTGAACCACGCCGAGGAAAACCGCCTGACGCTGGGCTGCACCGGCGTCAAGCGCACCACCGGTCAGCACCCGGGCGGCATGGTCGTTGTGCCGGACACCTACGAGATCTACGATTTCTGCCCCATCCAGCACCCGGCGGATGACGTGGCGGGCGGTCTGCTGACCACCCACTTCGAGTTTAAGTACCTGCACGACACCCTGCTCAAGCTGGACGAGCTGGGGCACGATATGCCCACCTTCTACAAGTATTTTGAGGAATATACCGGTATCCCGGTGGACAGCATCCCCATGAACGACCCCAAGGTGTACAGCCTGCTGACCAGCCCGGAGGCGCTTGGCGTGACCCCGGAGCAGATCGACAGCCAGACCGGCACCTTCGGTATCCCGGAAATGGGCACGAATTTCGTGCGCGGAATGCTGGTAGAAGCACGGCCTAAGAATTTCTCGGAGCTGATCCAGATCTCCGGTCTGTCCCACGGCACAGACGTGTGGACGGGCAACGCGGACGAGCTGATCCGCAGCGGCACCTGCACCATTGCCGAGGTCATCGGCTGCCGTGACAGCATTATGCTGTACCTGCTGCGCAAGGGGCTGGAGCCCAAGATGGCTTTTGATATTATGGAAGCCGTGCGTAAGGGCAAGGTGGCCAAGGGCGGTTTCCAGCCGGGCTGGGAGGAAGCCATGCGGGAGCACGAGGTACCGGACTGGTACATCGAGAGCTGCCGCAAGATCAAGTATATGTTCCCCAAGGCTCACGCTGTGGCCTATCTGATGAGCGCCATCCGGCTGATGTGGTACAAGATCTACAAGCCGCAGGCCTTCTATGCGGTGTACTTTACCGTGCGCGGCGATGATATCGACTACGAAGCCGCCATTGGCGGTGCTGCCGTGGCGCGCGCCCACATGGAAGCGGTCAAGCGCCGTCTGAAGGAGGAAAAGAACGCCAAGGACGAGGACGTACTGGTCAGTTTGCAGCTGGTCAACGAGATGCTGAGCCGTGGGTACGAGTTTTTGCCCATCGAGCTGGGCAAGAGCCGCGGCTCCAAGTATGTGGTGGAGGACGACAAGGTGCGTCTGCCCTTCAGCGCGCTGAAGGGATTAGGCGGTGCCGCCGCCGATGCTCTGGAGCGGGTGACCATCCACGGAGAGGAATATATCTCGGTGGAGGAATTGCAGCAGGCTTCCGGCGTGGGCAGCGGCATTCTGGACCGTCTGCGTCAGGTGGGCGCACTGGGCGACCTGCCCGAAAGCAGTCAGGTAAGTTTTTTCTAAAACAGTCATAAAACAAAAAATCTCCGCGCTGGGTGTGATACCCAATGCGGAGATTTTTATTTGCATTGATACAGATCAGGGCAGGGGAGTGCTTACTCCACGCTGATCATATAGTAGTAAACGGGCTGGCCGCCGCGGATGTGGCTTACCTCCACATGGTTGGGGCACTTTGCCTTTACGATCTCGGTAACCTTCTCGGCGTCCTCGTCGCTCACGTCACAGCCGGA
>CAKSZE010000027.1 GCA_934525325.1 uncultured Faecalibacterium sp.
CGCAGCAGCTCCACAGCGGTAAAGATGCCGGCAGGGCCCGCACCCACGATGATCAGATCGTACTTTTCCATGATTTTCCTTTTCCTTTTCTTGATAATTAGTGTAAAACCCTCTCAGTCAACGCCCGACGGCGTTGCCAGCTCCCCCGAAAGGGGGAGCCAAGAGCGCTGCCGGAAGCTTTGCAACTTGAACCGGAAAGCCTGCGCGCCCGGAAGTCACCCCTTCCGTCTTGCCGCTTCGCGTCAAGCCACCTTCCCCAAGGGGACGGCTTTAGCGGTGGCGGCAAAGTTTCCGGCATAGCCCAAAGGCGTCCCCTTGGGGGAGCTGTCGAGCGTAGCGAGACTGAGGGGGTATTAAGGTCAGCAACGTGCTCGCTCTTACTCCCGCTCCTCCTGCTCCACGGTGGCGCTCTCGTCCACATGGTCCAGTTCCACGGCGGTGGCTTCTGCGTCGGTGCGGGTCACATCCGGGGCGACAACGCCATCGCCGTTCAGGTCCTCGCCGGTGATGCTTTCCAGCACGGACTGGGTCTCCGGGTGCAGCTTGGCAAAGCGGCGCACTGCCAGCACGGTATACAGAGCGCTGAGCAGGTTGATGGCACCTTCCACGATCAGGATGACGCCAATGGCCATCACCAGTGTTTCCATAGCGCCGAAGGGGTTGGCGATCAGGATGACGCCCAGCACCACGCTGAGCACCGGCAGCAGCAGAAAGCCCTTCCAGCTGTCGTAGCCGCAGCGGCGCAGGTCTAAAGCGTTCTGCACCCGGCCGATGGCGTCAAAAATGACGAACAGGCCGAACACGATGGGCAAAATGCTTACCACGATATCACTGCGCAGCAGCAGAAAAACGCCCAGCGCAAGGCAGACAAGGCCGGAGATCAGGGTAAGCTGGCTCTGGAACACCCCGCGCTCCACCACAAAGTAGCGGATCAGCTGCACCGCTGCGCAGGCCAGCACCACGCCGCCCAGCGCGTAGCAGACGATGTTCAGCGCTGTGCCGGGCTTCATGACCAGAAAGATGCCCAGCCCGACATACAGCAGGCTCATGAAGATCAGGTTCCACTTCAGCTTTTTTACCATAGAGATCACGTTCCTTTCGTTTGCAGGGCCGCTGCCCGCACCCGGGTCAGTGGTACAGGGGTGCGATGGTGGTCTTGTTGATACGGGCATAGAAGGCCAGACTCATCAGGATGCTGACGACTTCCGCAATGAGGAAGGCCCACCAGACATTGTTGACACTGCCGGTCTGTGCCAGCAGCCACGCTGCCGGCAGCAGCACGAACAGCTGGCGGCAGACCGAAACGATCAGGCTGAAAACGCCGTTGCCCAGCGCCTGAAACACCGAGCTGAGCACGATGCTGACGCCCGCCAGCAAAAAGTGCAGGCAGATGATGCGCATAGCCGGGATGCCGATGGCCAGCATGGCATCGCTGGCGGCAAAGATGCTCAGCACCAGCCGGGGTGCGAACTGGAAGATGCAGAAGCCCGCCAGCATGATGCCTTCGGCGTAGCACACCGCCAGCTTGATGGTCTTTTTCACGCGGTCCGGTCTGCGGGCACCGTAGTTGTAGCTGATGATGGGCACCATGCCGTTGTTCAGGCCGAAAATGGGCATGAACACAAAGCTTTGCAGCTTGAAGTAGACGCCGAACACCGCCACCGCCGTGGCAGAGAAGGCCATCAGGATCAGGTTCATGCCGAAGGTCATCAGGCTGCCCACGCACTGCATGGCGATGCTGGGCAGACCCACCGTGTAGATGCGGCCGATGGCCTTGGCGCTGGGACGGAAGCCCTTGAAGCTGATCTGGATATCCGGGTTTTTGCGGGTGTTGAAGTACAGGGTCATGCCTGCGCCGCAGAACTGACCGATGACCGTAGCCACCGCTGCGCCGGTGGTGCCGGACAGCGCCTCGCCGCAGTAGCCGAAGATGAAGATGGGGTCCAGAATGATGTTGACCACGGCACCCACCAGCTGGCTGATCATGCTCAGATGGGTGCGGCCGGTGGCCGCCAGCAGCTTTTCGCCCATGGTCTGGGTGAAAATACCCAGACTGAAGATGCAGCACACCGCGAGATACCGGATGCCCTGCTGCGCGATGACGGGGTCACTGGTCTGGGCGTAGAAGTAGGGCTTCATGCAGGTAAGGCCGATGACAAAGAACACCGCAAAACTGCACAGGGAAAGGAAGATGCCGTTTTCTGCGGTGGCATTGGCGCGGCTCTGGTTCTTTTCGCCAAGGCTCTTACTCAGCAGGGCGTTCACGCCCACGCCGGTGCCCACGCCTACGGCGATCATGACATTCTGCAATGAAAACGCCAGCGATACGGCGGTAAGGGCGCTCTCACTGACATGGGACACGAACACCGAGTCCACCACGTTGTACAGCGCCTGCACCAGCATGGAGATCATCATCGGGATGCTGAGCTTGAGCAAAAGCGGGTTGATCTCCATGGTGCCCATGATATTTTCCCGCACCTCGGCGGGTACGGTCTGCGATTGATTTGTTTTCACGATTTCTCCTTTTGAACACTTGGGATTGGGTATGCTGCGGTTTAAAACCCCTTCAGTCATCTCGCTTTGCTCGATGCCAGCTCCCCCAAGGGGGCGCCTTCAGCAATAGCGGTAAGCTTTCCGACAGCACAAAAGCCGTCCCCTTGGGGAAGGTGGCAAACCCGCAGGGTTTGACGGAAGGGGTATGGCAAAGGGAGCGAAGCAAAAAGAACTTCCCTTGCCGGAAACGTGGGCAGGGCGCGCAAGCGCCCTGCCCACGTTCTGTCGTTGTTTATTGGGTCTGGCCGAGGGTCACAGCGTCTTTTCCTTGGCGGCGGCTGCGTCTAAGATCATCTTTACGCAGGTCTCGCGGCCAAGGGCGGCGTTGATGGCCAGATCGTAGTTGTGGGCATCACCCCAGCGGTTCTGGGTATAGTAGTTGTAGTAGGCCGAGCGGTTGCGGTCGGTTTTTTCCACTTCGTCCCTGATGCCCTTTTCGTCCTTGGCCTTTACCAGGGGGTTCGTTTTGGCGTACTGCAGACGCCACTCCTTGGGTGCATACACGAACACCCGCAGCACGTCCTTGCGCTCCCGCAGAACGTAGTCACCGCAGCGGCCAAGGATCACGCAGGGGCCTTCCTCGGCCAGCTGCTTGATGATACGGCTCTGCAGAATGAACACCTGATCGCCCAGCGGCAGCTCATTGCCCATGGTGTACAGGCTGTACAGCAGGCTGTGGGTGTGCCGTTTCTCGCTGGCGGCAACAGCCTCCTCCGACAAACCGGAGTTCTTTGCTGCCATGGTGATCAGCTCCTTGTCGTAAAGCTTGATGCCCAGTGCATTTGCCACGTCCTCTGCGATGTAGCGTCCACCGGTGCAGTACTCACGGCCCAAAGTGATGATCGTCTTTGCCATAATGTGTTCCTCCTGTTTCATATATCGCCCTGAAAAAGCTTACGGCTGTGCCGGGGCGTCCCCGGTCTGGCCGCTGGCTTTGGGTTCTGTGCTTGCAGGCGCGGGGGGCGGCTTCGGCAGCCGCGCCTCTGCCACCCGCATGGTGCCGGTCTGGTCCACTGCATACACACTGCAGCGCCCGCCTGCGGCCAGCAGCTCCGGCGGGAACTGTACCCCGCCGTCCTCGGTGCGGGTACAGCGCAAAAAGGTGCGGTGGGCGGTGGTGGCATGCGCCACGCCGTCGTGGGGCGCACAGGCGATCCAGCCGGAAAAATCCTCCGGCAGGTCTGCGGGCTCTCCCCGCCGCTCAAAGTAGTAAACGCCCGGCTCTGCACCGGCGCGCAGGTCGCAGCGCAGCCGCCGGGGACGGTCGGCCTCGGCTTCCCGCTGCTTTGGCCGCAGGGCAATGGCCTTGCCGGTAAAGTAACGCATAAAATCCACCAGCGCCATGGTGCAGTTCACTGCGCCGTCGGTATCGGCGGTGGGGTCGTTCAGCAGCACAAAATCTGCCATTACGGCGTCATCGTGCCCAAAGCCGCGCAGCCCCATCCACAGCCGCACCGGGTCGCGCTGACCGCGCACCCGCCGCTCCACCTGCACCGCCACCGAGCAGCCGTCGTGGATCTGCTCCCGCAGGTCGGCAAGGTCCATCCACGCCTGCCAGCAGGGGTAGCCGCAGCAGCCTGCGGCAGCCGCCGCAAAGGCGGTGTTGCCGGTGCTGCGGGTGCTGCCGTCCTCCATGGCGTAGGCCACTTCCTCCGGCAGGATATCCTCGCCCCAGCGGTTCATCAGCGCCGCCATGACCAGCGGCAGATCCATCTCCCGCCCAAAGCTGGGGTCGTGGGCGGAAAGGCAGTATTCCGGCAGATAGAGCCGCCGGTTCAGCGGGTGGCCGTTGCGCTTTTCCCACGCAAGGGGACGCACCGCCGCCGCCAGCAGACGCACCGCCGGGGTGACTTTATCGTTGTTGGTGGAAAGGTTCACCTGTAATTGCACGCCGGTGCCGCCGCCCGGGGCAGCTACCGTGACGGTATCGCCCATCAAAAAGATCATGCCGTCCTCGCTGTGGCTGGATACGCTGCACCGGGGGTAATCCGGCGCCCACTTGCCAAAGCTCATCCAGCCCGTCCATGCCCCTGCCGCATATACCCGGCAGCGCACCTCCACCATGGTGTCCCGGGGTGCATGGGCGTTCCAGCTGACGTTCAGGTTGCAGAAGGCCGGCATGGCAAACTCCGGGGTGGTGTAGCTGCCGTACAAAAGGCTGCGCCCTGCCACGCTGTCCAGCACCAGTGCGCCGTTTTCCAGCGCAACGTTGTCCAGCTGCCCGCGGGAAAAGGTCTCTGTCCCCTGCAGCACAAGATTATTCCGTTGTTCCATGGGACATCGCTCCTTTCCGCAGTGTCAGTGCTTATTCTTCCGGGGTGTCGTCGTCGGCATAGTCCTCCTTGAGGGCTGCTTCCAGCTCGGCGTCCTTCATTTTGCGGATGTTCTCCTCAATGTGGAACACCCGGTCAATGTCGCCGTACACGATCTGGCAGGACACCTCGGTGACGAACCAGAAACCAAAGATCAGCATCAGGAAAAGCCCCAGCGGCATACACAGGATCACCACGCCCCAGAACAGCACCTGCACAATGGCAGCAGCCAGTGCATGGGGCAAAAAGGCGATCATGCAGTTGATGCTGTTTTTCAAAGTCAGGCGCAAAGGCTGATCCAGCAGCACCACCTGCGGCCACATATAGGCAAACAGCATCTGGAACAGCACCAGATTGAGCACCGTAGCCACCCACAGCGGGATGCCCACGTTGGTGCCGTGGTACAGCATATTGAAGCAGAAATAAACAAGGAAAATTTGCAGCGTGACCACCACGGTGTACAGCACACCGGGCGCAAGGCTGGCTTTAAAGTTGCGTTTGAACGCCTTGCGGTAGGTCACCCACCAGTAGCCCGCCTCGTCGCGCAGTGCGCGCAGAACGGTATCGTACATTCCGGCAAGCGCCGGGCCCGCCAGCAGACCGCCCACGGCGGCACTGCCCAGCATTACCGGCAGGCTGTTCTGCAAAAAACCGATGTACACTAAGCAGATGACCGGTGCAAACCCGATGCAGGTCAGCAGGTTTGCAAGGAACATCCCGTTCATATCACGGCCTACAAGCTCAAAAAAGCGGCCGATGCCGGTCTTGCGGGGAGCGTCCTTTTCGACACCCTTACCGGCCTTGAAATCGTTGGCAGAAGGAAAAAGACCCATAATAACTGCGGTACCTCTCTTACGTTTTTGACCGGCACCGCAGGCGTTTTGTCTGGAAAGTGCCATTGTGCTAGCTTTACAGATATAAATATACCTGTATTTTGTCAACTTTGCAAGATACAACCGGGGCTAATTGTAAAAAAATATTTATCTCTCCCTTTTTTGCGCAAAATGTGCTACAATGACAATGGCATTTTTTGCATAGGAGGAAACCATTATGAGCATTCTTCGCACCATTGCGATGTTTATTTATCTGTTCGGTTACATGATCCTGCATTACGGCATCCTGCGCCGCGCCGAGCGCGCCGCAGCCGCCGGAGATACCGCCACTGTGGAGCAGATCGTGAATCAGCATATTCCCCGCTGGAGCCGGGGCATTTTAAAGGTGACCGGTGTTTCCCTGTCCGTGGAGGGACTTGAGAACATCCCCAAAGACCGTCCCTGCGTGTTTGTGGCGAACCACCGCAGCTACTACGACATCCCCCTGCTGCTGGCTGGGCTGGAAAAGCCCCACGGCATCCTTGCCAAGGAGGAGCTGGAAAAGATCTTTCTGCTCAACCGCTGGATGAAGCTGCTGGGCTGCGTGTTCGTGCAGCGTGACGATGTGCGCGCCTCGGTGCGGGCACTGAACGATGCCACCGCCATCGTGGAGGGCGGACGCAGCTTCGTCATCTTCCCCGAGGGCACCCGCTACAAGGGCGAAGAGGGCGGCGCAGGCGAGTTCAAGGCCGGTGCTTTCCGCATTGCGGTCAAGACAAGTGCCCCGGTGGTACCTGTTGCCGTGACCGGTGCACGCGCCCTGTTTGAGGCTAACGGCAACCGCTGCCGCCCGGGCAGTGTGCGCATCAAGATCATGCCCCCCATCCAGACCGCCGGCATGAGCAAGGCCGAGCAGAAACAGCTGCCCGACGCCGTGCGCCAGAGCATTCTGGCTGCATTGAAGTAACAGCTTTTAATCACCGTTTCACTTAAAGGCTTCCCCCGGACGGGGGAAGCCTTTTGGAAATATCTTTACACTACTGCCCGACCGTATCACACAGGAGAACTATTTTATGGCAAGCTACCGTTACGAACGCGACATCGACCCCAAGGACCTCAAGCCCCGCAAGGAGCGGCAGTACAGCCGCAAGGAGCGCTGGGCAAACTGGTGGGACTACAACCTGAAATGGGTGCTCATCTTCGGCATTGCGGGTGCGTTCGTGGCGTACTGCTTTATCGGGCAGTACTTCCTGACCACCCACCCGGATTACAACGTGGCGGTGGTAAGCCCCTACTACCTGCCCGAAGCCACCGTCACCGCCCTGCAAGAGCAGCTTGCCGCCTACGGCGAGGACTGCAACGGGGACGGCAAGGTGGTGGTAAAGCTGAACCAATACACCATGGCCTTCAACAGTGAGGACTCGGACGCCTATCTGGATATGGCAGGCACCACCAAGCTTTCCACCGATATCCAGAGCTCCCTCAGCTCCATCTTTATCCTTTACGACCCCGCAGGCTTCCAGCAGACCACCGGCACGTTGCGGTATCTGGACGGTCATCTGCCCAAGTCCGACGCCGACAGCGACTGGTGGAACATGGTCTACCGCTGGACGGATTGTCCGGTGCTGACCGGGATGGAGCTGGGCAGCTACACCTCGGACGCAGTGCAGAGCGCCAGCGGCGACAGCCAGCAGCTGCTGGCAGATTACTATATCGGCATCCGGGGCGCATGGCTGAAGGAATCGGCTTCCCTGCTGGAAAACAGCGAGACTCTTTGGGCAAACCTGACCGCCGGGGCCGTCTCCACCGTGACGGAAGAGGGCTGAGATATGCGCTTCCGCATCAAGACCGGCGGCCCCGCCGCCCGTTTTACCTTTGACCGCACCCCAAAACCCCAGCCGCCCGCGCCGCCCAGTCTCCGCGCCGCAGACCTTGACAACCCCTACGGGCGCTACTACGGCAAAGCCCGCAGCTGGGAGGATATCTTGAAGAATAAATAGTTACCCCCTCAGTCAAGCCCTCTCGGGCTTGACAGCTCCCCCAAGGGGGCGCCTTCAGCAGTAGTGGCAAACTTTCCGACAGCACAAAAGCCGTCCCCTTGGGGAAGGTGGCATCGCGCAGCGATGACGGAAGGGGTAAACCCTTAACGCACCCGCCGTTCGTTTTCCCTGCTTTTCAGGGTACAAAAACGGACTGTGGGTGCGTTTCTGTTTTCTATTTTCGTCTTTTTACCCGAGGCTTATTTGAAATTTTCTCCACCCTCAAATAAAGAGCGGTTTGTTGTTTCCCTGTCCCGGTTATGGTATACTTACTAGGTATCCCCGCAAAAACCGACCAAAAAGGATGTGACCCCCATGGACGCACTGGAACAAGCCCGTGCCGAGATCGACACGGTGGATGCGCAGCTGGCTGCGCTGTTCGAGCGCCGGATGGCTGCCGTTTTGCAGGTGGCCGAATATAAGCGGGCGCACGGTCTGCCCATCTACGATGCCGCCCGGGAGACCGCCGTGCTGGAAAAGGCCGCAGCCCGTATTCAGCAGCCCGCGCTGCGCCCTTACTATAAAGACCATGTCCAGCACATGATGGACATCGCCAAGCAGTACGAAGCCGCTGCGCTGGGGTGCAACCGCGCCGCCTATCAGGGGGTGGAAGGGGCGTTTGCCCACATCGCCCTCAAGGCGCTGTTCCCCCACGCCGAGGCCGTGAGCTACGCCACATGGGACGAGGTGTTCGAGGCTGTCGCCTCCGGCGAAGCTGCCCACGGCGTAGTGCCCTTTGAAAACAGCCACGCGGGAGACGTTTCCGCCGTGCTGGACCTGTGCTATAACCACCCGGAGCTGTGGGTGGTGGACGTATACGACCTGCCCATCTCCCAGAACCTTCTGGTGCTGCCGGGCACCCAGCTTTCCCAGCTGCGCACCGTGTACAGCCACCAGCAGGCCATTGCCCAGAGCGAGACCTTTTTAAAGCAGTTCCGTCTGCCCGCCACCGCCATGGCGAACACCGCCATGGCCGCAAAGTTCGTGGCAGAGAGCAAAGACCCGACAAAGGCCGCCATTGCCAGCGCCGAGACCGCCGCCCTATACGGGCTGGAAATTTTAGTGCCCAACATCAACACCGACGGCGACAACACCACCCGGTTCATCGTGCTCAGCCGCGAAAAGCCAACGGCGGGCAACCGGTTCTCGCTGCTGTTCACGGTGGACAACAAACCCGGCAAGCTGGCCGAGGTGATCCAGGTCATCGGTGCAAGCGGCTTCAATATGGAGTCCATCAAGAGCCGCCCCATGCCGCACGTCCCCTTTGAATATTATTTTTACGTAGAGCTGGTGGGCGATGCCGCCGCCGGCGAGACCGCCGCGCTGCTGCGCGAGCTTGACCGCACCTGCCGGACGGTGCGGCTGTTAGGAGTGTATACAAAATGAGTGATTTTATCGGAACCAAGCTGACCATGAATCTGGGTGAGCGCAGCTACGACATCATCGTTAAGCGCGGCTCGCTGGAAAACCTGTACCAGTTCGCCCGGCTGGACCGCCGGGTAGCGGTGGTCACCGACAGCGGTGTGCCCGCACAGTACGCCCAGATGGTGGCCGACCAGTGCAAGGACGCCACCATTATCACCGTGCCGCAGGGCGAGGCCAGCAAGAGCTTTAAAATTCTGGAGACCGTGCTGCGGCAGATGTTGGACTTCGGCATGGGCCGCGGCGACCTTGTGGTAGCCGTGGGCGGCGGCGTGGTGGGCGACCTTGCCGGTTTTGCCGCTTCCATCTACATGCGCGGCATCGACTTTATCAACTGCCCCACCACCACCCTTTCTATGATCGATTCCTCCATCGGCGGCAAGACCGCCGTAGATCTGGGCGACACCAAAAATATCGTGGGTGCTTTCTGGCAGCCCAAGCTGGTCATCGTGGACCCGGATACCCTGTCCACCCTGCCCCGCCGCCACTTCATCAACGGTCTGGCCGAGGCGGTCAAGGCAGGTCTGCTGGCTGACCCGGAGCTGTTCTCCATCTTTGAAAAAGAGGACGTGGACGACCGCATCGGCGAGATCATCTGCCGCAGCCTGCGCTTTAAAAAGAGCATCGTGGAGCAGGACGAGACCGAGCAGGGTATGCGCAAGGCGCTGAACTTCGGCCACACCATCGGCCACGGCATCGAAGCCGTAAAGGGCATCAAGGGACGCCGCACCACCGGCCTGTTCCACGGCGAGTGCGTGGCGCTGGGCATGCTGCCCATGATCGAATCCAAAGCCTTGCAAAAGCGGGTGCGCGGCGTGTACCGCCGCTTAGGCCTGCCCACCCGCACCGCCTACGATAAGGAAAAGGTACTGGCTGAGATGCTGCACGACAAAAAAGCGCAGGGCGGGCAGATCACCATCATCAAGGTGCCCGGCCTTGGCTGCTGGCGCGCCGAGACCATCCCTGTGGAGGGGCTGCGCCCGCTGCTGGGCATGGAGGACTGACCCATGAAAAACACCTTTGGCAGCGACCTTTCGCTGACCATCTTCGGCGAGAGCCATGGCCGCGCCGTGGGCGCGGTGCTGGACGGCATGGCCGCCGGTGTGCCGGTGGACGAGAGCTTTCTCGCCGCCTGCATGGATAAGCGCCGCGCCCGGGGCGACGGCCTTTCCACCCCCCGTGTGGAAGCGGACGCGGTGCAGCTGCTGTCCGGTGTGGTGAACGGCCACACCACCGGCACCGCCATCGCCCTGATGATCGAAAACCAGAACACCCGCAGCGGCGACTACGCCAAGACCGCCGACCTTCTGCGTCCCGGCCACGCGGACTTTACCGCCTACGCCAAGTACCACGGCTTTCAGGACGCCCGGGGCGGCGGGCACTTTTCCGGCCGGGTGACCGCCGCTTTAGTGGCGGGCGGCAGCATCGTGCTTGCCGCATTGCAGCGAGCAGGCATTGATATCACCACCCACATCGCCCGGTGCGCAGGGCTTGCCGATACCCCCTTTGCGCTGGACGACCCCGCCGCCCTTGCGGCGCAGGCAGAGACGCTTGCCAGTAAGACCGAGGGCTTTGCGGTGCTGGACGCCGCCGTGGAAGAGCCCATGAAAACCGCCATCCGCGCCGCAGGTGCCGAGGGCGACAGCGTGGGCGGCGTGCTGGAAACGGCCATCCTCGGCCTGCCCGCCGGAATCGGCGAGCCCTACTTTGACAGCGTGGAGAGCGAAATTGCCCACTTGGCCTTTTCCATCCCGGCGGTCAAGGGCATCGAGTTCGGCACCGGCTTCGGCTTTGCCGGGCTGCGCGGCTCGGAAGCGAACGACGCCTTCCGCATGACGGCAGAGGGTGCGGTGGTCACCGCCACCAACCACAACGCCGGTATCAACGGCGGCATCGCCAACGGAATGCCGGTGGTGTTCCGCACCGCCGTCAAGCCCACCCCCAGCATCTACAAGCAGCAGGATACGGTGGACTACATCGCAAAAAAGGACGCACAGCTGTCCATTCAGGGACGGCACGACCCCTGCATCGTGCCCCGGGCCGCTATCGTGCAGACCTGCGCCGCCGCCATTGCTGTGGGCGATCTGCTCACCGCCCGGTACGGTGCCCGGTGGATGACCGACCCCACCGGCTACCGGAAGGAGGACTGAGATGGAATACGGACTCATCGGCGGCAAGCTGGGACACTCCTACTCCAAGACTATCCATGAGCTGCTCTGCGGGTACAGCTACGAGCTGTGCCCCCTGCCCACCGAAGCAGACGCCCGCGCCTTTTTGCAGCGGCGGCAGTTCAAGGCCATCAATGTGACCATCCCCTATAAAAAACTGGTGATGGAGTACTGCTCCTTCATCGACCCCCGCGCCCGCGCCATCGGCGCGGTGAACACCGTGGTCAATAAAAACGGCCTGCTCTACGGCTACAACACCGATTATCTGGGCTTTGCCCATTTATGCGAAGCCCACGGCGTGGAACTTGCGGGCAAGACCGTGCTCATTTTAGGCACCGGCGGCACCCACAACACCACCCGTGCGGTGGCGCTGGACAAGGGCGCAGCCAAGGTTCTGACGGTCAGCCGCACCCCCGACCCGGAAAAGGGCGAACTGAGCTACGCCGAAGCCGTACGCAGCGGCGCACAGGTGGTGTTCAACACCACCCCCGCCGGGATGTACCCCAACGTGGGCGTGTGCAGTCTGGACGTTGCCGCCATGCCCGGGCTGGAAGCCGTGGTGGACGTGGTGTATAACCCCAACAAGACCGAACTCATCCTCCGCGCCGAGGAAGCCGGTGTGCCGGTAGCGGTCGGCGGGCTGGAGATGCTGGTGGCACAGGCGGTGTACGCCGCCGAATACTTCCTTGGCCGCAAATTTGAGGACGCCCCGGCCGAGGTGCGGCGCATTACCGCCGCGCTGCGCCGCGAGACGCTGAACATCGCCCTTGTGGGGATGCCCTCCTGCGGCAAATCCACCCTTGGCCGCCTGCTGGCAAAGCAGCTGGGCAGACCCCTTGTGGATCTGGACGAAGAGATCGTCAAGGCAGACGGGCGCAGCATCCCGGATATCTTTGCCGCCGAGGGCGAAGAGGGTTTCCGCGCAAAGGAAGCCGCGCAGATCGCCCGCTTCGGCAAAGAAAAGGGGCTTGTGCTCTCCTGCGGCGGCGGCGCGGTGAAACGGGCAGAGAATGTCCGCGCCCTGCGCCAGAACGGCGTGGTGCTGTTCATCGACCGTCCGGTGGAAGCGCTGGCTGTGGGCGGCGACCGCCCGCTTTCTTCCAGCGCCGAAGCGCTGCGCACCATGGAAGCCCAGCGCCGCCCGCTGTACCTTGCCGCCGCAGATGCGGTGGTCCCCAACACCGGCACGCTGGCCCAGACGCTGGCAGCTGCACAGGAGGCACTGGATGAAATTTTTGATTCTTAACGGGCCAAACATCAATCTGGCGCGCTGGTCTGAGCCCGGCGTGCCGGGCGAAGTGGACTACACCGGCCTGATGGACTATGTGCAGGCGGGCTGCGACCAGCTTGGCATCGAGACGGACATCTGCCAGTCCAACCATGAGGGCGACCTGATCGATGAGATCCAGTCCGCCCCGGGACGGGTGGACGGCATCGTGCTGAACCCCGGCGGCTACGCCCATTACAGCGTGGCCATTCTGGACGCGCTGCGGCTGTGCAGCGTGCCCGCCGTAGAGGTGATGCTGGACGCCCCGGACGAGCGCGAGCCCTTCCGCAAAACGGACGTGGTGTCCTTTGGCTGTCAGGGGCATTTTATCGGCGAAGGCCCGCAGGGCTACCTGCACGCCTGCATCTGGCTGGCGCAGCTGCTGCGCACCGACGGCTCCACTAAGGCGCATATCGTGATGTAAAACAAACAGGAAAGGAACAACCTCCCATGATCATCTCCACCAAAAAAGGCACTCCCAAAGAGGAGCTGGAAAAGATCGTTGATAAATTCGAAAAGCAGGGTCTGGATGTGACCCTGATCACCGGCAAGGACTACAACGTGTTCGGTCTGGTGGGCGACACCACCAAGATCGACGAGCGGGACGTGCTGGCAAACCCGTGGATCGACAACGTCACCCGCGTGTCTGCGCCCTATAAGCGCGCAAACCGCCTGTTCCACCCCGCAGACTCGGTCATCGACTGCGGCGGCGTGAAGATCGGCAGCAAGGAAAAGATCGCCGTCATGGCGGGCCCGTGCAGCATCGAGAACGCCGAGCAGGCGCTGCGCATCGCGCAGGGCGTCAAGGCGGGCGGCGCAGCGCTGTTCCGCGGCGGTGCCTACAAGCCCCGCACCTCTCCCTACGCCTTTCAGGGTCTGGAGACCGAGGGCATCTTAGACATGGTAAAGGCTCGTGAAGCCACCGGTCTGCCCATCGTCTCCGAGCTGATGAGCGAGGACCGCATCCCGGAGTTTGAGGAGTATGTGGACGTGGTGCAGATCGGCGCACGCAATATGCAGAACTTCCAGCTGCTCAAGGCCGTTGGCAAGATGCACAAGCCCGTGCTGCTCAAGCGCGGCCTGTGCAACACCATCGAGGAGTGGATCATGAGCGCCGAGTACATCATGGCAGGCGGCAACGAGCAGGTCATCTTCTGCGAGCGCGGCATCCGCACCTTTGAAAAATACACCCGCAACACGCTGGATCTTTCCGCAGTGCCCATCATCCACGAAAAGACCCATCTGCCCATCGTGGTAGACCCCAGCCACGCCACCGGCAAGGCCAATCTGGTAGAGCCGATGATGATCGCCGCTGTGGCCGCCGGTGCGGACGGTCTGGAAGTGGAGGTGCACTACGACCCCCAGCACGCATGGAGCGATGGCGCACAGTGCCTGACCCCGGACGCCTTTGCACAGGCTATGGCCAAGTGCCGTCAGGTGGCTTGGGCCATCGGCCGGGAACTGTAAACCGTTTACCCCCCTCAGGCGCTGACGCGCTGCCCGTGGGAAATTGCAAAAGGATAACACCGCTATGCTAGTAACCATACGTCCTGCCCCCGGCGGCATCGGGGGCGTGATCGCCGCGCCGCCCAGCAAAAGCATGGCGCACCGCGCCGTGCTGTGCGCCGCGCTGGCTGTGGGGCGCTCCCACATCACCCATCTGGAATTCAGCAAGGATATCTCCGCCACCCTGTCCGCTGCCGCACAGCTGTGCGCCGCCGTGGACACCGGCGCGGACGATGCCCGCGTAGAGGGGCTTGGGCGTTTTCTGCCCCTGACCGCCCCGGTGGACTGCTGCGAAAGCGGCAGCACCCTGCGGTTTTTGATCCCCATCGCCAGCCTGACCGGCCAGCCGGTCACCTTTACCGGGCGCGGGCGGCTGATGGAGCGCCCACAATCCGTATACGAAGCGTTATATCACGAGCAGAATCTACGGTTTGAGCAGTCCTCTGCCGGGCTGACCGTGGAGGGCGCACTGACCCCCGGGGACTACCGGCTGGCGGGCAACGTGTCCAGCCAGTTCATCAGCGGGCTGCTGTTCGCGCTGCCGCTGCTGCCCGGGGACAGCACCCTGCACCTCATCCCCCCGGTGGAGAGCCGCAGCTATATTGATATGACCCGCGCCGTGCAGGCCGCCTTTGGGGTGCACAGCCGCTGGCTGGACGACACCACCCTGCTGCTGCCGGGCGGGCAGCAGTACCGCCCCTGCGATTACAACGTGGAGGGCGATTACAGTCAGGCCGCGTTTCCGGCGGTGCTGGGCGCAGTGTGCGGCGGGGTGACCATCACCGGCCTTGCACCGGACACCTTGCAGGGCGATGCCGCTATTCTGGACATCCTGCGCCGGTGCGGCGCGGTGTTCACCCGCGAAGGCGACAGCGTCACCTTTGCAAAAGCGCCCCTGCATGGGGTGGACATCGACCTTGCGGACTGCCCCGACCTTGGCCCCGTGCTGATGGTGCTGGGCTTGCTGTGCGAGGGCACCACCGTCATCCGCAACGCGGAGCGGCTGCGCCTGAAAGAGAGCGACCGCATTGCGGCTATGGAAGCCGAGCTGCGCGCCTGCGGCGGCGTGCTGGAAAGCGACGGCGGCACCATCACGGTGCATGGCCGTGCTGAGCGTCTGCACGCCCCTGCCGCGCCCCTGCACGGCCACAACGACCACCGGGTGGTCATGAGCCTTGCGGTGCTGGCCGCAGCCGCCGGTCTGCCCCTGACCGTGGACGATGCCGAAGCCATCCAGAAGAGCTGGCCCGGCTTCTTTGCAGATGCAGCGCCGCTTGGCGTAGAGGTTCAGGAAGAAACTTCCGATTAAATCCGCTATTACAGCTGCCGCTTCCCGCTGCGGCCCCTCTTGTGAAAATGCTTTTGTCGCGGCCCGCAGGCCGCGACAAAAGCGAAATAATATAAATCATTTTCCGCTGAATATGGCCAGAGCATCGCGGAGGCCATTCAAAATCGTCCACCCAAAAAGCCGCCGCACAAAGCCCTGCGCAGCAGCTTTAAACAAAATCACGATTTCCATGCGTGGAGGTAGAAGATGCTTGATAAAACAAAACGTTATCTCGTAGTGGGTCTGGGTCTGCTGGGCGGCAAGTACGCGCTGGAGCTGACCCGCGCCGGCTTCCATGTGGACGGCATCAACCGCAGCAAGGGTCACTTGCAATACGCGCTGGAGCACGGCTATATCGCCGGCGGCAAGACCCATGATTTTGAGGACCTTGTCCGGCAGGCCGACCATATCATCTTTGGCCTGTACCCCACCGCGCTGCTGGACTGGTTTGGTACCTACGGTCCTCTGCTCAAGCCCGGGTGCATCTTTACGGATGTTTCCGGCGTCAAGACCGGCCTTGTGGAGCCGGTGCAGGCGCTGTGCCCGGCGGGGGTGGAGTTCATTGCCAGCCACCCCATGGCAGGCCGCGAGACCTCCAGCGTGGAGCACGCCGCCGAGGTGAATTTTGCCCCGGCAAACTTCATCATCACCCCCACCGAAAAGAACACCCCGGCGGGCATCCAGTGGGCAAAGGAGCTGGCGGAGGTGCTGGGCTTCAAGCACATCTGCACCCTGACGGTGCAGGAGCACGACCGGATGATCGGCTATGTCAGCCAGCTGTGCCACGCCATTGCCGTAAGCCTGATGTGCGCCAACGACAACTCTTCGCTGTGCGAGTACACCGGCGACTCCTTCCGCGATCTGACCCGCATTGCACGCATCAACGATAAAATGTGGGCAGAGCTGTTTTTGTGGAACAAGCAGAACCTGATCAGCGAGATCGACCAGTTCGATTCTGCTTTACAGGAGATGCGCGCCGCCCTTGTGGCGGACGACCGGGACAAGCTGGAACAGATGTTCCGCCTTTCCACCCAGCGCCGCGCCGCCTTTGACAAAAAGCTGCCGGAATAAACCGTGACGGAGGTATTGCCCCATGCCCAAGCAGGAAGGACAGAAATCCAAGCTGGTAACGCTGCTGCGCATCCTTGAGCAGCGCACCGACGAGAACCACCGCCTGAACGTGCCCCAGCTGGTGCAGCTGCTGGAAAATCAGGGCATTCTGGCCGAGCGCAAGAGCATTTACAGCGATATCGACACCCTGCGCAGTCTGGGTTATGACATCCAGCTGCAGCGCGGGCGCGGCGGCGGGTACTGGATGGCAAGCCGTGCGTTCGAGCTTTCGGAGCTGAAGCTGCTGGTGGATGCGGTACAGTCCAGCAGCGTCATCTCGGCGCGCACCAGCAAGCGCATCATCCACAAGCTGGAGGCCCTCTGCTCCGACTACGAGGGCACCCAGCTGCAGCGTCAGGTGTATGTGGACGGACGCCCCAAGACCGACAGTCAGACCCTTTTGTACAGCATCGATGCCCTGCACACCGCTATCAACCGGGGGTGTCTGGTGCAGTTCCGCTACAAGGGCAGCAGCGCCGTGCGCACTGTAAGCCCGTGGCAGCTGGCATGGGAAAACGGCTGCTATTACCTGATCGCCTATCAGGACGAAAAAGCACCCCCGGTGCGCCACTACCGGGTAGACCGGATGGCCGGGGTGCTGGTGCTGGACGAGCCGCGCCGGGGCAAGGAGTTCTTCCGCACCTTCGACCTGCCCGCCTACCTGCGCAAGCACTTCAATATGTTCGGCGGCACCGAGTACCGGGTCACCCTGCGGTGCGCTGCCGACCTTGAGCCGGTCATGCGGGAGCGCTTTGGCCGCGAGCCAGTGTTCTGCCCGGAGGACGCAGAGCACTTCCACTTTGACGTGCCCATCTGCGTCAGCCAGCAGTTTTTCGGCTGGGTGTGCGGCTTTGGCGGCAAGGTAGAGGTCACCGCCCCCGCCGCCGTCCGCGCCCAGCTGCACGAGATGGTGCAGGGGCTGGCGGAGCAGCATAGGTAAAACGAGGGGTCTGAAGCCTGTGGGCTTCAGACCCCTCGTTTTACTTATACGCGCTTACTCTTCAAATTCCAGATCGCTGGGCTGGATGAGGTCAAGGGGTGCGGCGGGCTCGGCGATGAGGCGGCGGCTCTGGTTGAAGATGGCCTTTTCCAGCGTGTTGCGCGCCAGACGACCGTTGCCGGCGGTGCGGCTGTCCAGCGCCTGACGGCGCTTGTAGTAGCCCAGCAGCGGGAAGGTGCAGCTCTCGGCAAGGCGGTAGCCCTTGCCCTTTGCCAGCACGGTGGTGATGTCCAGCAGCTCGTCTGCGGTGTAGTCCGGGAACTCGATTTTATTGGGGAAGCGGCTGGCAAGGCCGCTGTTGGCAGTGAGGAACACCTCCATCTCCTTGGTGTAGCCCGCAAGGATGACCACCAGCTCGTCCCGGTGATCCTCCATGCCCTTTACAAGGGTGTCGATGGCTTCCAGCCCGAAGCTGTCCTGCTGACCACGGTACAGGCTGTACGCCTCGTCAATAAACAGCACACCGCCCAGTGCGCTCTCGATAACGCTGTTGGTCAGCGGGGCGGTGTGGCCGGTGTAGCGCCCCACAAGGTCGGCGCGGGTCACCTCCACCAGCTGCCCGCCCCCCAGCGCGCCGATGGCCTTGAGGTACTTTGCCACCAGCCGGGCAATGGTGGTCTTGCCGGTGCCGGGGTTGCCGGTAAAGATCATGTGCATGGACAGGCTTGCGGTCTTGAAGCCCGCCGCTGCGCGGCGCTGCTGCACCTGTAAATTGTCTGCCAGACCGAACACATACTCCTTGACCGGGGCAAGCCCCACCAGCGCATCCAGCTCGGCGCGGATCTGCTCCACCGCGCCGGTGTAGGCCGCCGGAAGCAGGCTGAACAGGTCTGCCGGGGCGGCACCGTTCAGCGCAAATTGCAGCCCCTCGGGCGCGGCGGTCAGCGCCACCGTGCCGGACAGCTTTGCATCGGTCTGTAAGCAGTACTCGCTCAGAGCCCGGAAAATCCGCTCGCAGCAGTCTGCCAGCCCCTCTGCGCCCTTTTCCCTGGAGCACTGCGCCGCCACATAATCCCGCACATCCGCCCCGGCGGCGAGGGTCAGACCCAGACGGCTGTTCACCCGCTGCGCCAGCGCGTTCAGCTGTTGCGCCGCCAGTGCCGCCAGCGCTTCCGGGGTGAAGGGGGCGGTCTGGCACACATCCCCTACCGCCGCCACAAAGGACGCGCCGAACTTATCTGCCAGCGCCTCCCGTCCCTTGCGGGAGAAGAAGATCAGGTACTTGCCGCAGGGGTCAATGCGGCTCACTGCGCCGGGGGCAAGCGCCGTGCCGGCTTCCACCAGAATGCCCTCCTTGTTCACCAGATATCGGCTGGACAAAGGCGCACTGCCCTTGACCGCGAGGTCAGAGAGGATGCGCAGAAAGCCGGGGTGGCAGTTCTCGTAGTGCTCGAACACCACGATCTCGCCCGGGGCGTGCAGCGCGGCGTACAGGTCCTGCAAAAACAGCTTTTCCGCGCCGGGGTCGGGGTAGAGCGCAAGGTCCATCACCGCCATCCGGTCGCTCTGCAAAAGCCCCCGCGCCGCCATAATGCGGGCGGTCTCCGCCAGCGCAAAGTGCCGTCCCGTGCCCGGTGCGCCCCACAGCAGGATCACATTGCGGGCGGCTGCGCCCTCGATGCCCAGCACAAAGGGGCGGCGCATGGCCCGCACCACGCTGTCCACAAAGGCGTCCTGCCCGAGGACGGTCTTTTTCACCTCGGCGGCAAGGCCTTCAAAGCTGCCCAGCTGCTCCGGTTTTGTGTCTGCCGTGCCTTTGGCAAGCAGACCGTCCGCTTCCATGTCCCGCAGCATTTGGCGGCTGTCCTCCAGCGCCGTCTGCACACCGGCATCCTGCGCTTTCAGCCGGGCGTTCTGCTGCTTGAGCAATTCGTCCAGCTGCTTTTGCTGTTCCAGCAGCGCCGCGTTCAGGTCCGGCAGACCGCTGCCCGCCGGTTTTTCGGGCTGCGGCTTTTCCGGCTGCGGCTGTGCGCCGCCGAACTTCAGTTTGCCGCCCGCGCCGAACACGCCGTTCATCAAGCTTTCCCAATCATCGGTATATGCCATGGTGCTGCCCTCCATCGGTGTTTTTTCTTCCAGTATAGTGAACTGCGCGGCATTTTGCAAGCACAAAAAAAGCTCCCCCTTTCGGGGGAGCCAGATGGGGTCTATGCTGTTTTCTCAGCCCTTGCAGCCCTGCTCTTCCCAGTCGCCGAAATCGTTGGCATCGGCGATCTTGGTGGCATCGAACTTGCCGCTCTCGTCTTTGGGGGCAACGGCGGGACCGGCCTCCACGGGGTTGGCGTTCGGGGCTTCGGGGTCGTACACCGGGCGCTCTTCGGCGGTCTCCGGCTGGGTCTGGGGTGCGTCCTCGGCAGGGGCTTCCGGTGCGGCTTCCTCAGTAGCAGTGTCGGCAGCTTCTGCGGCGGCATCAGCGGCCTTTGCCTCTTCCTTGGCTTCGGCTTCCGCGTAGGCTTCGGCGGTCTTTTCGGCCTCCTCGGCGTCCTTTTCGGCTTCCTCCGGGAACTCGACCGCCTCCACATGGAGCGGGTCTTTCTGGTTCAGGATCTTGTCCAGCACCACGATGGCAGCGCCGGTGACGGCCACGGCAGCAGCCGTGCCAAGAATACGGAACAGAGTTTTCATACCAGAACCTCCTTGTTATAAAGAAACGTTAAGAGAACGTTACGACCTCTTCCAGGGGCTTTTCGGCAGGCTCTACCGACACGGCGGTCAGCACCGGGCCTTTGCCCCGGTAGATGTTGTGGAATTTGTACCCCACCTTTGCGGTCACCCGCACCCATGCGCGCTGCTCCAGCGCCTTGTAGCCATCGTAGCTGCAGGGGAAGCCCACGAACTGGATGTCCTGCACGCAGCAGGTCATGGCAAAGCGGCCGGGCACAAAGCTGTTTTTACCGGCGCGGTTGGTCTGGCAGACCTGTGCCAGAAAACGCACCGTCTTGCCGGTGTACTTCTGGGGCTCGTCCTGACAGTCCATGTACCAGATGCCGAAATCGTCATCCGGGATGTCGATGGGGTCGGCGTTGATGTCAAAGGGCAGCGGGTCGGGGATATCGTCGTAGGCTACGCTGCCGTCCTTGAACTCGTAGGCGATATCGCACTTGCGGGAGGCCTGCCGCACCAGCTTGTGCAGCTCCTGCCGGGCGTCATCGTTGTTCACGGCTTCGGCGCGGTTGAACACGATCAGCTCGCTGCGGGCGATCTTGTCCAGCATCAGGCTGCGCATGGAGTTGTCGCGGGCGTAGGTCAGGGCGGTGGTGCCGTCGGCGGTGGCGATGCACTGGTACACCAGCCAGTTCTCAGGCAGGGCATCGGCCAGGTCCTGCAGCAGCCACATACCGTTATACTCGATGACCACGCGGCCTGCGTCCGCTTCCTTGCCCAGCTTTGCAAGGTTCTGGGGGTTCAGCTCGGACTTATCCTCCAGCACCTTCACGGTCACGCCGGGGAAGGCGAACTTCTTCTCGTTATACTCCTCTTCGCCCTCCTCGCAGATCAGCAGCAGGGTCTTGTCGCCGGAGTCGAAATTGGGGTCTTCAAAGGTCTCCTGAATAAACTTGGTCTTGCCGCTTTCCAGAAAGCCCACAAACAGGTAGACCGGGATCTCTTTTGCCATAATAAATGGTTGCTCCTTTTATCAATGATAGGCGCCCCCTTGGGGGAGCTGGCAATGCCGTCAGGCGTTGACTGAAGGGGTCAGCAGCCGAACAGCTGGGCGATGGCGGTCTCGTTCAGCTTGGAGCCGATGACCACCAGCTTGCCGCCCACGTCTGCGCTGCGGCTGCGCACTTCCCACTCGCCGGGCACATAGTCGAACTCCAGCCAGCCGTCTGCGCCGCCGTCCACGATGCCCTTGCTGCGCAGGATCATGCCGTAATTGCCGGTATCCAGCTCGGTGAGGGCGTGCTCCACCTCGGCCTTGGTGGACTTGCGGGCAGTCTCCACGCCCCAGCTGGTGAACACTTCATCGGCGTGGTGGTCGTGATGATGATGGCCGCAGCAGCAGTGACCGTCATGGTCATGATGATGCTCATGCTCCTCGTGGTCATGATCGTGGTCATGACCGCAGCAGCAGTGGTCATCGTGATCGTGGTCATGCTCGTCATGGTCATGGTGATGATGCTCATGCTCGTGTTCGTCATCATCATCGTCATGGTCATGATCGTGGTGGTGACCGCAGCAGCAATGGTCATCATGGTCATGGTCATGCTCGTCGTGGTCGTGGTGATGATGCTCGTGCTCATCCTCATCGTCGTCATCATCATGGTCATGATGATGGCCGCAGCTGCACACACCGTTCTCATCGTAGTGATGATGGTGATGCTCGTGCTCCTCTTCCTCGTCCTCGTGGGCGTGCTCCTCGTTGGCCTTGGCAGCCATAGCGATCAGCTCGGCCTTGAAGTCGTCCTTGGTGGACATGGCCTTCAGGATCTGCTCGCCGGTCAGGTGATCCCATGCGGTGGTCACGATGGTGGCGGTGGGGTTCTTTTCGCGCAGCATTGCCACGGCAGCAGCGATCTTTTCCTCGCTGGCGGTCTGGGTGCGGCTGAGCAGGATGCAGCTTGCATGGCTGATCTGGTCATCGTAGAACTCGCCGAAGTTCTTCATATACATCTTGACCTTGTTCACGTCAGCCACGGTGACAAAGCTGTTCAGCTGCACGTCCAGATGCTCCGCCACGCCCTCCACGGCGCGGGTCACATCGCTCAGCTTGCCCACGCCGGAGGGCTCGATGACGATGCGGTCGGGGTGGTACTGCTCCACCACCTGCTGCAGAGCGGTGCGGAAATCGCCCACCAGAGAGCAGCAGATGCAGCCTGCGTTCAGCTCGTTGATCTGAATGCCGCTTTCCTTCAGAAAGCCGCCGTCAATGCCGATCTCGCCGAACTCGTTCTCGATCAGCACTACCTGCTGGCCTGCAAAGGCCTCGGTGATCAACTTTTTGATCAGGGTGGTTTTGCCGGCGCCAAGGAAGCCGGAGAAGATATCGATTTTAGTCATGTTCCAAATGCCTCTTTCTTTTTATCGCAATATTCGCAATTGTTAGCGCAAAGGGCCGCAGAGTGCTGACCCATAAAAATACTACACCTCTATTATAACAAGGCTGTCAATGGGAAACCGGCCTTTTTCAAGAAAAAATTGTAACTTTTTTTGCAAATTGACGGCGTTTTACCCCCTCAGGCACGGCTTTGCCGTGCCAGCTCCCCCCAAGGGGACGCCAACCCTCTCAGTCTCACTGCGTTCGCCAGCTCCCTCTGAGAGGGTTCTTTGTAAATGCCGTTTATCTCTACGACCCCACCCGTGAAAATGGAATACCGGAGCATCCGCAGACGCTCCGGTATTCCGAAATAAAAAATAATTTTTCCGCTGAATATGGCTAAAGCACAAGCGGCGGCCATTCTGATCGTTCGCAGATCAGGAGATCGCGTCCACGTCCCACTTCATGCGGACGGCGTCGGCACCGTCCAGCTTGATGTGCAGCGCACCGGCGTTGTCCAGCACCTGCTCCGGCTTGCGGGCACCGCACAGAACGTGCAGCCCCGGGATCATGCGGGCGGT
>CAKSZE010000028.1 GCA_934525325.1 uncultured Faecalibacterium sp.
ATGATACAGAGCATACGTTCGTAACTTTAACGATCTGTTTTGGATAGAAAGGCAAGTTTTATGTCGAAGCTGAAAGAATTTTTGACGCGGAAGGATATCGTCATCTCTCCGCAGCGTTACCTCATTGACGCGCTGGGCGCAATGGCACAGGGTCTGTTCGCCAGCCTGCTGATCGGCACCATCATCAAGACGGTGGGTCAGCAGACCGGTCTTGCCCTGCTGGTGGATCTGGGCGGCTACGCCACTGCCATGAGCGGCCCCGCCATGGCGTGTGCCATCGGCTGGGCACTGCATTGCCCGCCGCTGGTGCTGTTCAGTCTGATCACCGTGGGCTACTCTGCCAATGCGCTGGGCGGCGCAGGCGGCCCGTTGGCGGTGCTCATCATCGCCATCGTGGCGGCAGAGCTGGGCAAGGCCGTGAGCAAAGAGACCAAGGTGGATATCCTTGTCACCCCGCTGGTGACCATCTTTGCGGGCGTCGGGCTGTCCATGCTCATCGCCGCCCCCATCGGTGCAGCCGCAAGTCAGGTGGGCACTCTCATTATGTGGGCCACCGAGCAGGCTCCGCTGGTCATGGGCATTCTGGTGTCGGTCATCGTGGGCGTGGCACTGACCCTGCCCATCTCCTCTGCTGCCATCTGCGCCGCACTGGGTCTGACCGGCCTTGCAGGCGGTGCTGCCGTGGCAGGCTGCTGCGCCCAGATGGTGGGCTTTGCCGTGATGAGCTACAAGGAGAACGGTGTGGGCGGCCTTGTCAGTCAGGGTCTGGGCACCAGTATGCTGCAGATGGGCAACATCATCAAGAACCCCCGCATCTGGATCGCTCCCACGCTGGCCAGTGCCATCACCGGCCCGCTGGCTACCTGCCTGTTCCACTTTGAGATGAACGGCGCGGCGGTCTCCTCCGGCATGGGCACCTGCGGTCTGGTGGGTCAGATCGGCGTTTACACCGGCTGGGTCAGCGACATTGCCGCTGGTACCAAGGCTGCCATCACCCCCATGGACTGGGCTGCCATGGTGCTGCTGTGCTTTGTGCTGCCCGCCGTGCTCAGCGTGGTGTTCTGCGAGGTAGAGCGCAAGCTGGGCTGGATCAAAGAGGGCGACCTGAAGCTGAACTAAATTATTTATAGGAAAACCACCGGAGCGTCTGCGGATGCTCCGGTGGTTTGTTTTTACCCCAACCCCATGAAAAAATACACTCAAATTGCATAAAATACGCATATATTTAAAAACATTTGCATAAAGATGCAGATTGAACCAAAAGAAAAGCGAAACGGGCGCTATGTTTGGCGGTTTTTAGCATTGACGAAAAACCCGCGCTGCGTATAATAAAAGCATCAACCGCAAACGAAAGACAGAGGATGCGAAGGGAAATGCGCATCAGAGAACAAAAGTGTATTTTTATTAAAAGGAGCGCGTTTATCATGAAAAAGGAAAACATCAAAAAAGTCGTGCTGGCTTACTCCGGCGGTCTGGATACCTCCATCATCATTCCCTGGCTGAAGGAAAACTACAACAACTGCGAGGTCATCGCTGTTTCCGGTGACGTGGGTCAGGGCACCGAGCTGGACGGTCTGGAAGAAAAGGCCAAGGCTACCGGCGCATCCAAGCTGTATGTGCTGGACCTGAAGAAGGACTTTGTGGAGAACTACATCTTCCCCACCCTGAAGTTCGGCGCAAAGTACGAGGACTACCTGCTGGGCACCAGCTTTGCACGTCCGTGCATCGCCAAGGCACTGGCAGACATCGCCATCAAGGAAGGTGCAGATGCCATCTGCCACGGCTGCACCGGCAAGGGCAACGATCAGGTGCGTTTTGAGCTGACCCTCAAGGCTTTCTGCCCGGATATGGCCATCATCGCTCCGTGGCGTGAGTGGGACATCAAGAGCCGTGACGAGGAGATCGACTACGCCGAGGCTCACCACATCCCCCTGAAGATCAACCGCGAGACCAACTACTCCAAGGACAAGAACCTGTGGCACCTGAGCCACGAGGGTCTGGATCTGGAGAGCCCCGCCAACGAGCCCCAGTACAATAAGCCCGGCTTCCTGGAGCTGGGTGTCAGCCCCGAGCAGGCACCCGATGTTCCCACCTATGTGACCATCCACTTTGAAAAGGGCATCCCCACTGCCGTGGACGGCAAGGAGATGGGCGCTGTGGAGCTGGTGGAGTACCTGAATAAGCTGGGCGGCGCAAACGGCATTGGTCTGCTGGACATCGTGGAGAACCGTCTGGTGGGCATGAAGAGCCGCGGCGTGTACGAGACTCCCGGCGGTGCTATCCTGTACAAGGCCATCGACGTGCTGGAGACCATCACGCTGGACAAGGAGAGCGCCCACTTCAAGGCACAGCTGGCACAGAAGTACGCTGATATCGTGTACAACGGCCAGTGGTTCACCCCGCTGCGCGAGGCACTGGATGCCTTTGCCAACAGTCTGGAAAAGACCGTGACCGGCGATGTGAAGCTGAAGCTCTACAAGGGCAACATGATCAACGCCGGCGTCACCTCTCCGTACACCCTGTACGACGAGCAGACCGCTTCCTTCGGTGAGGATGACGATTACAATCAGGCAGATTCCGCCGGCTTCATCAACCTGTTCGGCCTGTCCATCAAGGAGCGCGCAAAGCTGTCCAAGAATTGGCCGGAGGTCAAGTAACCGCAACATTTTCGACTGCGTGTGTTTTCACACTTTCACACGCGGGTTCTCACACCGGCATCGTTGCCGGCGGCACCGCCGCAGGAGCGTTTTCCCCTGCGGCGGCTTTGCCGTTTTTATAAGGAGTTTATATTATGGCAGAACAACTCTGGAAGGGTCGGTTTTCCAAGGCGGTGGACAGCCGCGTCAACGACTTCAACTCCTCCATCCGCTTCGACCAGCGGATGATCGCGCAGGATATGCGCGGCAGCGGCGTCCATGCCGCCATGCTGGCACGGCAGGGCATCATCTCGGAGCAGGACTGCACGGATATCCTCAGCGGTCTGGCTTCCATCGCGGACGATCTGTCCAGCGGTGCACTGACCATCGACCCCGCCGCCGAGGACGTGCACACCTTTGTGGAGCAGACCCTGACCGCCCGCATCGGGGATGCGGGCAAGCGGCTGCACACCGGCCGCAGCCGCAACGATCAGGTGGCGCTGGATATCCGCCTGACTTTGCGGGATTACAGCAAGACATTGCAGGCTTACATCGTGGAGCTGGTGCGGGTGCTGTGCAAAAAGGCAGCGGAGAACACCGCCGCCGTCATGCCCGGCTACACCCACCTGCAGCGTGCCCAGCCCATCACCTTCGGCCACGCGCTGATGGCCTACGCTTCCATGCTGCTGCGCGACCTTGACCGCTTTGCGGACGCCACCGCCCGCATGGACAGCCAGTGCCCGCTGGGCTCGGGCGCACTGGCGGGCACTACCTACCCGCTTGACCGGGATTTCACCGCCGAAAAGCTGGGCTTTACCGCCCCCTGCGCCAACAGTCTGGACGGCGTGTCCGACCGTGATTTCTGCATCGAGCTGGCAAGCGCCATCTCCATCTGCATGATGCACCTGTCCCGCCTTTCGGAGGAGATCATCCTGTGGTGCAGCTGGGAGTTCAAGTTCATTGAGCTGGACGATGCCTTTACCACCGGCTCGTCCATCATGCCCCAGAAGAAGAACCCGGACGTCACTGAGCTCATCCGCGGCAAGACCGGCCGCGTGTACGGCGATTTGAACACCCTGCTGGTGATGATGAAGGGCCTGCCGCTGGCCTACAACAAGGATATGCAGGAGGACAAGGAAGCCATCTTTGATGCAGTGGATACCTTGGAGCTCTGTCTCAAGACCATCACCCCCATGCTGGATACCATGAAGACCCTGCCCGCCAATATGCGCCGCGCCGCCGCAAAGGGCTTTATCAACGCCACCGACTGCGCCGACTACCTGACCAAGAAGGGAATGCCCTTCCGGGATGCCTACAAGCTGACCGGCTGCATGGTGTCGGACTGCATTGCCGCCGACAAAACGCTGGAAGAGCTGACCCTGACCCAGTTCCAGAGCTACAGCCCGCTGTTTGAGGACGATATCTATGATGCCATCGACCTTGTGCACTGCTGCGAGGGACGCACCAGCTACGGCGGGCCCAGCGCCGCCAGTGTCCAGCGCCAGATCGCGCTGGCAACGGCGCGGCTGGACGCATGGGAGGAGGAAAACGCATGAAGGTAAAGGTATTTATTGATGGCTCTTCCGGCACCACCGGCCTGCGCATTGCCGACCGTCTGGCCGAACGGCCGGAGATCGAGCTGCTGTCCATCTCTGCCGAGGGGCGCAAGGACGTGCACGAGCGGGCAAAGGTCATCAATTCTGCCGACCTTGCCTTCCTCTGCCTGCCGGATGCAGCTTCTAAAGAAGTCATGCCCCTGCTGCGCCCGGACGTGAAGGTGCTGGACACCTCCACCGCCTTCCGCACCGATGCCGCATGGGACTACGGCTTCCCGGAGTTGAAGGGGCAGAAGGCAAAGATCCAGAACTCTTACCGCGTGGCAGTGCCCGGCTGCTATGCCAGCGGCTTTATCAGCATTGCCCGCCCGCTGGTGGAGCTGGGGCTTGTGGCAAAGGACTACCCCTTCAGCTGCACCGGCATCTCCGGCTACTCCGGCGGCGGTAAAAAGATGATCGCGGACTACGAAAGCCCCGACCGCCCGGCGCACAGCAAGCTGGATGCGCCCAAAAGCTACGGCCTGAGCCTTGGCCACAAGCACCTGCCGGAGATGCAGAAGATCAGCGGTCTTGCGCACACGCCGATGTTCGTGCCGGTGGTGTGCGACTACTACTGCGGGATGCAGGTGCTGGTGCCGCTGGACCTTACCCTTGCGGGCACTACCGCCGAGGCCGTGGCTGCCGCCCTTGCGGACTACTACAAGGACGCCGCCACCGTGAAGGTGCACGGGCTGAACGAGCCGCTGCCGGAAAACGGTCTGTACTCCAACGCCATGGCGGGCACCGACCGCATGGAACTGTACCTGACCGTGAACGCCGCCGGAGATCAGATGATGCTGGTCTCGCTGTTTGATAATCTGGGCAAGGGCTCCTCCGGTGCCGCCGTCCAGTGCATGAACCTGATGCTGGGTCTGGAAGAGACGAAGGGCTTGGAATAAACTTGTTTTTCTTTGTGGGAAAGGAAAATCGTTATGCAGTATAAGGAAGTTGCGGGCGGCATCTGCGCGCCCAAGGGTTTTGCCGCCGCCGGTGTCCATTGCGGCATCCGGGCAAATCACAGCGAAAAATATGATCTGGCGCTCATCAAGGCCGAGGTGCGCTGCGCTGCTGCGGGCGTGTACACCACCAACAAGGTCTGCGGTGCGCCCATCAAGGTGGACCGCGCCCATCTGACCGATGGCTATGCACAGGCCATTGTGGTCAACAGCGGCAACGCCAATACCTGCGCCGCCAACGGCGTGGCGCTGGCGGAGGAGTGCTGTGCTCTGGTGGGCAAGGCGCTGAATATTGACGAAAAGGATGTTCTGCCCGCCTCCACCGGCGTCATCGGTCAGCCCATGGTCATCGACCCCTTTGCCCGGGGCATCCCGGCGGCAGCGGAAAAGCTGGCTGCCACCGCGCAGGGCAGCACGGACGCTGCCACCGCCATCATGACCACCGACACCCATAAAAAAGAATACGCCATCCAGTTCGAGCTGGGCGGCAAGGTGTGCACCGTGGGTGCTATCGGCAAGGGCAGCGGCATGATCGCTCCCAACATGGCTACCATGCTGGCGTTCTACACCACCGACGCCGCCGTCTCGCCCGCACTGCTGGAAAAGGCGCTCAAGACGGTAGTGCCCGGCACCTATAACCAGATGAGCGTGGATCTGGATACCTCCACCAACGATACCCTTATCATTATGGCGTCCGGTCTGGCGGGCAACCCGGAGATCTGCGAAGAGAACGCGGACTACGCCGCCTTTGTGGCCGCACTGACCGCCATTGCAGAGCACATGTGCGCCGAGCACGCCGGAGACGGCGAGGGTGCTACCCACCTGATCACCTGCGAGGTGACCCATGCGCCCGACCTCAAGACCGCCCGCGCCGTCAGCCGCAGCGTGGTCTGCTCCAATCTGTTCAAGGCGGCGGTCTTTGGCCGCGACGCCAACTGGGGACGCATCCTGTGCGCCATCGGCTACACCCCCGGTGATTTCTCCATTGACAAGGTCTGCGTCTGGCTTTCCAGCAAGGCGGGCGAGGTGTATGTGTGCGAGAACGCCGCCTACCACCCCTACAGCGAGGACGAAGCCGCCAAGGTGCTGGCTGAGCACGATGTTCTGGTCAAGGTGGATATGGGCACCGGCGAGGCAAGCGCCAAGGCGTGGGGCTGTGACCTGACCTACGACTATGTGAAGATCAACGGCGATTACAGAACCTGACAGGAGCGCGAAACAGATGAAAAACGAAGAAATGGCGCGGCTTTTTTCGGAAGCCACCCCTTATATCCAAAAGTACCATGGCAGAACGATGGTCATCAAATACGGCGGCAACGCCATGATCAACGAAACGCTGAAAAACGCCGTGATGAACGACCTTGTCACCTTGACGCTGCTGGGCGTGCGGGTGGTGCTGGTGCACGGCGGCGGCCCCGCCATCAACGAGATGCTCAAAAAGGTGGGCGTGGAGAGCCACTTTGCCAACGGTCTGCGGGTAACGGACGATGCCACCATGGAGATCGTGCAGCAGGTGCTGGCCGGTAAGGTGAACAAGGATCTTGTGGCAAAGCTGCGCGGGCGCGGCGTGGGTCTGTGCGGCATGGACGGACAGATGCTCCGCTGCACCGAGCTGGACCCCCAGCTGGGCCATGTGGGCGAGATCGTCCATGTGGACGCCACCCTGATCGAAAGCCTGCTGGACGGCGGCTTTATCCCGGTCATCGCCACCGTGGGCATGGACGACCTCGGGCAGGCGTACAACGTCAACGCCGACACCGCCGCGGCGCAGATCGCTATTGCCCTCAAGGCGGAAAAGCTGGTGTCCATGACCGATATCGCGGGTCTGCTGCGGGATAAGGAGGACGAGACCACCCTCATCCCCGAGGTGGAGGTGACCGAGATCGAGGGCTACAAGTCCGCCGGTATCATTGCGGGCGGCATGATCCCCAAGATCGGCGGCATGGCGGATGCCATCTATCAGGGCGTGCACGAGGCTGTCATCATTGATGGCCGCGTGCCGCACTCCATCCTGCTGGAACTGTTCTCCGACCGCGGCTCCGGTACCCGCTTCTACCGCCGCAGCCACCGCGAATAAAAAGATTGCGCAATCGCCGGCGGAAAGTTATAATAAAGGCAACGATTTCCCGCAGCCGCAAGGCTTTGCGCAAGAACTCCATGTTACAGGAGGTACACCTATGGATTCTGAAAAAGTCATCAAGCGGGACAACGAGTACGTCCTGCACACCTATAACCGCAGCCCCATCGTGCTGGAAAAAGGCCACGGGCTGTACGCCGAAGGCCCCGAGGGACAGAAGTATCTGGACTTCACCAGCGGCATCGGGGTGAACAGCCTTGGCTACTGCGACCTTGCATGGGCAGAAGCCGTGTCCCAGCAGGCACACAAATTGCAGCACACCTCCAACCTCTATTATACCGCACCCTGCGGCAAGCTGGCAAAAAAGCTGTGCAAGCGCACCGGCATGAGCGAGGTTTTCTTCGGCAACTCCGGCGCTGAAGCCAACGAGGGCGCCATCAAGGCAGCCCGCAAGTACAGCGTGGACCATTACGGCAAGGACCGCTACAACGTCATTACGCTGGTCAACAGCTTCCATGGCCGCACCCTTGCCACCCTGACCGCCACCGGGCAGGGGGTGTTCCACAACTACTTCGGCCCCTTCAACGAGGGCTTCCAGTACGTCCCGGCGGGCGATATCGAAGCCCTGCGGGAACTGGTGGACCGCCACACCTGCGCCGTGATGATGGAGCTCATTCAGGGCGAGGGCGGCGTGATGGCGCTGGACCCGGAGTATGTACAGGCCGTGCGCGCTTTGTGCGACGAAAAAGACCTTGTGCTCATCGTGGACGAGGTGCAGACCGGCGTAGGCCGCACCGGCACCTTCCTGTGCTGTGAGCACTATAACCTCAAGCCGGATATCGTCACCCTTGCCAAGGGGCTGGGCGGCGGTCTGCCCATCGGCGCGGTGCTGATGAATGAAAAGGTAGCCGAGGGTATGACCCCCGGCACCCACGGCTCCACCTTTGGCGGCAACCCGGTGGTATGCGCCGGTGCAAACGTGGTGGTGGATCGTCTGGACCAGAGCTTCCTTGCACAGGTCAGCGAGCGCGCCGTACAGCTGCGCGCCGGTCTGGCAACGCTGCCCCACGTCAAGAACATCTCCGGCATCGGCCTGATGGTGGGCATCGAGTTCTTTGACGTGCAGGCTGCGGATGTGCTGGCTGCCTGCCGCGAAAAAGGCTTGCTGGTGCTTACCGCCAAGACCCGGCTGCGTCTGCTGCCCCCGCTGACCGTCTCGGAACACGAAGTAGACATGGCGCTGGAGGTGCTGGCCGAGGTGCTGGGCACCATGGAGCCGACGGCTCCGAAGGAGCAGGCATGAAAAATCTGCTGAAAATGAGCGACCTTTCCCCCGCCGAGCTGACCCACATTCTGGATGTGGCCGACCAGCTGAAAGCCGACTGCAAGGCGGGCCGCACCGCGCCGCTGCTGGCGGGCAAGAGCGTGGCGCTGCTGTTCTCTAAGGCGTCCACCCGCACCCGCACCAGCTTTGAGGTGGGCGTGTACCAGATGGGCGGTCTTGGCAACTACATGAACACCGCTGAATTACAGGCCGGGCGGGGCGAGCCTTTGCGGGACACCGCCCGGGTGCTGGGGCGCTACTACGACTGCGCCGTCTGGCGCACCTACCGCCAGCGGGATTTGGAAGAGCTGGCGGAGCTTTCCGGCATTCCGGTGATCAACGGCCTTACCGACTACGCCCACCCCTGTCAGGTGCTGGCGGACCTGATGACCATCCGGGAGCGCCGGGGCACGCTGGCAGGGCTGAAACTCTGCTTTGTGGGCGATGGCAGCAACATGGCAAACAGCCTGATCGTGGGCGGCTTGCTGGCGGGGATGCAGGTATCCTGCGTCTGTCCCCCGGGCTACCGCCCGGCAGCGGATGTGCTGATGTTTGCCCACAAATACGGCAATGCCTTCCACCTGACCACCGACCCCGCCGAGGGCTTGCGGGATGCGGACATCGTAGCCACCGCCGCGTGGAACACCACCGCCCCCGGCACTGCCGAGAGCGAGCAGCGCCTGCGGGATTTTGTGGGCTTCCAGCTCACCGGCCGTCTGCTGGAAAACGCAAAGCCCAACGCGCTGGTGCTGCACTGTCTGCCCGCCCACCGGGGCGAGGAGATCTCCACCGCCCTGTTCGAGCAGCACGCGGACGAGATCTTTGACGAAGCGGAAAACCGTCTGCACGTCCAGAAAGCCGTGCTGGCGGTGCTGCTGGCGGGCAAATAAAAGCGCAATGACCCCATATACAGGGGACTGCCGCACAGCGCTGTGCGGCAGTCCCTTTTTTGCGTCCCAAAAGGGTGCGCAAGGGCTTTTTTGGGGGGCTTGGGGACGATTCGATGCATTTCAAGGGTCATTCACGCAGAAATGCTCCACTTTTGCCGCCGTTCGTGGTATACTACGGGCGCAGAGCAGTACTCTGTTCAATATACCATTCCCATAATTCCTATAGAGCAGAAAACCGTCCGGTAACCGCAAACCGGGCGGTTTTCTGTTTTTTTGCGGGTGCGCCCGGTGTGCCGGGGCGTTTCAGCGCATTTGCGGGGCGATTCGTGCCCAAAACCGTCCAAAGCGGGCGAAACGTGGTACACTGGGTACAACAAAAAAGCGCCCGGCTTGGAAGGGCGCTTGAAAAGGAGAGGATCTTATGCAAAAACGGCTCATCAGCATGGTTCTGGCGCTGAGCATGGCACTGTCCGCAATGCCGCTGCCCGCCCTTGCCCAGAGCGCCCCGCCCGACACCGCCAGCGCCGCCGCACTGGCAGAGGAAAACGACGATGTCACCAATATCTTTCCAGACGATCACTACGGCGAGCCCGTCGGCGATTACTTCGGCGGCGGCAAAGGCAGCTGGTCCTACAACAAGGACACTAAGACGCTCACCCTGATAAACGGCACCTTCCGGCTCTACGATTACAGGTTTGACGGCTACAATAATTACATCCAATGGAACATACAGATCGGAAAAGAAGCCACTCTGCTGGATGCACAGATCGGCTCGGACTACGATGACCGGTACACCGTGACCAACGCGGGCACTATTTCCGGCGGCACCTTCTACGGCAAGGTGACCTGCGCAGCCGGGGCTGTCATCAAGGACGGCAACTTTAAGAGAGCCGTTACCGTGGATAAGAATGCCACTATCGTGGATGAGAACGCCGGTACCGTGGAAGCTGCGGACGGCAAGGTTACCATTAACGGCGGTACGTTTGAAAACGGCGTGACCGTTGACGCGGTGGATATCCTTACCATCAACGGCGGTACCTTTAAGGGCGGTACAAGCCGCTCTGTGGAGATCAACGGCGTGGGTGCAAATGTCGTCATCAACGGCGGCAGCTTTGAAAACGCGATCCGGGATGTCCGCAGCGGTGCACCGATTACCATCAACAGCGGTCTGTTCCAGAGCAAAGTGATAGCCGAGATCTGCGAAGTCAACGGCGGTCTGTTCACCGCTGCAAGCGACCCTCTGTCCGTATCGGCACTCGTCAAGGGCGGCTACTTTGTGGCAGACCACGCTGGCGATGCTGGCGCTCTTGTGGCGATTGACGCCCACGATTCCCCGGTGTACGCCCCTGTCGCAGTGGCAGAGAATGGCACGGTGAACGAGTGGTCGGCAGACACTTATGGTACCCTCTATGTCGCTCCCAATACCAGTGTCACCCTGAAGCCCACCCGCAAGCTGGAAAGTGTTTCCAGCGGTGACGACAAGCTGAACTATACTGCCAAGAACGGCGCGGTCAGCTTTACTGTGGGCACGGAAGCTGTCCGGCTCAACAGTATCACTTTGGAAGAACTGGTCATTGAAGCGAGCGGCTTCCCCAAGGGCACAGACGGCGGCGTCTACGGCGCAAAGGGCAAGGGCTGGTCCTTTGACCCGGACCGCAAAAATCCGGAGCACTTCGGCAGGAATACCCCAACCCTGATCATCGAGAAGGACGCCACGCTGGACTTCGACAAGGTGACAAATAAGGCCGGTGCGGTGAAATTTGCGGTTGAAAACTACGGCGTCTTTACCGGCACGCTGAAAGCCGAGCTGAAATCCGACCTGTATGTGTACAACGGGGAGAGCGGCACGATCCGCAACGCCACGCTGGACGAGCTGAACAACCTTTACAACAACGGCCTTGTGGAGGACTCGGTGCTGCGCGTTGAATACATCGGCAACGGCTGGCGCGAAACGGCGCAGCCCGCTGTTATCCGCAACTCTGCGCTGGATATTATCGGCAACGGTTGGCTGGTGGCCAACAGCTCTACCTACAAGGCTGTACTGGACGGCTGCTATAACAGCGCCGGTTATACCGGAACTGCCACGATCGGCAACGGCGGCACGGTCAAAAACAGCAAAAGCACCCTGAAGCTGCCGGTGGAAAATACGGCCGGCTATGACGGCAACGCAAAATACAACCAGCCCATCATTGACGGCGGCGAGTATACCGTTGTCTATAATGAGGGCGGTATCATTCAGAATAGCCCCACCATCCACGCACTGGTGGCAAAGGATACCAAGGACCTGAACGGCGCTTCCGGTTACTACACCCTGAACTACACCGCACCGGAGAGCGCCACCTACTATAAGAAATACATCAACGGCATCAACGGCATGATCGAGGGCATTTGGGGTGCAAAGGTCTCCACCCTCTACGTTGATACCGATCTGAACACCATTTCGGTCATCACGCATGCCCCCATCAAGAGCGTGAACGGCGTAGCTTATAGCGGCTCTGTGCGCTATGATACAGAGCGCTACTCCAGTACCATCGACCTGAGCAAGTATGGTATCCCGCAGACCCATATCCTCAACCTGAGCGCCACCGGCGAGGGCGCGGCAGAGCTGCCGTCGGCAGACCCCGCAGACTTTGTCTTTGCCCTGCCTAACAACCTGACCTATGACGGCAACCCCAAGTGGGTGGATGTGGACGTTCGGGAAAACGCCACCAAGGAATACGGCGATGTTACCGTGACCTACAAGCAGGACGGCAAGGTGCTGAACGGTGCTCCCGTTGAGCCGGGCACTTACACCTTTACCGCTGTGGTAGCACCTACTGCCACCTGCGCGGGCGGTGATGTGACCCCGCAGTATAACACGTTTACCATCTTGAAGGGCACGCTGAACCCCGCAGACTTTGCCTTTGCCCTGCCCAACGACCTGACCTATGACGGCAGCGCCAAGGAAGTAACCGTTAAGAACACCAGTGATAAGGACTACGGCGAGATCACCGTGACCTACAAGCAGAATGGTGAAGCACTGAACGGTGCTCCTACTGAACCGGGCGAATACAGCTATACCGTCACCGCCGCAGGCAGCGCACGGTATGTGGGCGGTACTGTTAAAACAGGCTCGTTCAGCATCACAAACGCAGGCACGATCGACCCTGAACCGGAAAAGACCTATCAGCTTACCGTTGCCGGTGCGGACATCACCCTGCCTGAGGATGCAGACGCAAGCGCCCTGAAAGCAGGACAGCTGGTCAGCCTGACCGCTTACCCGGACACCGATACCGCGCACTTTGCCCAGTGGGTAGTGAGCGGCACTGACGGCGCACTGAACCCGGCAGACCTGATGGATGCCGCAGACGAACCGCTGACAGAGGATGCCTTTAAGCAACGCACCCTGACCTTTAAAATGCCCACGCAGAACCTGAATATCACCGCCGAGACCACCACGGTGGAGCAGCTGCCGGAAGAGGGCAGCGCCGCGTACAGCCCGCTGCAAACGGTGGGCATTCTGGCCGGTACAACGGCATTGTTTGCGGGCTGCGCAGTGATCGGCTACGAGGCCGTTACTTGCAGCATCCTTGTAAACCAGCTGCCCAAGGGCACGGCCATCCCGAGCACCCGGGAGCAGCTGGCCATGCTGCTGTGGAGCACCGCAGGCAAGCCCGAACCCGCTGCACCTGCTGTTTACAGCGATGTAGCCGAGCCTGACACCGCCAAGGCAGCCCGCTGGGCTGTGGAGTCCGGGCTGCTGCCCGACATGGGCGAGGGCGTCTTTACGCCCGGCAAGCGTGTGACCAAGGTACAGGTCATCCGCGCATGGAACCAGCTGAAAAAGCTGGGTCTGGCGAAATAACCATTGCCATCTCCCGATCGATCCTTTCCAATAAGCGCAGCAAGGCCGTCCGGCGAATGCCGGACGGCCTTGCTGCATTTGGGGGAACGAACCCTCTCAGTCACGCCTGACGGCGTGCCAGCTCCCCCGAAGGGGGAGCCTTTGGCATGGCGGGGAAGTTTTCGGCTCAAGTGTAAAGCGGCTTGCCGGGAGTACCCCTTCCGTCTGCTCCCGCTGGTCGCAGCCACCTTCCCCAAGGGGACGGCTTTAGCGGCGGCGGGAAACTTTGCGGCAGCGCCAAAAGGCGTCCCCTTGGGGGAGCTGGCGAGCGTAGCGAGACTGAGGGGGTATTGGGGCTGACGGCGTGCGCCCTCTCAGTCACCTGCGGTGACAGCTCTCCCAAAGGGAGAGCCAAGAGCACTGCCGGAAACTTTCTCATTACACTTAAAACTTCAGCAATGAGCCTTACGGCTTGGCTCTCCCTTTGGGAGAGCTGGCGCGGGAGCGCCTGAGAGGGCTTCAAATCGGCGGAGCCGGAAAAAACGGTTAAAAGATCTTCACGCCGAACAGGCGTGAATCTTCAGTTTTTTCCGGTGCAGCCCTCTGCTTTGGGGTTAAAAGGGGCGAGCAGCCCCTTTTTCGTGGCTCCAGCGCGTCGAAATCGCTGGCACTTTTCTGGTTCTCTTTTGGTGTCAAAAGAGAACATCCCTCGGCAGGCAGAAACTTTCCCCGCGGAGGGCATTTCAAATCGTCTACACCCCGGGGCACCCGGCGGCGCGCCATGCGGCGCACAGCACCTCTTTTTCTGGCTTGGAGAGCTTTTTTAGCGCGGCTTCCCGGCGCAGGGCGGCGCGCTTATCCGCGCAGCGCTCTATATAGGCAAAGCCCACCGCGCCGTGGGCGCGGGTGTAGCGGGCGCCTTTGCCGCTCTGGTGCGCTTTCAGCCGGGCGGCGGGGTGGTTCGTCCAACCGGTGTACAGCTGCCCGCCGGTGCAGCGCACCATGTAGACGTAGGCGATGTCAGGCAAGGCGTCCATTGTTTTTCAGCACCTGACGGCAGGCGGCAAGGGCGGTCTCCTTGTCCTTGGCGGTGATAAGAAAACGGCTGGCGTGGCAGAAACTGATACCCGGGATGCCGCTCTTCTGCTCGATGACCTCCTGCGGCTGCCCCGCCCACGACTGCGGGAAGGGCAGCTTGGACTTCTTGGTCTTGTGGTCGGTGACGCACTGGGCGCTCCACCCGCCGCGCTGGCTGGGGTACACCACAAACAGGGCGTCGGTCTTGTACAGGCCGTTTTTCCACGGCAGATAGCAGGGCAGCACCACGATGCCGTCGCGGGAGCTGCGGTAGGCCTGCTGTACTTTTTCGTCCGCGCGGTTCACGGCGTTGGCACTGTCGATCTGGTTTTCCAGGATCTGCTTTGCCACGGCCACCGCCTTGAAAAAGCAGCTGTCCTGATCCTCTTTGGAGTCCCACACCGGGTTGAAAAAGCCGATGGCATCGCACAGGCTGTTCTGCTCGCCGGTGTTGTCGTTCAAATCAAGCGGCTGGATGAAGTTTTCGTCAATGAGCCGCGCCTGCCGCTCGCCCACAAGGCCGGGGCCCAGCACCCGCCACAGCAGACCAAAGGCCGCGTAGGGCACGCCGTTGGCGCGGTACTCCCGGGGCTCCTGATGGTGGTCGAACATCCCAAAGCCGATATCATACACGATGCCGTCAAAATCGTCAGGCACGGTAAAGCCGCGGGTGATCTTGATATCCGGGCGCAGAATTTGCAGCAGCGCCGTAGCAAACACGTCATCGGCATGGAATTTGCCGGCGTGGGTAAAACCGTTTGCGGGAATTTTCATGGACTTGATACCTCTTCCTTATTTTCAGATACACCTTAGTTTCATCTTGTACCAGTATAGCACAATCCCGCCCGCGGGACAACAAAAAGGAGCTGCCGCTTGGGTGCGGCAGCTCCTTAGAGCACATATTACGCGGTATGGGACGTAGGCTGTGTGTGGAAAATTGCGGTCATGGGGTTATTACTCGTACATGTTATTAAAGAGATCGTACACCCACTTGAAGTCGTCGGAGACATCCTTGCCGGTATTATCCTTAACGCTGGTGACGTCTCCCTTATCATTGGTCTCAATGGTGAACACGTTGCCGTTTGCATCCGTGATGGTATCGGTCCCAAAGTCAATGCTGTACTTCTTGAAGCCGTCGGGCATTCTGCACAGACCCTTGCTGGTGCCGGAACCGGTCTGAATGGTCTTGTACAGAGTGGCGAGCTTGAGCTGCTTTTCGTTGAGTATTCTTACAAACCGATAAACAGGTTTGCCGTCTGCAGTAAAGCAGATGGTATACTCGGTGTTGCCGTTATTATAGACCTCGGCATCATATTCGGTCGGACCCACCTTTACCTTGGTAGACCACATCAGATCGGGCAGCGTATCCGTGATGAGAGTACCCAGAGAAAGATTATCGTGGCTCTGGGATCTATAGCTACTTGTCCTGACGGCTACCTTGCTGTCGCTGAAAAGCCGATAGTTGTTATTATAATCGAACTCTTTGAGCATCAATTGCTCGACCGACTGCTGCTTCTGATTCGTGCGCGACAGGGTCAATTTCATATAGGCATTGTTACCCTTTGCGGCAACGCGTTCATCGCCGGATTGTTTGACAGAGCCGTCCTCATCATACTCAATCATCTGCATTTCAAGATAGAACTCCGTAGCACCGGCGTATTTCTCGTTGAACTTTGCCAGCTTGCTGCTGTGCACATCCGCAATGAGGGTCTTGGTGGGCTTAGTCTCGGTGCCCTCGCCGCCGCCTTCGCCGCCCTCGCCGCCCTTGCCGGGGTCAGGCAGAACGATCTGGTCAGGGTTGTCGGGCAGGGTGTTGCCGCCGTTGCCGCCGGTGCCGCCACCGCCGCAAGCGGTCAGCATGGAAAGTGCCATCGCAGCGGTCAGCAGACAGGCTGCGGCTTTTTTGTATAGTCTCATGCTACAAATACCTCCTGTAATGTATTTCAAGGCGTCCCAAGTGCGCTTTCCAGGTTTATGGTATCGTATCAAAAAAGCGTTGTCAAGCACAGTATGGAAGTTTTTGACAATGCCACAAAATGCTATGAAAAATTTCGCTGTTTTGACGAAAACAGGACATGGCTGTCCCCAACAAAAAGGAGCTGCCGCTTGGGTGCGGCAGCTCCTTAGAGCACATATTACGCGTTATGGGACGTAGGCTGTGTGTGGAAAATTACGGCAATGGGGTTACTGCCCGGACATCATCTTGAAGAAATCGTTCGCCCACTTGAAGTCATCGGAGACATCCTCGCCGTCCTTGTTGCGGAAGATAAAGCCCGTCATATCGCCATTGCTATTGGTAACGGGCTCCAGAGTGAACACGTTGCCGTTTGCATCCGTGAGGGTGTAGTTCTCATCATCAAAGCTGTAAATCTTGGTGCCGGCGGGCATTTCGCACAGACCTTTGCTGGTGCCGGAACCGGCCTGAATGGTCTTGTACAGGAAGGCGGTGCGGATCTGCTTTGTGCTGGGGTCGCTTACAAACTTATAAACAGGTTTGCCATCCGTAGTATAGCAGACGGTATACTCGTAGGAATCGAGATTAAAGACCTCGGCATCATACTCGGTCGGACCTACCTTCATCTTGGCAGACCACATCTGACTGGGCAGCTTATACGCGATGAGAGAGTCCAGAGATTCAATAGGATCATCACCATCACCGGCTGAGTCGCTATCCGTCTTAACGGCTACCTTGCTGTCGCGGAGAAGCAGATATGTGTTATACAGATTGTCTTCTTTGAGGACCAGTTGCTCGGCCGACCGCTGCTTCTGGTTCTTGCCCGATATGGTCATATTCATATAGGCTTTGTAACCCTTCAGTGCAAGGCGTGCATCGGTAGTAAGCATAGCAGAACCGTCCTTATCATAGTTGACGACCTGCATTTCAACATAGAACTCCGTAGCATCGGCGTATTTCTTGTTGAATTTTGCCATCTTGCTGCTGTTCACATCCGCAATGGGGGTCTTGGTGGGCTTAGTCTCGCCGCCCTCGCCGCCGCCTTCGCCGCCGCCCTCGCCGGGCAGAATGATCTCGCCAGGGTTGGGCAGGGTGCTGGGGGTGTTGCCGCCGCCGTTGCCGCCGGTGCCGCCACCGCCGCAAGCGGTCAGCATAGAAATTGCCATGGCTGCGGTCAGCAGACAGACAGCCGCCTTTTTGTATAGTCTCATGCTATAAATACCTCCTGTAATGTGTGCTGAAGCGTCCCAAACTCGCTTTCTGAGCTTATGGTATCCTATCCCGAAAGCATTGTCAAGCACAGTATGGGAACTTTTGGCAATGCCACAAAAAGCCATTGGGATTTTCGCTGTTTTGACGAAAAAGGGCGCTGCTGTCCCCAACAAAAAGGAGCTGCCGCTCGGGTGCGGCAGCTCCTTAGAGCACATATTACGCGGTATGGGACGTAGGCTGTGTGTGGAAAATTGCGGTCATGGGGTTATTACTTGTACATGTTGAAGAAATTTTCCACCCACTTGAAGTCATCGGAGACATCATTGCTGTTCTTATCAAAAACCTTAACGCTGGTGACGTCTCCCTCACTATTGGTCTGGAACTCCAGAGTGAACACGTTATCGTTTGCATCCGTGATGGTATTTTTCGTAAAATCAAAGCTGTACTTCTTGAAGTCGGCAGGGATTTCGCACAGACCCTTGCTGGTGCCGGAACCGGCCTGAATGGTCTTGTACAGGGTGGCTTCAAGGAGCTGCTTTGCGCCGAGGCTTTCAAACTTATAAACAGGGTTGCCATCCGGAGTATAGCAGACAGTATACTCGTGGGAATCGAACTTAAAGACCTCGGCATCATACTCGGTCGGACCCACCTTTACCTTGGTAGACCACATCTGACTGGGCAGCTTATACGCGATGAGAGTATCCAGAGAAAGATTGTCGTCGCTCTCGGGTTTATAGCTACTCGTCCTGACGGCTACCTTGCTGTCACGGAGAAGCAGATAAGAATTATTATAACCGCCCTCTTTGAGCATCAGTTCCTTGAAAGACTGCGGCTTCTGATTCTTGCTCGACATGGTCATTTCCATATAGGCATTGTCATCCTTTACGGCAATGCATGCATCGGTGGAATCATCGGCAGAGCCGTCCTCATCATACTCAACCATCTGCACTTCAACATAGAACTCCGTAGCACCGGCGTATTTCTTGTTGAACTTTGCCAGCTTGCTGCTGTTCACATCCGCAATGAGGGTCTTGGTGGGCTTAGTCTCGGTGCCCGCGCCGCCGCCTTCGCCGCCGCCTTCGCCGCCGCCGATGCCGGGCAGAACGATCTCGCCAGGGTCAGGCAAGGTGCTGGGGGTGTTGCCGCCGCCGTTGCCGCCGGTGCCGCCACCGCCGCAAGCGGTCAGCATGGAAAGTGCCATGGCTGCGGTCAGCAGGCAGGCTGCGGCTTTTTTGTATAGTCTCATGCTATAAGTACCTCCTGTAATGTGTTTCAAGGCGTCCCAAGTGCGCTTTCTAGGTTTATGGTATCTTATAAAAAAAGCGTTGTCAAGCACAGTATGGGAACTTTTGGCAATGCCACAAAAAGCCATGATAATTTTCGCTGTTTTGACGAAAATGGGGCGTGGCTGTCCCTTTTGCGCGGGACGATTTGGAATGCGCTCCGCTGCACTTCCACCGGAAGCGGCGTTGTAGATGCCGTTTGCCTTTACGACCCCTCCCGTGAAAATGGGATAGCGGAGCGTCCGCAGACGCTCCGCTATCCCGAAATAAAAATAATTCTTCCGCTATTGATGCGCAGAGCGCAGCGGAGCGCATTTTCAATCATTTAGTACTTGCGTTACAGCGCCGAATAGCCGAAGCTGTTCACCAGCGCATCAATGTGCTGCCCGGCCTTGCACAGGGGGCAGTCGCGGGAGTCGAAGCTGGCGTAATCCGGCAGACTGGTGGGGTCGAAGATGGAGGTGACCGGGTAGCCAAGGCACTCGTGGGTGGTGGCGAAAATAGCCGAAAGCCCGGCCACGATGCCGCCGTAGTAGTTTACGGCTTCCACGGCTGCCTGAATGGTGTAGCCGGTGGTGATGGATGCCGCCAGAATGAGGACGTGCTTGCCCTTGACCATGGGGGCAAGATTATCCCGCAGAATGATCTGGCTGCCGGAGGTGTATTCCGGCGTGACGATATAGATGGTCTTGTGGGCGTTCATATTGGTAAAGCCGTCCTTGGTCAGCTCGTTGGCAAGGCAGGTGCCAATGACCTGTGTGCCGTCCAGGCAGAGCACGGTATCCACGATGGTGCTGTGCTGGTAAGCGCTGACCAGCTCCTTTGCCACGGCCTTGGCCTCGGAAAGGCGGGTCTTTTGGGTGGTCACATCGATGTAATAGTTGATGTGGCTGTGGCTGGTGGCAAAATGCCCCTTGGCCACCCGCAGGAACAGTTCGCTTTTGCTGGTGGGAAGCTTGACCATGTTGATCATTGTACAGCACTCCTTTTTTCACCGGGCGCAGCTGCGCCGCAAAATACAAAACAGCGCGGCAACGCATTCCGGTTGCAGCGCTTATTTTTCTTCTCTGTTCCTTTATTGTACTGAAAAATGCCGCTGTGCACAAGACACAAACCTGACGAAAAACCTTGCTTTTTTACAGACATATCGCCGAAAACTTGGATGCAAAGGCTGCTGCCGCCCGGAACGCCGCACCGCAAAAGGGTGCATCGCGGCAACACCGACGCTGCGGCAGGGGAGAAGTACACTTTTTTGCGGAGCACGGAAAATTTTGCAAAAAGGGACTGGTATTTTTGCGGGTTTTGAGTATAATAGAGAAGAAATAGTTCAAATTTGAAATAAAAGGAGAATCACATCCATGGCACAGGCAAAACAGGATATGGGTTCCGGCAGCGTAAAAAAGCTGATGCTGCAGCTCATGATCCCGGCGGTCGTTGCACAGGTGGTCAACCTGCTGTATAACATCGTGGACCGCATCTACATCGGACATATCGCCGGCATCGGCGCGGCAGCGCTGACCGGCGTGGGACTGTTCACCCCCATCCTTATGCTGCTGAACGCGTTCGCCATGCTGGTGGGCGCGGGCGGCGCACCCCGCACCGCCATTGCGCTGGGACAGGGCGACAAGGAGCAGGCGGAGAAGATCATCTCCAACAGCTTTACCATGCTGCTGCTCTTTTCGGTGGTGCTGACTGTGGTGTTCTACGCCGGGGCACCCACCCTGCTGCGGCTGTTTGGTGCCAGTGACGCCACCCTGCCCTATGCGCTGGCGTACAGCCGCATCTACATTCTGGGCTCGGTGTTCGTGCTGCTGGTGCTGGGCATGAACCCCTTCATCACCACGCAGGGCTTTGCCAAGACCAGTATGCTTACCACCGTCATCGGTGCGGTCATCAACATTATCCTCGACCCCATTCTGATCTTTGGTCTGGGGCTGGGCGTGCGGGGTGCTGCCATTGCCACCGTGCTCAGTCAGGCCGTGGGCGCGGTGTGGATCCTGCGCTTCCTCACCGGCAAAAAGACCATCCTGCGCCTGCGCAAGGACTATATGCGCCCGGAAAAGAAGGTCATTCTGCCGGTGATGGCGCTGGGCATCTCCACCTTTGTGATGATGTCCACCGAGAGCCTGCTGTCCATCAGCTTCAGCTCCAGTCTGGCGCGGTACGGCGGCGACGTGGCTGTGGGTGCCATGACCGTTATCACCAGCGCCTCCCAGCTGTGCACCCTGCCTATTCAGGGCATCTGTCAGGGCGGTCAGCCGGTGATGAGCTTCAACTTCGGCGCGGGCAAAAAGTCCCGCGTCAAGGAGGCGTTCCGCTTCCAGCTGCTGCTGTGCAGCTGCTACACCTGCCTGTTCTGGCTGCTTATGATGCTGGTGCCGGGGGCTGTGGCGGGCATCTTCACCTCGGATACGGCGCTGATCGACTACACCACATGGTCCATGCGCATCTACATGGCCGGTATCTTTGCCATGGGCTTCCAGATCGCCTGCCAGCAGAGCTTTATGGCGCTGGGACAGGCTAAGGTCAGCCTGCTGCTGGCCTGTCTGCGCAAGATCATTTTGCTGATCCCGCTCATCTTCATCCTGCCGCACCTGCTGCCGGACCCGGTATTCGGCGTCTTTCTGGCAGAGCCGGTCAGCGATATTCTGGCCGCCACCATCACCACCATCACCTTCTTCTCCCGCTTCAACGGTATTCTGGAGCGTGGCGCTGCAAAGGTGTAATGAAATAGAACAAGCCCGGAAAGTCCGCAGACTTTCCGGGCTTGAATTTTTGGCTTTAAACGGCCTCCGGCTCACCAAGAGCCAGCACCTTCGTCAGTTCGGCCTGCACCTTTGCGTTGGTGGCATCGGTGACGGCCAGCACGTCGGAGTAGAACTTTTCCATCTCGTCACGGGTGGAGAAGGTGGCCACATACATCTGGTTGCCCATGGCACCGGACAGTGCCTCGGGGATGCGGTCCACCATGCGCATATTGTCCTGATACTTCTGCATCAGCTGCTCGTGGCTGTAAACGAAGCTCTTGCCGTCCCGGCGGCCTGCAAAGGCGCAGTAGTAGTGCTCACCCACCGGCATATCGGTGCCGCCGAAGGCGATCATGTCTGCCCAGATCTTGTACACGTTGGTGGAGCGGGCAAAGTCGATCATGTCCGGGGTAAAGCCGCCGCAGGGGCGCATATTGACTTCCAGCGCCACGATCTGGCCCTTTTTGCCCATGCTGGCCTGATCCTCGGTCATGCGGAAGAACTCAAAGTGAACAAAGCGGCTCTTCACCCCAAAACTCTTGACGGCGGCACGGCCCGCGGCGCGGGTATCCTCCGGCAGATCCTTGATGATGTAGTAGATGGAGTTGTCGTCGTTGTTCACGATGTCCATGATGGACACCGGGCTTACGTTGCCCGCCTCAAAGATGGGGTTGCCATGAGCGTCGATGATAGCATCGTAGCTGTTCACCTCGGCGCGGACGAACTCCTCCATGATGTAGGCCACATCCGGGTGCTCCTTCTCCTTGTAGGCGAGAAAAGCTTCCAGTTCCTTGTCGCTGGAAAGGCGGTGGGTATCCGAAGCGCCCACGCCGTTGTCCGGCTTGACCACCACCGGGTAGCCCACCTGTGCCACAAAGGCCTTGCAGCCTGCAAAATCGTCTACCATGTGGTAGCGGGCAGTGGCGATACCAGCTTTCTGGTAGTACTCCTTCATCTTGCTCTTGTACTTGATGCGGGGCATATCAGAGGTCTGGAAGCCGCTGGTGATGTGGAAATCGGT
>CAKSZE010000029.1 GCA_934525325.1 uncultured Faecalibacterium sp.
CCCCGGAAGTCCCCTGCCAGCTTGTCGATCTCGTCCAGCAGCATCAGGGGGTTGGAGGACTTGGCGGTGATCATGGCACTGATGATCTTGCCGGGCATGGCACCGATGTAGGTACGGCGGTGGCCGCGGATCTCGGCTTCGTCCCGCACGCCGCCCAGACTGATGCGCACATACTTGCGGCCAAGGCTTTCGGCGATGGAACGCGCAATACTGGTTTTGCCGACACCCGGAGGGCCTACCAGACAGATGATCTGTGCCTTCACATCCGGTGCCAGCTTGCGCACAGCCAGCGTTTCCAGAATGCGGTCCTTGACCTTTTTCAGGCCGTAGTGATCCCGATCCAAGATCTGCTGGGCGCGGTGGATATCCAGATCATCCACGGTCATGGTGTTCCACGGCAGATCCAGACAGGTATCCAGATAGGTGCGGATGACCGTAGCTTCCTGATTGCTGCTCTGCATCCGGGAAAGGCGGTCTACCTCCTTGAGCAGCTTCTTCTCGCTGTCCTCGGCAAGGTGCAGCTCCCGGATCTTGCGGCGGTAATCATCGGCTTCGGCGTGGGTATCGTCCCCCTCGCCCAGCTCATCGTTGATGATGTGCAGCTGCTCGTGCAGGTAGTAATCGCGCTGGTTCTTGTCCATGGACTCGTTGACCTTTTCCGCGATCTCCTTTTCGATCTTCATCACCTGGCACTCACGGCGCAGCATCTCCACAAGACGCTGCAAACGGCCGTTGAGGGTGTTCTCGTTCATCACAGCCTGCTTGTCCTCGTAGCGGAACAAGAGATTTGCCGGCATATACTCGGTGAGGAACATGGGGTCATCGCTGGAAACGATGGTGAACACCACGTCCTTTGCAAGGCGCGGGTTCATGCCCAGATATTCGTCAAAACCGGTCTTGAGGGCGCGGAGCAGCGCTTCGGTCTCCACAGCTTCTTCGGGCTTTGCGGCACGCACCGGGGCGGAGCGCACGGCAGACAGCAGAAAATCGCCGGTGGTATCCAGCTCGGTCAGCTTGGCGCGGTACTTGCCCTCCACCAGCACCTTGACCAGCTCGTCCGACACGCGCAACACCTGCTTGACCTCGGCCACTACGCCGTAGGCGTACAAATCCTGCTGGGTGGGCTCGCTGGTCTCCATCTCCTTCTGGGCAACCAGAAATACGTTGGAGTTATTGGCCATGGCCCACTCCACGGCGGCAATGCTCTTTTCCCGCCCGACTTCAAAATGAACAAGGTTGTTGGGGAACACCACCAGCCCGCGCAGTGCGATGGTGGGCAGATGGAGTTCCTTCCGCTCGACCTTGATGGTAACTTTTTCAGACATATACAAACACCTCCCGACTGCCGCTCAAGTTCCCATGCTGCGGCAGCGCTATCCTTTGGGGTCTTAAAAATACAGTTGTTTCCTTATTATACAGATTTCCGGCCAAAATGCAACTGCCTTGCCGGAATGGTCGGTCATTCGGGGCGGTTTTCGTGGGTATTGAAGCCCATTTTGCCCAGCGCGGGCAGCAGCGCCCGCAGTGTGACCGAGGTGAGCGCGCCCATGACAAGCCCCAGCACAAGCATGACCGGCGCGTAGTACAGCGACAAAGACGAGGAGATGATGACCCCCGCGCCCAGCAGCTGCCCCACGTTATGCGCCAGTGCACCGCAGACCGACAGGATGAACCATGTGGGCCGCACTGGCAGAAGGTAGTACAGCACCCACATCACCGCAAGGGACAAAAGCCCGCCGCACAGCGAGAGAAATCCCGCTGTAAAGCCGGAAACCAGAAAGACGAACAGTGCCTTGAGCACATCCAGCACCAGTGCCTGCCGAGCGCCCATGAAGAACAGGGCGTACATGACCACGATGTTGGCAAGTCCCAGCTTCATGCCCGGCAAAAGCCCGGGGATGACCAGCGTGCCCTCAATGAAGGAAAGCGCCATGGCCAGCGCAAACAGCAGACCAGACAGGGCAATGTGCCGTGTTTTTTGATAGTTGCGGTGATTTTTAGGCATAGAGGATACGCTCCTTTATTCTTCGGGCTGCTGCGTCTGCTCGTAAGCTTCCTGCTCTTCCATGGCGGCTTCCCAAGCGGCAAAAAGCTCCTCCTGATGGAAGCGCAGGTCGCTCAGTTCATCGCTTTTCTGGCGCAGCAGGTCGGGGTCGTTGTAAACCTCCGGGGAGTTGATCTCGTTGTCCAGCTCCACCTCGCGTGCACCGCAGGCTTCCATCTCGTCCTCGCAGGCCTTGATCTTGGCGCGCAGCTCGGCGCGGCGGCGGCGCTGCTCCTTGCCGTAGCCGGTCTTGGCGGGCTCGGCAGCCTTCTGCGCAGCCTGCACCGGGGCGGCACGTCCCATCAGGGCATCGTAGCTGGGGTAGAGAACGGCCTTGCCGTCCTCAAGGTAGAGGATGGGACAGGCCAGACTGTTCATCAGGTGACGGTCGTGGGTGACCAGCAGCAGGGTGCCGGTGTAGGCCATCAGCGCTTCGGTCAGGTTTTCGCGGGTATAGATGTCCAAGTGGTTGGTAGGCTCGTCCAAAAACAGCAGGTTCGGGCGTTCCAGCACGATCTCTGCAAAGCGCAGACGCGCCAGCTCGCCGCCGGACAATGCCTCACAGGGCTTGAACACGGTATCGCCCCGGAAGCCCAGCTTTGCAAGGTGGCTGCGCACTTCCAGCTCGGTCATGCGGGGATATTTGTTCCATATTACATCAATGACTCTGCCCTGCCCCAGACGGTTCTGCTGCTGCGCAAAAATGCTGGGTCGGGCCCCGGTGCCCAGCCGCACCATGCCGCCGGAGGGGCGGCGTTTGCCGTCCAGCACCTGCATCAGGGTGGATTTGCCCGCACCGTTGGGGCCTGCAATGATGAGCCGCTGCCCGCGGCAGACCGTATAGGTAAAGGGCTCCAGCAGGGTGCGCTCCCCGATCTTGATGCTGAGGTTTTTCAGCATCACCAGCTCATTCCACGGTTCTACGTCATATTCAAAGCGAAATTTCAGCTGGTTAGTCTCGTCCTTGGGGGCTTCGGTGATTTCCAGCTTTTCCAGCTGCTTGCGGCGGCTCTGCGCCATTTTGGTGGTGGAGGCACGCACAAGGTTGCGGTCCACATAATCCTGTAACTTTTCGGCCAGTGCCACATCGGCATCATGCTGCTTCTGGCGCAAGGCATCGGCAGCTTCCTTCTGGGGCAGATAGGCCGAGAAGTTGCCCTTGTAGGTGGTCATGGTCTGGAAGGATACCTCCCAGATCTTTGTACAGACATTATCGAGGAAATAGCGGTCGTGGCTGACCACCAGCACCGCACCGGAGTAACCCTTGAGGTAGTTTTCCAGCCATTCCATGGTGGCAAAATCCAAGTGGTTGGTAGGCTCGTCCAGAATGAGCACATCCGGCTTTTCCAGCAGCAGCTTTGCCAGACGCAGGCGGGTCAGCTCGCCGCCGGAGAGCACTGCAATGTTCTTTTGCCATGTATCCTGCGCAAAGCCCATGCCGGACAGCACCTTTTTGATGTTCACATCCATGTTGTAGCCATCGGCGGCGTCTACGATGTTTTGCAGGGCATCGTGCTGTGCCAGCAGGTCGGCATTGTCGGGCTGGGCAGCCATGCGGCGTTCTAAGATCTGCATCTGCGCCATGGCATCCAGCACCGGGGCAAAGGTGGCGCGCATCTCGCCGTAGATATCCAGCGTGGCGTCCAGCTTTGCGTTCTGCTCCAGATAGCCCAGTGTTACGCCGTGGGTCACACTGAACTCACCCTCGTAGTCCTGATATTCGCCGGTAAGGATCTTGAGCAGGGTGGTCTTGCCTGCGCCGTTTTGTCCCACGATGCCGATGCGGTCCTCCCGCTCGACACTGGCGGTCACATCATGCAGAACCACCTTTTCGCCAAAGGTCTTACCCAGTTTTTCCAAATGTATCAGCATAGTTTTGATCCGTTATCCGTTCTTTTTTATCTCTCAGCACTGGTGGCGGCGGTTCTTCAGGCCAACATTGGCCAACTCCTCCTGCTCCATCACCAGCGGATACAACTCTTCCAGACTGGCGATCTCGTAGGTGGGGATCACCTTGCCGGGGTTCTCGGCGTGGTTGGGGTTATACCAGCAGGTATCCAGCCCGGCGTTGCTGCCGCCCTGAATATCACTGGGCAGGCTGTCGCCCACCATCAGAACGTGCTCCCGGTTCTCCACGCCCAGCGCGCGCAGAGCCGCATCAAAGATGCGGGCATTGGGCTTTTCGCAGCCCATTTTCTCAGAGATGAACACGTCCTCCATAAAGTCCATCACGCCGCTTTCTGCCAGACGGCGGGTCTGCACCTTCTGGGCACCGTTGCTGACAATGGCCAGTGTTGCCACCTCGGAAAGCTCCCGCAGCACATCCAGCACCTCCGGGCTCATCAGATCCGGGTGGGTGGACAGCTGCTCCAGATAGTAGCGGTTCATCTCCACGCCGTCACCGGCGGCATTGATGGCCTTTAAAAAGCGGCTGAACCGCTCGCCGAACAGCTTTTCGCGGCGGATCTGGCCTTTTTCCAGCTGCCGCCACAGTTCCTCGTTGATGGTGCGGTAGGTCTGCACGGTCTCGGCGTCCGGCTCGATGCCGTAGTTCACCAGCGTTTCGGCCAGTGCCTTGTTTTCGGCTGCATCAAAGTTGAGCAGCGTATTGTCCGCATCGAACAGGATGCAATAATATTTTGCCATAGTATCTCACTTTCTTTTCAGCATTTCCCACTTGGTGTATCAACAGGGAGAAGCCAGCCCCACCCCCGGCAGAGCTGGCTTCCCGTTATTCAGAAACGATTTCATACGCAGACAGGTCTGTTTGTGCCGGGGTGTTGTCCGGGCACGTCGTCTTTCCCTCGCAGGGCGTCAGACCGCATTTCTGCATTTCTTCCTCCAGTGCGCTGTTATCCACGTTTTCCCAGTCGGTATCGTAGTAGTCCACGCTGCCGTTGGTCACGTCATTCTCCCCGGGCAGGGAGGGTGTGCGCATCGCTTCCCAGTACATAAGGGCTCCACCTTCCTCTCCCGCCAGCCTATGCGGCGCGGGCGCGGAGTGTGCGCTCAGTTGGCAGCTTCCTTGCTGGCGCTTTCCTCAGTCTTTGAAGAAGCGGGCTTTTCCTCTTTAGAGGAAGCCGGTTGTTCTTCCTTAGAGGAAGCTGTGTGCTCCTGCTTGGAGGAAGCAGGTTTTTCCTCCTTGGAAGAGGAACTGCTCTGCGAAGAAGAGACGGGCTTTTCTTCCTTAGAGGAAGTCGCAGACGAGGCGGGCTTCTCCACCTTGGAGGAGCTGCCGGTGCTTTCAGAAGTACCGTTTGAGGAAGAAGAAGCGGGCTTTTCCTCTTTAGAAGAAGCCGGTTTTTCCTCCTTGGAGGAAGCAGGCTTATCTTCCTTAGAGGATGCGGACGTTTCTTCCTTGGAAGAAGCAGGCTTATCCTCCTTAGAGGATGCACCGGAACTGCTGGTGCTGCTGGACGAGCTGGACGGTGCACCGCTGACCGTAAACTCCAGTTTATTGCTGGTCACAGTGCAGTCGTTATAGCTGGCAGTGGCGTACACCCGGAAGGTGCTGCCCAGCATGGAAGGATCCACCTCACCCTTTACGGTGGTTTTACCGGCAGCCTGTGTTACCTCACTGCCGTTGACATACCAGCGGATGCTGGAAGCATCCAGATACTTGCCCTTGAGGGTCGCTTTGAAGGTGTAGGAGTCTCCCAGCGCAGCCTTGCCATTGCTGCTGATCTGGATGGAAGCGGCTGCAAACACAGCGGTCACATCCACATTCTGGTCAAAATTGGTATCGGTGCGGGTGCGCTTGGTCACACCATCGCTCCACTTGACGAACACATAGCCATCCTCCGGCACAGCGGTAACGGTTACGCTCTGGGTGGCGCTGGTCACCTTGACGGTAAGAGACTTGCCACTCTCATCGCCGCAGGTCAGGGTACCGCCGCCGGTTTTATCCACACGGTAACCGGCCTGATACTCTGTTTTGTCCTCGACAACAGAGGAGGAAGCTACCTCCGAGCTGCTGGGTGCTTCCACGGCAGAGCTGGGGTTGGCGGTATACTCGGCGCGGGTGGGGATGTTATTGGTATCCGGGCGGCGATCCTCAGTCTCATAGGCGTGGGTGCGCAGATACTTCAGCAGCACCTTCAGGCCTGCGGGCTTGAGGTGGATATCCCCGCTCTGGTAGTAATCGACATTGCCGTAGCCGTTGGCGTCCTTGAGCGCCTCGGCAGAGTTGAGGAACTTGACGCCCAGCTGCTCGCACATGGTCAGCAGCGCCATATTGAAATCATCAATGCGGGTCTGGTCCATATTGGGATAGTTTGAGTGGTTGGACGGGACCGGCGGCACCGTGTTGACAATGATATCGGTATAGGGATAGCTGGCCTGAATGGCCTGCACCAATGCGGTGTAGTTGCTGATAAAGTCCTCGGTATTCATGCCGTTATCGTTGGTGCCAAGCATGATGACCACCCGGCGGGGCTTCATTTTTGCCACTGCCTGTGCGATGGTGTAGCGGTTATCGTCCCGCTTGAAGGTGACGATGCCCTCGTTCAGGGCGGCACTGGTGCCAATGCCCTCTTTCGCGCAGAACTGCTGCAGCGAAATCAGACCGTTGGCGTACAGGCGCACCGTGTTGGAATCGCCGATAAAAAGGGTCTGCTCCTGATAGGCATTGCCGGCATCAGCAGTTTCAGTGAGCAGTGCGCTGGAGGTCTCGTTGATCTGGTAGTGATCAGAGATATCCTCCTCCCCTTCCGGGGCGGGCGCGGGGGTAATAATGGAAGAATCCCCCGGCTGCTCCGTCGGGTTCTTGCCCCGCTTGAGCATGGTAAGGGTGATGCCGATGGTCAGCAGCGCCGCCAGTGCGCACACGATGCATACCAGCACCGCCTGCTTCTGCATCGGGGTCAGCGCCTGATTCTCCTTTTGGTTATTGCTTCTCATATTCTATCCATTCTCCTTCCGAAGGAATGAAACTTCCTGTCATACCCGGGCTGCCAGCAGCCGGTCGGTAAGGTCGGCACAGCTTTCGGCCAGCAGCACCGGATGGAAGGGCTCCAGCTCTTCCCGGCTGCCGTAGCCGTACAGCACACCGGCAGCATCCAGACCGCAGTCGGCAGCGCCCCGCATATCATCGTTGCGGTCGCCCACCATCAGCACCCGCTTGCCCTGCAAAGCGGGCTGGCTGAGCACATAACGCACGACCTCGGTCTTGGTGTCCCGGCTCTCGTCCATGGAGGCACCGCCGATAAAATCAAAATACGGTGCCAGCCCCTGCTCTTCCAGAATGGGCGTGGCCACCTTGGTGGGCTTGGAGGTGGCAGTGCACAGGAGAAAGCCCGCGTCCTTCAAGGTTTGCAGCATCTGCGGAACGCCCGGGAACACGGCACACTCGTGGCTGCCTTTCACCGCGTAGCTCGTACGGTAAAGGTCGGTAGCTTTTTCGATCAGCGCCGGGTCGGTGAAGTGCTCGCCGAAGCTTTTGCGCAGCGGCGGGCCCAGATAGCGGCGCAGGTTTACGCCAGATACATCCACACCCATGGTGCAGAAAACCTCTTGCAATGTATGAATGATACCGGGGGCCGAATCGATCAGCGTCCCGTCCACATCAAATAGGATCGCATCATAATGCAGCAATGTTTTATTCCTCGCTTTCATGGTGATACATCCAATAGTATAGCACAGATTTGATACATCAGCAATTCCAACAAAAGATTTTTCTGTCTCTTATGCAGAATTTTCCTGAAAAGGGAGGCCGCTGCACCGTATTTTGTGCAGCAACCTTTCATGCGGCAGCGCGGGACAGCACAATGCCGGGCAGCCTGCGGGCTGCCCGGCATTGCATTTTCACGGGTCAAATTGCAGCAGAGAGCGTCCCCTGCAAAAGCATTACTGCGCAGGCGATGGGCAGCTGCCGTCCCCCGGGACGTAGAGGTTGTTGGAGACGAACTCCAGCTTATCCTTGAGCACCAGTTCAAGGTTTGCGACGGCGTGCACCATATTGGTGGCGGAGTCGTTCACCTCCAGCAGCTTGCAAAGATCCAGACCATCCAGATCCATGGCTTTCTGCATCTTCCGGCTTTCGGCGCACAGAATGTGGCTGAGCGCCGTTTCCTGCAAAGCAATGCTCTCCATCAGGTCCACAACAGCCTGATCCAGACTGACCTTGGGCATCTCCGGGCACTGAGAACGGGCGCAGGGTGTATCGATCATCATAGGGCAAAACCTTCCTTTCCGGTCGTGTGCCCTATCCTATGCTGCGGCGGATGCGGCTGTTACTGCATTTCTGCCTGTGCACGCACCTTCTCAATGGTATCGCGGTAGCCGCCGGAGCCATACTGGATGCAGCGGTTGATGCGGCTGATGGTGGCAGTGCTGATCTCCACCGCCTTGACGATCTGCTCGTAGGTGGCACCGTCCAGCAGCAGCTTTGCAGCCTGCAGGCGCTGTGCCATATCCGAGATCTCCTTTACAGTGCACAGATCCTCAAAAAAGGCGTAGCACTCCTCCCGGCTCTCCAGACTGAGGATGGCATCAAACAGTGCATCCGTTGTCTCGTTTCTTCTGGATTTTTTTTCAGCCATTGTTTTTCTCCTTATTATAACAGCGGCGGCAGCGGGCAAAGCAGACAGTGCTGCCGCGCGGAATATTCTGCACGCTATTACTTTAGCACTTCAAAGTGTGAAAGTCAAGGCCTGTGGGTGAATGGTTTTCAATTGTTGACGTGTTTAGTTTTATTCTCTTCATACATGAAAGAAAATCATCTAAAAATTATTCCCAGAAAATGGCTTGAATTGGCGCATCCTCTGAACTTGTGACAGAAATATTGACAATTGGTGAAAACCGGAATAAAGTAGAACACAATCATTCAGCAAATGCAAGGAACAGGACATGATCTTCTGCATCACCCTCTTTCAGCGAGCCGCTTCTCGGGTGAAAAAGCGGCAGTCAGGAGCAGAGGACCCTCGCCTGCGAGCAGCCTGTGTGAACCGGGTTTTGTGCCCCTCAGTAGCACGGTGCCGTCCAGCCCACGTTATCGGGCAGCATGGTCAGCGTACCATGCGTGGGAGAGTGGCTGTTTTACACAGCAAGCGAAGTGGTACCGCGGAGTAATTGCCCCTGCCCTGGCAGGCGGGAGCAGAAGCCTTCGTCTTCGGAGCATGGCCGGAACACGGTCATGTGCTGAGGACGAAGGTTTTTTACGCTCCGGGGCAACGCTTTGCCGGACGGCAGCCCATTGTTCCGAGCCTGTTGCAGAGTGAAAAAAGGAAAGAGGTAGAAAACTATGAATACGCTGGTCATCGTATTGATCGCAGCGGTGTGCCTGTTTGGCGCTTATGTGCTTTACGGCCGCTGGCTGGCTAACAAATGGGGCATCGACCCCGCTGCCAAGACCCCGGCTGTCGTCCACGAGGATGGCCGGGATTATGTGCCCACCAACGGCTGGACGGTGTTTGCCCACCAGTTCAGTTCCATTGCCGGTGCAGGCCCTGTTACCGGTGCCATTCAGGCCGCAGCTTTCGGCTGGCTGCCGGTGCTGCTGTGGGTGCTGCTGGGCGGCATCTTCTTCGGCGCTGTCACCGACTTTGGCGCCCTGTACGCTTCCGTCAAGAACGACGGCAAGAGCATGGGTATGCTGATTGAAAAGTACATCGGTAAGACCGGCCGCAAGCTGTTCCTGCTGTTCTGCTGGCTGTTCTGCGGCATCGTCATTGCCGCCTTTGCGGACATGGTTGCCGGCACCTTCAACGCCTTCGGCGCAGACGGCGCAATGGTCGAGGCTGCCAAGACCAACGGCGCTGCCGGTATGGTTTCCATCATGTTCATGGTGTTCGCTGTTGTCTTTGGCCTGCTGCAGAAGAAGTTCAACTTCTCCGGCTGGAAGGAAAGCGTTATCAGCATCGTGTTCATCGTGCTGTCCTTTGTCATCGGCGCAAACCTGCCCCTGATCCTGGGCAAGGCTGCTTGGAGCTACATCACCTTTGTTTACATCTTCTTTGCTGCCGTGCTGCCCATGTGGCTGCTCAAGCAGCCCCGTGACCACATGACCACCTTTATGTTCGTGGCCATGATCGTGGGCGCTGTGGTCGGCCTGCTGGTGGCACATCCCACCATGAACCTGCCTGTGTTCACCGGCTTTACCAACGAAAAGCTGGGCACCATGTTCCCCATCCTGTTCGTCACCGTGGCTTGCGGTGCAGTTTCCGGTTTCCACAGCCTTGTTTCTTCCGGTACTTCCTCCAAGACCGTTGAGAATGAGAAGGATATGCTGAAGGTCGGCTATGGTGCCATGATCCTTGAAAGTCTGCTGGCTGTTCTGGCTCTGTGCGTTGCCGGTGCTGCCGCAGCTGCCGACGGCACCCCTGCCGCTGGTACTCCGTTCCAGATCTTCAGCCGCGGCGTTGCCGGTTTCTTTGAGATGTTCGGCGTGCCCGCTTACGCTGCTACCGTATTCATGACCATGTGCGTTTCTGCACTGGCACTGACCAGTCTGGATGCTGTGGCCCGCATTGGCCGCATGAGCTTCCAGGAGCTGTTCAGCGTGGACGACATGGAGCACGCTGAGGGCTGGCGCAAGCTGTTCTGCAATGTGTACTTCTCCACCTTTATCACGCTGGTGTTCGGCTTTATCCTGACCAAGATCGGCTACGCCAACATCTGGCCGCTGTTCGGCTCTGCCAACCAGCTTCTGAGCGCACTGGTGCTGGCTACCCTGTGCGTGTTCCTGAAGGTGACCGGCCGCAGCAACAAGATGCTGTTCCCCCCGCTGATCATCATGCTGTGCGTTACCTTTACCGCATTGGTGCAGCGCCTGATCGCCATGGTCAAGGCCATCAGCTCTGCCGCTTCTGTTACCATCCCTGCCGGTGAGACCACTTGGGGCGCTGTGTTTATCGCAAACGGCCTGCAGCTGATCCTTGCCGTGCTGCTGATCGTGCTGGGCCTGAACATTGTGTTCCACTCCTTCTCCGCTTACAAGAAGGCTGAGCACAACAGCGAAGCAAAGGCTTGATTCTAATCCTGCCATTCACAATCCTGTTTTCAATAAACAAAATGCCGCTGACGATGCGCAAAGCCGTCAGCGGCGTTTTGTTTTATTCCGGCAGTTCCATTTCATGTTCCATGGGTACAAAGCCGAACTTTTCATACAGCGGCCTGCCCATTGCGGTCGCTTCCAGCGAGATGGCCGTCACCCCGCGCCGGTGCGCATCCTCCACCAACCGGGTCAGGATGCGGGTCGCAATGCCCTGCCTCCGGTACTGCGGTGCGGTGTACAGATTCATAAGGTAGGCTTTCCGACCGGTGGGGTTATGGACGGTGGGCATGACCTGAAAATAGCTCACGGCGCCGGTGCCTGCCAGCGTTTCACCGTCCCAAAGGAGATACGCCGTGTGGGTGTTCTCAGCAAAGGCCTTCTGGTAATAGGTCCGTGTCTGGCTCTCCACCTCCGGTAGCGGAGTATCTTCCGGCAGCTGATTGGCTGCCCGCAGCACCCGGCAGCGCACCGCTACCAGCAATTCCAGCTCTGCCAGCGTGGCTTTCTGTTCGGTAAGGTTCAGCAATTGTGTTCCTCCCAGCTATGCAGAGCGGCCAGTTGAGTCTCGGTATGGAACCAGTGTTCCCCGCCCTCCAGAATGGTCAGGTGTGCCCCGGTCTGCTGCCGGAACTGCTCCATGGCGGTGTGCCCGGTAAGAGGGTCTGTATCGGCATAGAGCACCTGTGTGGGCACTTTCCAGTGCAAGGGGTGTTCCCTTACCCAACACAGATACGGCCACGAGAGGGTTTCGTCCATAGCGGTGGGGATCTCCCCTGCCGTGCGCAGCTGCTCCTCCGTTACCCCCGCCTGCTGCATCAGGTCAAGGATAAGCTTTTCCATATCCACGATCGGGGACACGAGCAGAGCCTTTTCCGGCTGCTGCGACTGCAACGCCTGCATGGCGAACCACGCCCCGATACTGACCCCGTACACACGGATATGCTTCCACACCGGCTGCATCCGGGCATAGACTGCCTGCAGCTCCCGGGTGACCACCCACGGCACCAGCTTTTCCGGGCTGTTTTTCCGGGTGCCGTGCTCCGGCAGATCGACAGCCAACACCTGCCAGCCTGCCGGGCAGGCTGTGCGGGCAAAGCGGGCCGCCTCGGCTGCGCTGCCGTTTTTGCCGTGGACATAGAGATAGACCCTGCGGCTGCGCTTGCCGTACAGGACAGCCGGAATGCCTGCGACCTCGAGCTTGATTTTTTCCATAACGGCTCCCTCCTGTTTTGGGGCGCATTGCGCCCTGTTTTTCTCTATGATAGCACAAGCAGCTGACAAACACAAACAGGAAAAAGTTGCTGTCTGCCCCTATGGCAAAACGGTTTTGAATGGCCTCCGCTGCGCTCTGGCCATTGTTTAAGGAAAATATATTTTAATATTTGAGGTTCTGAAACGCCTGCGGGCGTTTCAGAACCTCTTTTTCACAGAAGGGGTCGTAACTGGAAACGGCAGCTGTTACCTCTTATGTTCTCTCCCGTGAAAATGGGATAACGGAGCGTCCGCAGACGCTCCGTTATCCCGAAATAATAAAACATAATTCCGCTGAATATGGCCAGAGCGGCAAGCGGCGGCCATTTGAAATCGTTCTACACAAAAAGAGCCACCGCACAGGACTGTGCGATGGCTCTTGGGGAATGCTTCAGGATATGCTTAGCCGAAGATGTTGATCAGGATACCAGCAGCAACGGCAGAACCGATAACGCCGGCCACGTTGGGGCCCATAGCGTGCATCAGCAGGAAGTTGGAGGGGTTCTCGCTCTGACCCACCTTCTGGGAAACACGAGCAGCCATAGGCACGGCAGAAACGCCGGCAGAACCGATCAGGGGGTTCACCTGACCGCCGGTCAGCTTGTACATGACCTTGCCGCACAGCACACCGGCTGCGGTGCCGAAGGAGAAGGCGATCAGACCCAGCACGATGATGAACAGGGTGCGGGTGTTCAGGAAGGTGTTTGCACTGGTGGTGCAGCCAACAGACAGAGCCAGGAAGATGGTGATGATGTTCATCAGCTCATTACCGGCGGTCTTCTGGATACGATCCACAACGCCGCACTCCTTCATCAGGTTACCCAGCATCAGCATACCGACCAGAACGGCGGCATCCGGCACGATGAGGGAAACGATGATGGCGACCATGATGGGGAAGATGATCTTCTCGGTCTTGGAGACGGTGCGCAGCTGCTTCATGACCACAGAGCGCTCCTTGGAGCTGGTCAGCGCCTTCATGATGGGCGGCTGGATAACGGGCACCAGTGCCATGTAGCTGTACGCTGCCACAGCGATGCTGCCCAGCAGCTCAGGTGCCAGACGGGAGGTAACGAAGATAGCGGTGGGGCCGTCGGCACCGCCGATGATGGAGATGGCAGCGGACTGCTTCTGGGTGAAGTCCACCAGACCGGTAGCGGCCAGCAGACGGGCGCCCATATAAGTACCGAAGATACCAAACTGTGCGGCAGCGCCCAGCAGCAGGCTCTTGGGGTTGGAGATCAGGGGTGCAAAGTCGGTCATAGTGCCGATGCCGAGGAAGATCAGCGGCGGGTAGATGCCCAGCTTAACGCCCATGTAGAGCATATCGGCCAGACCGCCGTTGTTCAGGATCTCGACCCACATGGGGTGCTCCAGACCGTCACCAACGAAGTACTGCATGTGGATGATGCCGCTGCCGGGGAGGTTGGCAAGGATCATGCCAAATGCCATGGGCAGCAGGATCAGGGGTTCGAACTCCTTGACGATGGCGAGGTACAGCAGAAAGCAGCCCACGCAGATCATCACGGCGTACAGCCAGCCGCCGGGCTGGCCAAACTGTGCAAAGCCGGAACTTTGGAAAATACCGACCAGAGTATCAATAAACTGTGTCATGCTCTTCCTCCTGTGTTAAAACGGGGCCGTGGTGTCGTTCACGCCGGCTTTGCCCCAGCCATTTTTGCCACGACGCACTGCCTTGAGGGTGTACTTGCCGTTGCCCATTGCATGGATAGCAGCCATAATGGCAGCCACCACATCACCGGGGATGCCTTCCTCTACCTGAGGAGCGGGCGCAGCCTGCTGTACCGGAGTGGCAGCGGGCTTTGCGGCAGGTGCCTGCGCAGCAGTCTTGGCGGCCTTCTTCTTGGCATTCATCGAGTCGAAGATCTTGCCCTCCAGCGTGATGATAGCCATCAGCAGCACGAGGATCAGGAACACCAGCACGATACCAGTAATGGTAACGACCACATCGAAACCTAAGTCCATGGTTTTTCCTCCTGTTTGTTGGATACTGCAAGCGATACAACATCGTTAGCAGAAAATCAATTTGGGTATAGTATACCGTATTTTGCCAATCATTTCAACAAAAATTAACAAATTTTATTTTTGCTGCTTTGTGATATGACATGGACAAAACGAACCAAGCTTAGCGGCGGCCGATGCGCGGGGTAGCATCCGTAAAGCCGGTTTCCAGCTTATCACCGATGGAAAGGCTCTGTGCCGTGCCCAGTGCAACACAGTTTACGGGGTCCGGCGAGACGGTAACCTCCACCTTCAGCTCCTGGCTCAGATACTCGGTCAGGCCGTGCAGCTGGGCGCCGCCGCCGGTCAGCATAACGCCGTTACGGTAGATATCGCCTGCCAGCTCCGGCGGGGTCTTTTCCAGCACCTGATGGGCTGCGGTGCCGATCTGCTCGCTGAGCATCATCACCGGCTCGTACAGATCATCGGTGGAAACGGTCACGCGCACCGGCAGACCGGTAAGCAGGCTGCGGCCCTTGATCTCCATGCTCTCGTGGAAATCGGTTTTCTGGGGGCAGCAGGCAACGTGCTTTTTCAGCTCCTCGGCGGTGCGCTGGCCGATGGCAATGCTGTATTTGTTGCGGACGTGCTTGAGGATCTCCTCATCGTAGTGGTTACCGGCCACACGTACACTGGTGGCCTTGACCTTGCCGCCAAGGCTCAGCACGGCGATATCCGTAGTACCGCCGCCGATATCAATGATCATGCGGCCGTCCGGCTGGGTGATGTCGATGCCGGAGCCAAGGGCGGCGGCAATGGGCTCGTCGATCAGGTACACCTGACGGGCACCGGCTGCCACCACAGCCTCCACCACGGCATCGCTCTCAATGCCGGTAATGGCAGCGGGCACGCACACTGCCACCCGGGGCTTGACCATGTGGGAGCTGTACACCTGCTTGACAAAACGGCAGATCAGCTCCCGGGTCATGGTGTGGTCGCTGATGACACCATCCTTCAGCGGGAAAATAGCGGAGATGTAGTTGGGCGTGCGTCCCACCATGGCCAGTGCCTTGTCGCCGGCCTCCAGCACGGTGTTCTTGCGGGTGTCCATTGCCACAACGCTGGGCTGGTTGAGCACCACGCCCTTGCCCTCCTGCGCGATGATGATGGTAGTAGTACCAAGGTCGATGCCGATATCATTCTGTGCCATAATTGCCTGAATCCTTTCTCTGCGTTCCTCTATCATGTATGTAACGCCCACAGCTGCGGGCAAAAAACAAAGACTGCTTTAGTATAACATAGTTGCGGCAAAAAGTATACAAGCTTTGCCGCTGTTCTGCGCGGTTTTATCAGGAGCTCTCCCCTTCTGTACTGAGCTGCTCCGGCGGCTGTCCAGCCTGCAGCAGGGCGCACAGGCCGCTGTAACGCAGGTTCTGCCGGATGTTGCTCATCATACTGTTCACCACGTCCCTGCGGCCCGCCACAACGCACAGCCTGCGCGCACGGGTGACACCGGTGTAGAACAGGTTGCGGTAGCACAGCCTTGGCGGCACCTGCGCCACCGGCAGGATCACCGCCGGGAACTCGCTGCCCTGACTTTTGTGCACTGTGATGGCGTAGGCGATTTCCAATTCGTTCAGGTTTTCTGCCGGGTAGAGCAGCCGCCGGTCGTCCATGCGCACCACCATGGAGCGCTCCCGCAGGTTGATGCTTTCCACAATGCCGATATCGCCGTTGTAGGCACCTACGCCCTGCTCGCCGCCGATACGGTTCCAGACGATCTCGTAGTTGTTGCGCACCTGCATCACCTTGTCCCCTACCCGGAACACCCGGGCGGCGCTTTGCAGCTGGGGCTTGCCCTTCTGGGGCGGGTTAAGCAGGTTTTGCAGTTCCACGTTCAGCGCCTGCGTGCCGGTGGGGCCAAGCTTTGTGGGGCACAGCACCTGAATATCCCGGATGGGGTCAAAGCCGTAGCTCCGGGGCAGCCGGGTGGTGACAAGGTCGCACACCAGACGCTGCGCGGCCTCGCCGTCCGTCTCCAGAAAGAAGAAGTCGTCCGTCTTGCTGCCCTTTTGCAGCGGCTCGCCGGAGATGATGTGGTGGGCGTTTTCCACGATGAGACTGCGCTTTGCCTGCCGGAAGATCTCGTTCAGGCAGACGGTGGGCACGCAGCCGGAGCGGATGACCTCGCTGAGGATGTTGCCCGCGCCTACGCTGGGCAGCTGGTCGGCATCGCCTACCATAATAATACGGCAGGTGTAGCGCAGCGCCGCAATGAGCGCCTGAAACAGCTTGACATCCACCATGCTCATCTCGTCCAGAATGACAACATCGCACTTGAGCAGGTTTTTGTCGTTGTGGATAAAACTGACCACGCCGCCGGTATAGTCCACCTCCAACAGGCGGTGGATGGTGCTGGCCTTGCGGCCGGTCAGCTCGCTGAGCCGCTTGGCAGCGCGGCCTGTGGGCGCGCACAGGGCTACCCGCTCGGCCTGATTTTCCAGCAGCTGCAAAATGGCGTTGACGGTAGTGGTCTTGCCGGTGCCGGGGCCGCCGGTGAGCACAAGGCAGTTCTCTGTCATGGCCTTGCGGATGGCTTCCCGTTGCAGGGGGGCGTAGGCAAAGCCCTGCGTCAGCTCCAAGATCTGGATGTTTTTATCCAGATCCCGGGCAGTGTTCTTGCCGCGCTTTGCCAGCAGGTTCAGCCGGTCGGCAATGTCCTGCTCTGCAGCCAGCAGATCCGGCAGGTAAATATAAGGTACAGCATCGAACATTTTCACGCACAGTTCTTCCGTTTCGATGCACCGGTCCAGCGCCCGCGCCAGCTTTTCCGGCGGCTGATGGATAAAGTTGGAGGCAGTGGCCAGCAGCTGTGCCCGGGGCAGGCAGGTGTGGCCGTTGCCCGCGTTGTGGCGCAAGGTGCGCAGCAGGGCAGCTTCCAGCCGCTGGGCACAGTCCCCTTCCATGTGGTAATACTGGGCGATGCTGTCCGCGTGACGGAAGTCCAGCTGCAGCGGTTCGCCGCACAGCAGATAGGGGTTTGACGCAATGGCCTGCATCGCCCCCACGCCAAAGGCCTTGAACACCTCCATGGCCTTGCGGGGGCTGATCTCGAACTGCGCCAGATAGGCGATGAGCTCCCGCATACCGAACATCCGCTTGAACTCCTGCTGGATGCGGTCGGCTTTATCCGGCGAGATGCCGGGGATCTTGGTCAGCCGGGCGGGGTCGTTGGCGATGACCTCCAGCGATTCAGCCCCGAACATATCAATGATCTTATCCGCAGTCCTTGCGCCGATATACGGCAGGGAGCGACTGGCCAGAAAGGCATATACCGCTTCCAGATCCTTGGGCATATCGGTCTCGCATTCCTGCGCATGGAACTGGCGGCCATAGGTGGCGTGGTTTTCGTACCTGCCACGGCAGATGACGCTTTCGCCTGCGTGCAGCTCGCCCACGATGCCGCAGACTACCGTGAGCACCCCGCCGCCGGAGATCTCGAACACCACATAGCCGTTATCCTCGTTCTCGTAGATGATATCCTCCACGACGCCTTCGATCTGTTCCAGTTGCTCGTCCACCAGCTCCACCTCCTTTTGCACAGATATTATAAGTATAGCCCTTTTGGCGGGATTTGTAAATTGTTGAATCCGCAAAATCCCCGGGCGGCTCTCGCCTTTTTCCGGCGGTTGTGCTATACTGGGCGCAAACACTACGTCATGAAATGAGGAGCAACAATGGAGATCATCATTCATCAGGCCATTCTGCACGTTCTGGATACCACCATGGATGCGCCGGTGCTCAGCGGCGGACCCATGGAACTGACCGCCGAAAAAAACGCCTACCTGCAGAACCACATTGAAAAGCTGCTGGCCAGCGACGATATCCGCCAGTGCCGCCCGCTGCCGGACTCGGCATTCAAAAATGAGCTGGAACACAATCAGGACTTTGTGGATCTTTCCTGCCGCATTGCCGGGGTGCTGTTCGACTATATGCACGCCCACACCACCATCCCCGGGGCAGACCTTGCCGTGGTGGATTTTACCCGGGACGGTGCGCCGTGGCTGGGCATCCTGAAACTGAACTATAAAAACGGCTACACCCACTATACCGAAACCGTGGAGGGTGCGCCGGTCAACTCCATCATCCAGCAGCGCGCCTGCCTACCTACCCAGAGCGGCAAAGTGGAGGAAGGTGCACTGGTAGACCTGACCGATTACTCCATGCGGCTGCTGGAAAAGAAGTACGATATTGACGGCCACAAGGAGTTTTATCTTTCCACCGTGGTGTTCCAGTACACCACCGCCCAGCCGGAAAAGAAGAAGCTGCAAGCCATTCAGGAAGCAGCCGTGCAAGCTGTGCAGGAAAACTACGCTGAAACGCCCCATGTGGAAGCACAGGTGGCCATGATGATCGCCAATCAGGCCGCCGACAACGACAATCAGGTGTCCATCCAGCAGGTACGCCAGCAGCTGGAGGAGGAATACCCCCTCGCCGCCGTGCCCTTTGACGATTATGTAGAAAAGAGTGATGTCATTGACAGCGCCGCCCAGCCGGTGACTGTGACCCCCGCCCGCATCCGCCGCATGGAGAGCCGCAGCCTGCGTACCGCCAACGGCATCGAGGTAAAGATTCCCACCGAGCTATTGAACGCCGAATCCGAGGTAGAGTTCCTGCACGCCGATGACGGCAGCATTTCCCTGCTGATCAAAAATGTCATTTTGTAAGCTGTAACAGCAAAATCTTGCAAAACCCTGCGTTCAGCCTTGCTATCCGCAGGGTTTTGTGCTATATCTGTGTTGTATCTTTCGTGGTATACGCGTTATGACCTTAGAGGAGGAAATTTTATGGAACTAGCTCTCATCACCGCGCAGCAGGTCGCAGTCTTGTTCCTGCTGATCGGCACAGGCATGGTGGCGGTCAAGACCGGCGTGCTCAAGCTGGAAAACAAGCAGGCGCTTTCCAATCTGCTGGTGTACATCATCGTACCGGCCATGGTGGTAAACTCTTACCGCATGGAGTTCAGCGCCCAGATCCTGCGCAATCTGCTGGCGGCTTTCGGCATGAGCGTCCTGTCCGTGCTGCTGGGCACCGTGATCACCCTGCTGCTCACGGCACGCAAAACCGGCAGCAGGATGCCCATTTTCCGGTTTGCCTGCATTTTTTCCAACGCAGCATACATGGGCTTCCCGCTTATTTCGGCGCTGTTCGGCTCTGAGGGTCTTTTGTATGCCAGCGCCTACGTTACCGTGTTCAACATTCTGCTGTGGACGCTGGGCTACGGCCTTGTCAGCGGCGGTTCCAGCGTAAAGGAGGTCGCCCGCAGTCTGGTGCGCACCCCGGTGCTGTACGCCATTGTGGTTGGTCTGGGCATCTATCTGCTGCAGATCCCGCTGCCTGCCCTGATCACCCAGCCGCTGGAGCTGCTGGCCGGGGTAAACACCCCGCTGTCTATGCTCATCACCGGTATGCTGATCGCCGCCGGTGACGTGCGCAGCATCGTGACCGACAAGCACATCTGGAAGCTTGCCTCCGTGCGTATGCTGCTGATCCCGGCTGCTACGCTGGCACTGTTCGGGGTACTGGGCTTCCACGGCACTGCCGCACAGGTGGTAACGCTGCTGGAATGCTGCCCGGCTGCTGCCATCACCTCGGTATTTGCGGTACAGTTCGGCCACGATGAGCACTTTGCCGCCGGCAGCGTGGTGCTGACCACCCTGCTCAGCATCGTCACCCTGCCGTTGTGTGCGCTGATCATCACCATGGTGATGTAAGACGCCCTGCGGCGGTGCTGCTATATTTAATATTGTAAGAAGAGCCGCCGTGCATCGTGTTGTACGGCGGCTCTTTGCTTTGGCAAGCGGAGATCATTCCCGACCATTGCCACACAAAACAAAAAAGCCATCGCTTTTGCATTTCTGCATCAACGATGGCTTCGTATTGGAGCGGCCGACGAGGCTCGAACTCGCTACCTCCACCTTGGCAAGGTGGCGCTCTACCAGATGAGCTACGGCCGCATATCCGGTGCATTTATCCCTGCACCCTCCCGAGCGATTCTTGCGAATCTCGGGGCCCCCGCGAAAGCTTGCGGAGCAAGATTTTGTGGGGAAAAGGAGAAAATCTGGTATTCATCACAGAAGTCTTACTTGCAAGACTTCCCGATGAATGACAGGATTTTCGACGTGGTGCCTCCGATCGGAATCGAACCAATGACACGGGGATTTTCAGTCCCCTGCTCTACCGACTGAGCTACAGAGGCA
>CAKSZE010000030.1 GCA_934525325.1 uncultured Faecalibacterium sp.
TTGCCAAGGCTGGCATGTTCTCCTCTGACCGCACCATTGCCGAGTACGACCGCGACATCTGGCATCTGGGCAAGTAAGCGCTCCTTAAACCGCGTTTCTCCCTCATTTTCTCGAAAGCTGCTGCACATTGCCGTGCAGCAGTTTTTGTTTTGCACAGCAGGGGAGACTGTGCACCAACAAGAAACGCCGCTGCATGGTCGTGCAGCGGCGTTTGGTTCAATTGATGAAAACCGGAACGGAAGCGGGATCAGTCCTTGCTCTCTGCTTCTTCCTCTTCCTCGTCCTCTTCGTCCTCGTCCGTATCGCGCGGCTTATAGAAGATGCCGCTCAGGAAGATGCTGACAAAGTACAGCAGCACCATGGGGATAGCCACCATGCACTGGGACACGATGTCCGGCGGGGTGACCACAGCGGCGATGAAGAAGATGACCACGATGGCCACGCCGCGCACCTGCTTGAGGATCTGCGGGTTGATGATGCCCATCTTGGAAAGGATGATGGTGATCAGCGGCATCTCAAACACACAGCCAAAGATGATGAACATGGTCAGGCAGAGGTTGACGTAACTTTCGATACTGGTGGTGGTCTGGATGTACTCTGCACCCTCGATGCCGGTGCTGAGGAACCGCAGCATGAACGGCATCATGAGCTTATAGGCGAACAGCACGCCCACGCAGAACAGGATCAGACCCAGCAGCATGACCAGCTTGAAAAAGGCGCTCTCGCTCTTTTTCAGGCCCGGCTTTGCAAAGGCGTAGATGTTGTAAAAGGCCACAGGCACCGTTACCACCACACCGGCCAGAATGGACACCCGGAAATACTGCATCAGTTTTTCCTGCGGGGCAATGGACACGAACTGGTAATACTCGCGGCCCATGGCAGTAAGCAGATCGATCAGACGGTCTGCATACGCCAGCGAGACCACTACGCCCACCACAAACACCACCGCGCAGATGATGAGCCGGTTCCGCAGTTCTTTCAGATGGCCGGTCAGCGTCATGCTGCCGTCCTCTGCCATGACTTCGGCTTTCTTATTGCGCTTTTTGTTTGTAGCCACAATTACTCCTCGTCTTCGTCCTTCTTATCAGCCTTCTTCACGGTCTCCTCGGAACCCTCGGCGTCCTCGTCCTCCATGCCCTTCTTGAAGCCATTGATGGTCTTACCGAACATCTTGCCCAGCTTCGGCAGGTTCTTGGGTCCAAAGATCAGCAGAACGACAACCAGAATGATCAGCAGCTCATTAGTACCAATACGCATAATAAATATCTCCTTTTTCTTGCCGCGCCGCGTGGCGGGCGTATTACAGAATGTATCTGGCAACCGCGGGCGCGGGTGCATCCATAAATAAGTAGGGCAGCTTACACCTTTGCTTCCTCAGCGGGTGCAGCTTCGGCGGCCTCTTCGGCTGCGGCAGGGGCTTCCTGCACGGGCTCAGCCACCGGCTCTGCGGCGGGCTGTGCGGCCTCGGCAGCGGGCTGCTCCGGTTTTTCAGCGGTTTCGGCAGGGGCGGTCTCTGCAGCTTCTGCCGGGGCTTCGGCGGGCTGCTCGGGCAGCTCCTCCACGGTGTCCTCGGTCAGGTCGGTGACCTCCTCGGTCTCAGCCAGCTTCTTGGCGGCTTCCTCCTTGCTGGTCTTGCCAATGCCGGTAAAGCTCTTGGTCACGTCCCGCATACTGCTGTCGATATCCTTCTTGATATCGGTCAGGGGGGCAACAGCTTCTTTCAGGGGCGCCTGGATCTCGTTCAGCGGCTCCACCACGTTCTTCTGGATCTCTTCAGAAGCAGCGCCGGTGTACTTCTTCAGCTCACGGAGCATCTTGCCGATCTTCTTTGCGTAGACAGGCAGCTGGTCCGGGCCGATGAACACAAACGCCACAACGACGATGACGATAAGTTCCCAAAAACCAATTTTCATAAGTAACGTTTCCTTTCCTGTACCAAGGGCATTTCCAAGACCCGCTGCACACCACAGCGGTCTGCGCTTTTTTGCCCTTTTTGGCGGGGGTTCGGCGCACTGCGCGCCTTTGTTGCCCTATGTATACCGAAAAGTGGTGTACTGAATGTTAACTTATTATTAACATTCTATGAACGAGTGCGCGTTCGACCTGTTTTAATCAACAAAACGAATTTTCATTGCCTGTTATTACAGTATGGATAGGATACAACAGCGCTCTCAGGTCTGCACGCCCTCGAACTGGCTGTTGTAGAGTTTGGCATAGAAGCCGCCCTGCGCCAGCAGCTGGTCGTGATTGCCCTGCTCCACGATGTGACCGTCCTTCATGACAAGGATGACGTCTGCTTCCCGGATGGTGGAAAGGCGGTGCGCCACGATGAAGCTGGTGCGTCCCTGCATCATGCGGGCAAAGGCCTTCTGGATGCGCACCTCGGTGCGGGTATCAATGGAGGAGGTTGCTTCGTCCAAGATCAGCATGGGCGGCAGACAGAGCATCACGCGGGCGATGCAGAGCAGCTGCTTTTGTCCCTGACTGATGTTGCCGCCGTCCTCGGCGATGACGGTATCGTAGCCATCGGGCAGGCGGCGGATAAAGCTGTGGGCGTGGGCAGCCTTGGCGGCGGCGATCACCTCGTCCATGGTGGCGTCCGGCTTGCCGTAGGCAATGTTCTCCCGCACCGTACCGGCGCGCAGCCAGGTGTCCTGCAGCACCATGCCGTAGCTGCCGCGCAGGGAAGCGCGGGTCACATCCCGGATATCGGTGCCGGAAACTTTGATGCTGCCGCCGTTCACATCATAGAACCGCATGAGCAGGTTGATGAGGGTGGTCTTGCCGCAGCCGGTAGGGCCTACGATGGCGATGCGCTGACCGGGCTGTACGTCCAGCGAGAGCCCCTCGATGAGCGGGCGGTCGGGCAGGTAGCGGAAAGAAACATCCTGCAGCTGCACATGGCCGTCCGGCTGCAACGCGGCGGCGTTTTCGGCTTCCGGCACCTGATCCTCGGCGTCCAGCAGTTCAAACACCCGGGCGGCGCACGCCAGTGCATTCTGTAACTCGGTGACCACGCCCGAGATCTCGTTGAAGGGCTTTGTATACTGGTTAGCGTAGCTTAAAAAGACGCTCAGCTGACCGATGGTGATGCCGCCGCGCACGGCGTACAGCGCACCCACAAGACCCACGCCCGCGTACACGATGTTGTTCACAAAGCGGGTGGCGGGGTTGGTCAGGCTGGAGAAGAAGATGGCCTTCAGGCTCACGTCCTGCAACTGCCCGTTCACCTCGTCAAAGGCGGCAAGGCTCTCGGCTTCGTGGCCAAAGGCCTGCACCACCTTCTGGCCTTCGATCATCTCGTTGACCAGCGCGGTCTGTTTGCCGCGTACGGTGCTCTGGCTCTGGAAGTAGCCGTAACTGCGCTTTGCCAGAAAGCCCGCCACCACAAGGCTCAGCGGGGTGATGCACACCACCACCAGCGTGATGGGCACGTTCTCCCGCAGCATGAACAGCAGGGTGCCAAAAATGGTCAGGATGCCGGAGAACAGCTGGGTAAAGCCCATCAGCAGGCCGTCCGCAAAGGTGTCCACATCCGCCACCATGCGGCTGACGATATCGCCGGAGGGGTGGCTGTCCAGATAGGACAGCGGCAGGGTCTGAATTTTACGCAGCGCCTCGTTGCGCAGATCACGGCTGACCGAGAAGGTGATGCGGTTGTTGCACACGCTCAAAAGCCACTGCGCAAGAGCGGCTATGGCTGCCACCACCAGAATGCTCACTGCAATGCGCAGCACCCCCGCAAGGTCTACATTGCCCTTGCCCAGCATCTTATCAATGGCGTCACCGCACAGGATGGGGATATACAGCTGGGCGGCTACGCTGACTGCCGCCACCAGCAGGCTGCACACCACAAAGGCGCTGTACGGACGGATTTTGTGCAGTACCCGGTTCAGGGTGGCCTTGCGTTGCTGCGGGGTCAGCTTATTTTTTGCTTTTGCACTCATGCTTCTGCCTCCCCTTTCTTGAACTGGCTCTCGTAGATCTCCTCGTACACCGGGCAGCTGCTGCGCAGGGCGCTGTGGGTGCCGATGCCCACCAGATGACCGTCATCCAGCACCAGAATCTGGTCGGCGTGCTGCAAACTGGCGGCACGCTGGCTGACGATGAATACGGTCAGTGCCCCGGGCAGCGCCGCCAGTGCCTTGCGCAGGGCGGCGTCGGTGGCGTAGTCCAGCGCGCTGGCGCTGTCGTCCAAAATCAAAATGTCCGGCTTGCCCACCAGCGCACGGGCGATGGTGAGCCGCTGCTTCTGTCCGCCGGAAAGATTGCGTCCGCCCTGCTCCACCGGCTCGTCCAGCCCAAGGGGCTTTGCACGCACAAAGTCTGCGGCCTGTGCCGTTTCCAGCGCCGCCCACAGGTCGGCATCGGTGGCATCCTTGTTGCCCCACAGCAGATTGGAGCGGATGGTGCCGCCGAAGAGCTGCGCCTTCTGCATGACCACCGCCACCCTGCCGCGCAAGGCGTCCCGGGGGTAGCTGGCCACCGGGCGGCCAAAGATCTCCACGCTGCCCTCGGTGGCATCGTAAAAGCGCGGGATGAGGTTTACTAAGCTGGATTTGCCGCTGCCGGTGCCGCCGATGACGCCGATGGTCTGGCCCTTTTTGGCGGTAAAGCTGATGTCGGTCAGGCTGGGTGCACCCGCCCCGGCGTAGGTCAGGCCTACATGGTCAAAGCGCACGGCATCGCCGGTCTTGTCGGCGGGCACTTCGCCCAGCAACTCAGCCGGGAAGGTCATGCCGGGCTTTGTATCCAGCACTGCCTGCACGCGGCCTGCACAGGCCAGTGCCTTGCTGATCTGCACGATGAGGTTGGCAAGCTTGACCAGCTCCACAAGGATCTGGTTCATGTAGTTCACCAGCGCGATCACATCGCCGGACGCCATGCCGCCCACGTTGATCTCGATGCTGCCCACATACAGCAGCGCCACGATGGCAAGATTGATGAGCACATAGGTCAGCGGGTTCATCAGCGCCGAAAGGTGGCCGACGTGCAGCTGCATCCCGGTCAGCAGGGCGTTGGCGTCCTCAAAGCGGTCGATCTCGCTCTGCTCCTTATCAAAGGCGCGCACCACGCGCACGCCGGTCAGGTTCTCGCGGGTCAGCCCCAGCACCCGGTCCAGCCGGGTCTGCACGGTCTTGTACAGCGGACGGGTGATCACCATCACGCCGAACACCACCACGCTGAGCAGCGGGATGGTGACCACAAAGATCATTGCCGCCCGGGCGTTGACCGTAAAGGCCATGACCATAGCGCCCAGCACCACAAAGGGGCTGCGCAGGAACAAACGCAAAAACAGGTTGAGCCCGCTCTGCACCTGATTGACATCACTGGTCATGCGGGTGATAAGGGTGCTGGTGCCCAGCGTATCCATCTCTGAAAAGCTCAGGCTCTGGATATGGGCAAACAGGGCGTGCCGCAGCGCGGTGGAGTAGCCCACCGCCGCCTTGGCGGAAAAGTACTGCGCGGTCAGGCTGCAGGTAAGGCCGATAAAGGCCAGCAGCAGCAAAAGGCCGCACCGCACCAGAATATAGTGCAAATCGTGTGCTGCAATGCCCACATTGACGATATCTGCCATGACCAGCGGCACAAACAGGTCAAAGGTGGCTTCCAGCATCTTAAAGAGCGGTGCAAGCACGCTTTCGCGCTTGTAGCCCTTCAGGTAGCCAAGCATCCGGTTCAAAAAAATTCCTCCTTTGGGGGTCAAAATACACCTTATTATAACGCGATGTATCCCGAAAATCCAGTGCCGCAGCTGCGTTTTGCATTGTACAAGCTGCCAAATCCTGTTATACTAGGGCTGATGTTGATGCTGATATTGATAGGGAAGTATGGTGAACACAATGGCAAGACGAACAGACGGCGGGGTACGCTTCCGCCCGGTGGGCAGCCGCCGCAGCCGCACCGCACCGGTGTACGGCCCGCGCGGCACCGGCTGCCCGGCCATCGAGCGGGCGGTGCAGGGACTGTATAAAGGCCAGAACGAGGAAAGCTTCTGGGCCCTGATGAGCGCGTTGAACTATGCGCTGGAGCTGGAGACCCATGTGCTGGTGCCGCTGCAAACGGCACTTTCGGCGCAGGGTGCGCCCGCCCCGTGGATGGAGCACCCCATCCCGGCGGAAAAGGCCGACGGCCTTGCCTTGTGGACGCTGCGCAACGATAAGGGGCGCTGCTGGCTGCCGCTGTTTACCTCGGTGGCAGCGGCCGGTGCAGACCGCAGTACCGGCAGCCGCCCCATGGCCGACCGCACCTTGGAACAGGCCATGCAGCTGGCGCTGGACACCCCGGGCATCGACGGCGTAGTGCTGGACCCGTGGAGCAATTCGGCCTCGCTGGACGGTGCACTGCTCAACGGTCTGCTGCACGCAGGCCACACCCCGGAAGGCCCCGGCGCAGAGGAAGCCGAAGCCGGTAAGGAGGCCGCCCGCGCCGGACACTGGGCGGCAGCGGCAGAGTGCTACCAAAAAGCCGCTGAGCAGGGAAATTCTGCCGGGCTATCGCTGCTGGGCGAGTGCTTGTATCAGGGGCGCGGGGCGTCCAAGAGCGCCGCGCAGGCGCGCAAGCTGTGGAAAGCCGCAGCCGAAAACGGTGATCCCACCGCCCTTTTGAACCTTGGTGACGACTGCGCCGCCCGGGGCGACAACGGCAAGGCGCTGTTGTGGTACCGCCGGGCGCGGCAGAGCGCGGCCACGGTGCCGGATATCGAGTATACGCCCCGGGTCTGCCTGCGGCTGGCGCAGTACGAAACCCGCTACACCTCCCGCAAAAAGGCGCTGGCGCTGGCGGCAGAAGCAAAGCAGGCTTTTACCATTTTGCAGCGGGAGCATGAGCCGGACGCTGACCGCTGGTTACAGGAAGCGGAACAGCTGCTCTACGAGCTGACCCACGAGCCGCCCACGGCTCCGGCAGCATATAACATAGAATCTTTACAATTGGACTAAAAAATGGTCACAGCCATCCGGTAAGATAGACTGGAGAGAAAATTAGCCCGCAGACACGGCGGACAAGAAACAGAGGAAACAGTATGAGCAAAGTGATCGGTATTGATCTGGGTACGACCAATTCCTGTGTGGCAGTGGTGGAGGGCGGCAAGCCCGTGGTCATCACCAATGCAGAGGGCGAGCGCACCACCCCCAGCGTGGTGGCCTTTACCAAGGACGGCGAGCGTCTGGTGGGCGGCGCGGCCAAGCGCCAGATCGCCACCAACTCCGGGCGCACGATCTCCAGCATCAAGCGGTACATGGGCTCGGACTACCGGGCGCACATTGACGGCAAAGACCTTGCCCCGCAGGAGATCAGCGCCATGATCCTTGCCAAGATCCGCCGGGACGCCGAGAGCTATCTGGGCGAGCCGGTCACCGAGGCCGTCATCACTGTGCCCGCCTATTTTGACGACAGCCAGCGCAAGGCCACGCAGGATGCAGGCCGCATTGCGGGGCTGAACGTGCTGCGCATCATCAACGAGCCTACCGCCGCCGCTGTGGCCTACGGTCTGGACAACGAAGCCGCGCAGAAGATCCTGGTCTACGACCTTGGCGGCGGCACCTTTGACGTGTCCATCATCGAGATCGAGGACGGCACCTTTACGGTGCTTGCCACCGGCGGCGACACCCATCTGGGCGGCGACGACTTTGACCAGCGCATCGTGGAGTACGCGGTGGCCGAGTTCAAAAAGTCTGACCGCATCGACCTGACCCGCGACCCCGCCGCCATGGGACGGCTGAAGGAGGAAGCGGAAAAGGCCAAGAAGGAGCTTTCCAGTGCGCCCTCTGCCCAGCTGAACCTGCCCTTTATCACGGTGGGCAAGGACGGGCCGCATCACTTGGATATCGCCCTGTCCCGCCCGCAGTTCGAGATGATGACCGGCGATCTGCTGTCCCGCACCGTGACCCCGGTGCAGAACGCTTTGCGGGATGCGGGCATCTCTGCCAGCCAGCTGGGCAAGGTGCTGCTGGTGGGCGGCAGCACCCGGATGCCCGCTGTGGAGCGGCAGGTGCGGGAGCTGCTGGGCAAGGAGCCCAGCCACAGCCTGAACCCGGACGAATGCGTTGCCATGGGTGCAGCGGTGCAGGGTGCACTGCTGCAGGGCGGCGGCAAGCTGGCGGGCGCCACCGGCGCGGCAGCGCAGGGGCTGGTGCTGATGGATGTGACCCCGCTGACCTTGTCCATCGAGACGCTGGGCGGTGTAGCCACCCCGCTGATCACCCGCAACAGCATGATCCCCACCCGCAAGAGCCAGATCTTTACCACAGCCCGTCCCATGCAGACCAGCGTGGAGATCAACGTTTTGCAGGGCGAGCGCCACTTTGCGCGGGACAACAAGTCTTTGGGCAAGTTCAAGCTGAACGGCATCCGGGCAAGCTTTTCGTCCAAGCCCCAGATCGAGGTCACCTTTGATATCGATGTGAACGGCGTGGTGAAGGTATCCGCGAAGGACCTTGCCACCGGGCGGGAGCAGAACATCACCATCACCGGCAGCACCAACCTTTCCGAAAACGAGATCCAGCGCGCCATGGCAGACGCCGCCGCCTACGAGGCCGAGGATAGCCGCCGCAAGGAGCGTCTGGAGCTGCACAATCAGGCCGAGGTGCTGGCTTATAAGGTGGACGAGGCGCTTTCCAAGTGCAAAAAGGAGCTGGACAAGGACGAAAAGGCCCGCGTGAAGGCCGACCTTGCCAACCTGCGCCGCTGCCTGCGCAAGGATAAACCCGAAAAGATGAACGAGACCGAGGAAGCCGCCCTGCGGCAGGCCAAGAGCCAGCTGGAAGCCTCGGCCAACCATCTGATGCTGCTGTACTCTGCCGAGCAGACCCCCGGCGATGGGACGGACAGCACGCTGTAATATAATAAGGTTTGTGGGCTGCTGCACCCGCCCGGCGTAGCAGCCCTTTTTGCAGAAAAGAAAGGAACGATTATGAAGGAACTGAAATATCCGGTGCGCCCCGGGCGCTACCGCCACTTTAAAGGAAACGAATATCAGGTGCTGGGCGTGGCACGTCACAGCGAGACCGAGGAGGAAATGGTGGTGTACCGCGCCCTGTACGGCGAGGGCGGGCTGTGGGTGCGCCCCGCCGCCATGTGGCTGGAAACGGTGACCCGGGACGGCGTTACAAAACCCCGCTTTACCTATATCGGGGAGTGATGCGCCCGGCTTGAATCCCGTTATTGACCCTAGGATTATTTTGCGGTAAAATGTGGGTGTGACGCCAAACAATAAAGGAGGTTTTCGTGTATGAAGGCCAAACGATGGATCTCACTCCTGCTTGCGGTAAGTATGATGCTTGGAGTGCTGGCAATGCCCGCCTCGGCGGCAACCCAGCAGCCGGAAAGCACCGCTGTTGTCAGCGAGGAGTTGCCCTCTGCCGCAGAGCTGACTGCGGCAGAGGATGAAAATGATATCGTCAGCATCCGCATCCGGGCTACCGGCAACCTTGTCTACGGTTCCGATTATAAGCTGGAGGTGGAGACCCGGCCCGAGAACACCCAGTATATTGCTGTGGTGCTGGGCACCAGCGGCGAAGCCTACGGCTATGTGACCCTGATGATCTCGGATAAGCTGCGCACCCTGCTCAAGCTGATCCCCCTGCCCAAAAAGATGTCCCAGACCCCGGATCAGGCTGAGGAATTCAACGTGTACAGCTACCTCAAGCAGCTGATCGACGGCAACGACGTCAGCGTGCTGCTGCGGGTGGCGGACGAGGTAGTGTCGGTGATGGACACCGTCAGCTTCTTTGTCCCCGCCGGCTACCTGACCACCGTGAAGAACGTCTCCAACGGCATGAAGCTGGCGCTGAGCCTGATCCGCAAGTATCTGCCCGAGGGTGCGCTGAGCCGCATCTATCTGGACGAGCAGCCCAAGGACAGCGGCAGGTACTTTGCCGGTGCCATCGCGCTGGAAAGCAGCGATATCAACGCCGCCGGGTTTGCCATGTTCAAGATCAAGCCCAAGACCGAAAACGTCAGCCTGAGCTGGGCAGCCGATGCCCCGGCCAGCATGACTGTTTCTGAGCTGCAAAGCGCTGATCTGACCGCTAAGGTCCTCTCGGATGGACAGGTGGCTGAAAACGGTAGGGTGGGCTACACCTACAAGAAAAAGGTATTCCTGTGCTTCAGCAGCAAAATAAACGGCGTGCCCACTGAGCCCGGCACCTACACCCAGACCGCCTACGCCGAGGGCAACTACTCCTGCGGCAGCATCAGCCGTACCATTACGGTGAACGCTGATCCCCAGCCGGTCGCTGAGCAGCCGGTAGAGCAGCCTGTTGAACAAGCAGCAGAGCAGCCCGCTGAGCAGCCTGTTGAACAGGCGGCAGAGCAGCCCGCTGAGCAGCCTGTTGAACAGGCGGCAGAGCAGCCCGCAGCATAAACCAGCGGAAAACTATTTTCGAATGGGACGATCCCGGAAAGTCTGCGGACTTTCCGGGATCGTTTTTTCACGGGAGAGGCTGCTTTTTATTTTCTATAAAATGGGCTGCTTTACTCTTGCAAATCGCCGCGCAATACGCTATTATAAAAATAAAATAACCCCTTGCGGTAAAAAAGGAAAAAAGAAGGAGCGGTTTATCTATGGAAGAGAAAAAAAGCGGCATCAAAAAGTTCTTTGAAGAGTTCAAGGCGTTTGCCATGCGCGGCAACGTGCTGGATATGGCAGTTGGCGTTGTCATCGGCGGTGCCTTCACCGCCATCGTCACCGCGCTGGTGGAGGACATCATCAACCCGCTGATCGGCCTGTTCTTCAAGGCAGATTTTTCCGACGTGGTCATTGGTCTGGGCGGATCCAGCATCAAGATCGGTGAGTTCGTCAACTCCATCATCAACTTCCTCATCGTGGCCTTTGTGCTGTTTGTTGTGATCAAGTTCGTCAACTCCCTGCACAAAAAGCCCGAAGAGCCTGCCGAGCCGGAGGAGCCCACCACTAAGGTGTGCCCCTACTGCCAGAGTGAGATCTCCATCAAGGCTGTGCGCTGCCCCCACTGCACCTCCAAGCTGGAGGGCTTTCCCGAAATGAAGGCCTGAAGCATTCAGCATTGACAATTGGCGCAGATGCGCTATAATAGAAGTAGAAAAGGCGCTGGTCGGCAAACGGCTACCCGTTACCGGCGATCGCTTGTTCCTACGGATGAGAAAGCAAGTGACCGTTAGCTTGGGGAAGCGTGTGGCGGTTACTTGCTTTTCTTGTTGTCATTACAACAAAACCCTCCCGGCCGGGCGCAGTCTTTGCGCTTTCGGCCGGGAGGGTTTTGCACATTTTGCGGTTTGGTTGTGGAAAAGTGGAGTGGAAAGTGGAGTGGGAAGTGGGGAAATCAGGAACGCTTACTGAACCTTGGTCAGCTCAGCCAGCTTGTGGTAGATCTCGGTGTTGTCGTACACACCGCCGAATTTCTCGGCACCGACACCCATGGCGTACACGTTGACCATGGCACCGGTGTGGGCGTAGGTGGTGTGGTCCATACCGGACTTGTGGTTGATGGTGTGGCAGACAGCCATGCTGAAGGGAATGTAGGTGCCGTACAGCTCGTAGTCCTGCTGGCTCATCTTGCTCTGGCTGGAGGAGCCCTCCTGCAGGGTGCGCTCGTAGGCTTTGCGCAGGTTCTCCACCTCGTAGTCGGTCAGCAGCAGCTTGCCTGCGCTGGCGGCAGCGGGGTCGGTGGGCAGGGTCAGGCCAAAGACGTTCTTCACATCCTGCATGGCAGTCTCGAAGGGGGTCTTGTTGGTAATGTAGCCCTGCACATAGGTGGAATCGAACTTTGCGTAGGACATCTTCTGGTGTGCCAGATTGGTCAGGAAGGTGTTGTAGTTGGTGGTCTTGTAGCCGATGGCCATGCCGCCGGTCTCGTGGTCGGCGGTGACAAGGATTAAAGTCTCATTGGGGTGGGCGTTATAGAAGTCCACAGCAGCCTGCACCGCGTTGCTCATCTCCAGCACATCGTGGATGGAGGCAGCGGCATCGTTGGCGTGGCAGGCCCAGTCGATCTTGCCGGACTCGGTCATCATGAAGAAGCCCTTTTTGTTGTTCAGCAGCTCGATGCCCTTCTTGACGTAATCGGTCAGCTGCCACTCGCCGTTGACAGCGTCCATGGCGTAGTTCATGGACTTACCGTCGCCCAGATTCTCGGCAATGATCAGGGTCTTGCCTGCACCGGCGGTCAGGGCAGCCGCACCGGCCTGGGTGGTGACCACGTTATAACCGGCGTTGGCAGCCACGGTGTGGTTGTCGGGGCCGGTGCCGTCGCCGTTCACCTTCTGGAACTCGCCGCCGGCAAAGTACTCAAAGCCGGAGTTTGCCAGCTCTACGCCGATCTCGTAGTAGTTCTTGCGGGTCTTTTGGTGGGCATAGAAGGCAGCGGGGGTGGCGTGGTCGATGTTCACGGTGGAGATGACGCCCACCTTATAGCCCTTCTGGGCGTGCAGCTTTTCGGCGATGGTCTCGTAGGGCACATCGCGGGTCCAGGGGCACATATTGATGACGCCGCTCTCGGTCTTGTGGCCGGTGGCGATGGAGGTGGCGGTGGAAGCGGAGTCCGGGCAGAAGGAGGTGCTGTCGTAGGTGGTCACGCTGCCCACCTGCGGGAAGCTGGTAAAGCTCAGGTCAGCCTCGGTCACAGCGCCGTTGTTGTCCACGGTGCCCTTGTAGAAGCGTGCGGACTGGATCTGGGCAGTGCCCATGCCGTCACCGATGAACAGGAAAACGTACTTGGGCTTTTTGAACACGTCCAGCAGACCGTTCTCTTCGTCTGCTGCGGCAGAAGCATCGGCCTCGGCAGCGTGAGCGGCTACGGGTGCAGCCGACAGCATGCCCACTGCCGATGCAACGGCACCGGCCTTCAGGAAGCTGCGGCGGGAAATTTTCGCGTTCTTCATAACAGATATCCTCTCTTTTTCAGCCCGGCTTGGGGCGGTTCTACTATTTCTTGTGGGAACACCTGTATTGTAGCGCACCGCTCGCAGCGGCGAAACCAGCCCCGTGTAACACTTAGGTAAACCTTTGGCGCACAGAAGGGCAGCGGTGTAAAATCCGGGCAAAGCAGGTAAAATCCGCCTGTAACGCCCGCCGAAGGGTCACTTTTTGCACCGAACCGCTCCGCAAGGGTTGCAAGCAGGGGGCTTTTCATTGTACAATAGAGAAAGCAAGCTGAGATACACTTCTATAACGAGAGGATCTTTTAAATATGTCTGATATCAAAGTGCTGGCGCTGGATCTGGATGGCACCCTGACCAACGACCAGAAGCTCGTCACCCCGCGCACCCGCGCCGTGCTGGACGCCGCCATTGAAAAAGGTGTGACCATCGTGCTGGCGTCCGGCCGGCCCACCGCCGGCATCCAGCCGCTGGCCGAGGAGCTGGGTCTGGACAAAAAGGGCGGCTGCATCCTGTCCTACAACGGCGGCAAGATCGTGGACTGCCGCACCGGCGAAACGCTGGTGGAAAAGACGCTGGACCCGGCCCTTGTGCCCGAGCTGTGTGCCTTTGCCGCCGCGCAGGATATTGCCATCCTGACCTATAACCGCGAGGGCATCGTCTGCGAGCGGGACAAGGACGAGTGGGCCAACAAGGAGTGCTTTACCACCAAGCTGCCCATGATCCATGTGGACGATCTGGCGTCCTATGTGAACTACCCCGTGTGCAAGATGCTTATCACACTGGACCCCGCCCGCCGGGACGCAGTTTGCGCCGCCGGGCAGCAGCAGTTTGCAGGCCGCGCCGACCTGTACCCCTCCAGCCCTTTCTTTATTGAAGCGGTGCCGCTGGGCGTGGCCAAGGACGGCAGTCTGGCGGAGCTTCTGCGCCGCATGGGACTGACCCGCGAGAACCTGATGGCCTGCGGCGACGGTCTGAACGATCGCTCCATGATCGCCTACGCCGGGGTGGGTGTCGCCATGCAGAACGCCGAGCAGCCGGTGAAGGACTGCGCCGACTATGTGACCACCGCCGACAACAACCACGACGGCGTGGCCGAGGCCGTGGAGAAGTTTATTTTACGAGAGGACTAACAAAGCAATGCCGCGTAACTTGGTTTTATTTGATCTGGAATGGAACATCGGCTACCAGCCGTACACCTTTAACTACCATGGGGTGCAGCAGACCCTGCGGGGCGAGATCGTGGAGATCGGCGCCGTAAAGATCGACGAGGACGCCAACGTGCTGGAAACCTTTTCCATCCATCTGCGCCCCCGCATCTTCCGCAAATTGCAGCACCATATCGCCAAGGTGACCGGCCTGACGCAGGCAGATCTGGACAAGGGCGAGCCCATCGTGCAGGGACTGCGCCGCTTTATGCAGTGGTGCGGCCCGGATGCCGAGTTTGCCGAGTGGGGTCTGGATGACGTGCCGGTGCTCAAGCAGAACCTGTTCCTGTGCAATCTGGACGAGTCCAAGCCCACCGTGTGGTATGACCTGCAGCAGGTCTTTCTGCGGGAGCATCCCCGCAAGGAGGGCGAGGGCATGACGCTGGAAAGCGTAGTCACCCGCATGGGCATCCCCATGGAGCGCCCCTTCCACGATGCACTTTCCGATACGCTGTACACTGCCGATGTCTGCCGTCTGCTGGATCTGCGCGCCGGGCTTGCCGCCTACCCCACCGAGGACGAGGCGCTGCGCCAGAGCCTGTGCCAGACCCCCGGCGACTACCGGGACTTTACGGTGTTCCACGGCTATGTGGAGCAGTACGCATGGCGGGCTGACCCCAAGATCAGCCAGATGCCCTGCCCGGAGTGCGGCACTATCTTACAGCCGGACGAGCTTTGGCTGAAAAAGGGCAGCAACAGCTGGTATACCCTGTGCCAGTGCCCCAGCTGCACCGGCAGCGGCAACGCTGCCGGGCAGGGCGTATTCCAGCGGTACAAGCTGTCCCGCCGGGACGGTCTGCACTGGAGCTTTGCCCGCTGCGCCCAGATGCCGGACGCTGAAAGCCTTGCCCGCTGGGAAAAACTGCGCACCGCCCAGCTGGAGCGGATGCGCGCCAAGGCCGAAAAGCAGGCTGCGGAAAAGTGAATGAAGGAAAATCCCTTTTCATCTCGTAGTATGGATAGCAGAGTCTGAACTGTGTCGAAAAATGCACACTCTGTTCACGGCTCTGTCATAGAGAATGGATATACTAAGCATGATGCAGCCTGCCCGGGAACGCCCCGGCACCGGCTGCACAGAAAGGGATCGGACACTAAATGCAAACCACACTGATGGGCTGGGTGCACCAGCTTGGAACACTGGAATACTGGGAGGCGCTGCTGGCGGGCTTTGAGGGGCTTGGCCCCCTTGTACCCATTCTGCTGGCTATGGTGGAGTCCTTTTTTCCGCCGCTGCCGCTCATCGCTATTGTGGCGCTGAACGTGGCCGCGCACGGCGGTCTGCTGGGCTTTTTGTACAGCTGGGCAGGCGTTGCGCTGGGCGGCACCATCATGTTTTTGCTCTGGCGGCGGCTCGTCAAGCGCTTTTTCTGGAAGGTAGCCAGCCGCTCCCCCAAGCTGGAAAAGGCGCAGCAGTGGGTGAACCGCTTCGATACCTCGTCTCTGTTCATGCTGTCGCTGCTGCCCTTCACCCCCACCTCCTTCATGCACTTTGCCTTCGGGATGTCGGACTTTGACGAAAAGCGCTATCTGCGCACTGTTCTTTTGGGGAAAGGACTGATGGTGGCCATGATGGCTGTCTTTGGGCAGTCGCTGGTCAGCTCCCTGAAGAACCCGGTCTACCTTGTGCTCGCAGTCCTGCTGTGGGGCGGGATGTACTGGGTAAGCAAAAGGTTCTGCCAGAAGCATCATCTGGAATAAAGCTACAATATCCGGGACAGCGGAGCACCTGCGGGCGCTCTGCTGTCTCTTTTTTGCAAAAAGCCATGGCGGGCAGCCCGCAGACTGCCCGCCATGACATGAGATACATTATTTTTTATTTGGCTTCCGGTTCCTGTACAAGGGGCTCAGACGGCGGCGGGGTGAGGGTGGAATGCTCCACCACAAAGGCCGCAGCCCTTGCCCGGGCAAGGCGCTGGCGCACCTTGCGGGTGTCGTTGGCGGGGAAGGTGCGCTCCCCATCCAGCTTCTCGTTCCAGTCGGCAAGGGCGGCGTTCACCTCGGCTTCGGTGGGCAGCAAGCCCTCCCGTTCGGCCACCAGCAAAAGCCCCAGCCAGCTGCGCAGCTTGCGCTCTGCCTGTTGGTGCAGCCACTGCCGGAACTGCTCCACCGTCTGTCCGCGCACGGCTAAGAACTGGTCAAAGTTGACCCCGTTTGCCTGCAAGCCCAGATTGAACTGCCGCTGCTCGGCAAAGTAGTTGCCCGCCTCCAGCCGCTTTGGCACCGGGCCGGTCACCTCGTCGCCCAGCTGCCAGACCAGTTCCTTCTCGGCACGGTCTTTGGCCTGTGCGCAGCGCTTTGCGTAGAGCTCCCGGGTCACCCGGTCGCGCAGCGCTGCCTTGCCTGCGGCATCGGCGGCGCGCTCTTCATCGCCGTAGTTGCGGTTGATCTCCAGCTCAATGGTCAACCGGCGCAGCGGGTGGGGCTCGATGGGCTGCACAAAGCCGGTATCCCGTCCCAGCTCCAGCGGCGGCAGGGCGTAGAACTGCGCCCCTGCCCGGAAGCCCTCGGCCCTGTTGACTGCCAGCAACTCAAAGTCCGGGTCGGTTACCGGTTCCAGTGCGTACTCCTGTACCAGCTGCCGGTAAAGAGGGTCAAAGCCCTCCAGAATGGTGCGGTTCACCGCTGCCGTCAGCAGTTCCTCCTCGTCCTGCGGGGCATCCGGGGCGGCCTGCTCTTTTGCAAGCGCAGCGGTCAGTTCCTCTGCGCTTGCCGTGAATACCAACCGGCAGTCCCCCGGCTCTGCCATGCCGAAATGTTCCAGTTTCATGCGGTGTCCCTCCTTCTCAGCGGCCCATAAGACCAAACATCAGCACCAGCAGCGCTACGCCGATGCCAGTGTACAGCAGCTCAGCGCCCAGCACGGACTTGTCGCCCTCCACAAACATCTTCTCCGGGGCATCGGGGTCGTAGTACAGGGTGACCACACTGCCCTCGGCAAAGGGCTTGCCTTTGGCGGGCTTCGGATATTGCAGCCGGTGGCTGCCGCCTGCGGTGGTAAACTCCAGCACATAGGCAGCGCCGTCCCGGCTCTGCACCGTGCCGCTTACCGTGGCCTGTACGCAGACGCCCTTGGTGCGCAGCTGCTGCCGCGCCCGCACGCTGCGCAGTGCCATGTAAAACATGATCAGCGCGCCGACCAGAAAAATAATCACATTCAGCATCGTTTTCCCTCGTTTTTCCGTAATCGCCGGGCGGTGCCCGGACGTATAGGCAATACCACATAATTCTAAGTGCCGATACGGCGCGCGAGGTGCGGCAGATGCTAAGCCAAAAGCGCAGATAATACTTTGTGTATTATCGAGCATTTTGGCAGCGCAGATGCCGTGCCGCAGCCGCCGGAACGGTGCTTAAGCCGTCAGGCGGGAATTGTGCGGTGTTGCCTTTCGTTTATTGTACCATAATCTGCCCTAAAAAGCGCCCCGCAGCCGCTATCCAGAGTGCACCAACTTTACTGCAAAAATTTGTCGAATAATTTTGAAATTAAGTCTTGACATTTTTCTTGCATCTGGTATAATAACTATCGTTCCCGGCGCTGCGGTGCGGGAACAAAACAGAATATGCGGATATGGCGGAATTGGCAGACGCGTTAGATTCAGGTTCTAATCGGGGCAACTCGGTGGAGGTTCAAGTCCTCTTATCCGCACCATGACGAATGTTCTTACAGCATTTAGCTGTCAAAGAACATTCGTCATTTTTTATTTGCTAAATAGCGACATCACAAGGGGCGTAGTTCACAACTACGCCTTTTCTTGTATTCACCGACACATCGGGTGTCGGCAAAGGAAGTGCGCTTGGAATCTCGATGGTGCCCACGCAGTTGTAGTGAATGCGGAGCCGCTGCTCCCATACACCGTTGACCTTTTCTGCATTGAACACTTCGATTTTTTCCACCAGTTCATTCAGCATTCGGGGTGTCAGCTTTTTTGCTCTGGTGTACTTGCGAACCAGACTGATGAACATATCCGTTGTCATGGTACGGCTGCTCTGCTTTTCGATTTCGGAGCGGAGCTGTTTGATTTTCTCGGTCAGCTCCTTTTGCTCGTCCTCATATCTCCGGGACATTCTGGAAAAGCGTTCGTCAGAGATTTTGCCGGAAACATTGTCCTCATAGATGCGCTCAAAGAGGCCGTCCAGTTCTTCATCACGGGCAAGGAGTGCTTTCAACTCTTTCTCTTTCAGCTTGCGGTCGGCTTCGTCCGCCTGCTGGGAGTGCCCGATAACAGCCTTCAAAAAGTCGTCCTCATAGAGGCTGGCAAACTTGGTCAGCCGCCGAATTTCGCCCAGCACCACTTCTTCCAGAAAGTCTACCCGGATGTAGTGGGTGGATTGGCAGGTGCCACGGTTGCCCTTGTAGTTGGAGCAGTTGAAATACTTGATTTCCGGGTTGCCCTGATTGAAGTGGAAGTGCAGATTGCAGCCGCAGTCTGCGCAGACAAGCAGGCCGGAGAACATATTGTGTTCTCCGTTGCTGGTACGGCGTTTGCGCATTTTTCCGCGCTTCTGCTGCACCTGTTCAAACACGGCACGTTCAATAATGGGTTCGTGAACATCTTGGAACACTACCCAATTTTCCGGGTCGTTATGAATCCGCTTTTTGTTCTTGTAGGACTTGGAGTAGGTTTTGAAGTTCAGAATATCCCCGCAATACTCCTGCTGATACAGAAGATGGGTAATCGTGGAGCCATTCCACTTGGTAGCGGGCCTTGTTTTGCTCTTTCCGGGACGGCCGATGCCTTTCTGAATCCAGTAGGCCTGCGGTGTCAGGATGCCTTCCTTTTCAAACTGGGTGGCAATCTGTTCTGTGCCGAAGCCCTCCAACGTCATATCAAAAATGCGCCGGACAACTTGTGCAGCTTCTTCATCAATGACCCAATGCTTGGGATTGTTCGGGTCCTTGATATACCCATAGGGAGGAAGTCCCATCGGTTCGCCGGAGTTGCCTTTGATTTTATTACTGATACGGCGTTTCTTGCTGATGTCACGGGCGTACCACTCATTGAACAGGTTACGGATAGGTGCCAGTTCGTTTTCTCCCTCGGCCGTGTCGATGTTGTCCGAAACGGCAACAAGTCGAATGTCATGGTCCGGGAAAAATTCTTCTGTCAGCCGCCCGACCTCAATATAGTTTCGGCCCAGACGGGAAAGGTCTTTGACGAACACAGCAGAGGCTTTTCCTTGTTCAAGCTGCTGCATCATTTCAACGAAACCGGGACGGTTCATGGTCACGCCGGAAATGCCATCATCCAGAAAGTGAACCAGATTGGTATAGCCTTTTTCCTTTGCAACTTTGGTGAGCAGTTTCTTTTGGTTGCCAATGCTGTAACTCTCGCCCTCCAAATTATCATCGCGGGAAAGACGCTCATAGAGAAAAGCGGTTGCTTCACGGGATTTCTTGTTACTCGACTGTTTCATACTTGCTCCTTTCTTGGGACAGTCGAATAGCAAATTCACTTGTACACCTATATTATAACACAATCCGCTTTCTCTGTCCGCTGCCTCCCGAAAGGTCATTATAATTTTTCGCTTTCAGACTTCATCAGCCGGAGAAGGACTTCTCCTAAGGTCTGGGAGCTTTCTTCTTTGAACACCGGCTCAACGATAAAGGAGCGATTGCCAATACGATAAGTCGAATCCAGAGTAAGCATCTCTGGATTTTTTGTTTTTTCAGGGTTTGTCTTTTTCGCTTGCATCGTAAAAATCCCCTTTCTTAAAAATCAAAAAATGAGCCAACGGACGGCTGCTGGCAGCAGCCCACGGGAATCTCACCCCTGCATTCCTCATGCAGCCCTACTCATTGCCTGCGACGCTCTGAACGCTCGGACT
>CAKSZE010000031.1 GCA_934525325.1 uncultured Faecalibacterium sp.
ATCCTTTTTTCCACAAACATTTTGGAAGATGTGGAAAAACCGCGCGGCGGGTGTATCTTTTTGCGCAAAAACGTGGTAAAATAAACTGTAAAATCAGAAAGTGTGCGCTGCGGCGGCTCTGCCGTGCCGGGCGCACCAGCACAGCGCACCCGCAATACGGGTGCGCGGAAAGGATGCAGTATGCAGGGATCGACCATTGCCGCCATTGCAACGCCCCCCGGGGCGGGCGGCATTGCCGTGGTGCGCCTGTCCGGCGCAGAGAGCTATGCCGTGGCTGCCCGGGTGTTCCGCCCGGCAAACCCGGCAAAAAAAGTGGAGCAGGCTAAGGGCTACACCGCGCTGTTCGGGCATTTCGTGGACAGGGAAGAAGCCTTTGACGAGGGCGTTGCCCTGTTTTTCCGCGCGCCCCACAGCTACACCGGCGAGGACGTGGTGGAGCTTTCCTGCCACGGCGGCAGCGCGGTGGCGCGGCGGCTGGTGGAAGCCTGCCTTGCAGCGGGCGCGCAGCCTGCCGCCCCCGGCGAGTACACCCGCCGAGCCTTTCTAAACGGCAAGCTGGGTCTGACACAGGCCGAAGCGGTCATGGATCTCATCGCAGCGGACGGGCGGCAGGGCGCAGCGCTGGCAAATGCTGCGCTGGGCGGCGCGCTGGCGAAAAAAATCAACGACCAAAAGGCTCAGCTGACCGCCCTGCAGGCGCATCTGGCCGCTTGGGTGGACTTCCCGGAGGAGGATGTCCCGGAGCTGGACCCCGCCCACCTGCACACCGTGCTGGGCGCGGTGCAGCAGGAGCTGGACGGTCTTATCCGCAGCTACGATGCCGGTGCAGTGCTGCGCGAGGGCGTAGACTGCGCCATCGTGGGACGCCCCAACGCGGGAAAGTCTACCTTGCTCAATTTGCTGGCGGGGTTTGACCGCGCCATCGTCACCCCGGTGGCGGGCACCACCCGCGATGTGGTGGAGCAGGCGGTGCAGCTGGGGGATATCCGGCTGAACCTCTTCGACACCGCCGGTCTGCGGGAGACCGAGGACGCCATTGAAGCCGAGGGTATCCGCCGCAGCTGGAAAAAACTGGAAGAAGCCGGGCTGATCTTAGCCGTCTTTGACGGCTCCGAGCCGCCCAGCCGGGAGGACTTGGCGCTGGCACAGCGCTGCGCAGGCCGTCCCGCCATTGCCCTTGTCAACAAGGAGGATAAGCCCACTCAGTTCGATGCAGAGCTTATCGCTCCGTATTTTGCCATGGTGCTGCCGGTCTGCTGCCGGGAAGAGGGGAGCCGCAGGGTCATCGCAGCTGCGGTGGCGCGGCTGCTGGGCACCGGCAGTATCGACCCCCACGCCGCCAGCCTGTCCGGGCAGCGGCAGCTTTCTGCTGCCCTCCGCGCCCGGGACGCCGTAGCCGGGGCACTGGATGCCGCCGCCGGCGGTTTTGGTCTGGACGCTGTCTCGGTCTGCGTGGATGACGCGCTGGATGCGCTCTGCGACCTGACCGGCGAAAACGCCTCGGAAGCTGTCATTGAACAGGTGTTCGAGCGGTTTTGTGTGGGGAAATAAATTCAAATCATTTGTTAGAGGAAACCCGAAAGTATATGAACCACTTAGGAGATTATGATGTCATCGTCATCGGCGCCGGCCATGCGGGCATCGAAGCCGCCCACGCAGCTGCTGTGCTGGGCGCAAAAACGGCTGTCTTTACCATGAGTCTGGACGCCATCGGCAATATGCCCTGCAACCCCAGCATCGGCGGCACCGCCAAGGGTACGCTGGTGCGGGAGGTGGACGCGCTGGGCGGCGTGATGGGTCTGGCGGCAGACGCCACCTATCTGCAAAGCCGGATGCTGAACAAGGGCAAAGGCCCCGCCGTGCACGCGCTGCGGGTGCAGACCGACCGCCGCCGCTACAACGAATACATGAAGCACGCGCTGGAACAGACCCCGGGGCTGGCCATCCATCAGGCCGAGGTGGTAGCGCTGGAAGTGGAAAACGGCCATATAAAGGGCGTTGTCACCCAGCTGCACGGCGAGTACACCGCCAAGTGCGTGGTGCTTGCCACCGGTACGAATCTCGGCGGCAAAATATTCGTGGGTGATGCGTGGTATGCCTCCGGCCCGGACGGCATGCACGCCGCCAACGCCCTGACCGACAGTCTGAAAGCTGCCGGTCTGCCGCTGCGCCGGTTCAAGACCGGCACCCCCGCCCGGGTGCACCGCCGCAGCATTGATTTTTCCAAGCTGGAATGTCAGCCCGGCGACCCGGACAGCGAATTGCAGCCTTTCAGCTTTTTGACCGATGCACCCATGCACAACAAGGTGGAGTGCTGGATCGCCTACACGAACCCCGAGACCCACAAGATCATTCTGGACAACATCCAGCGCAGCCCGCTGTACGGCGGCATGATCGAGGGTGTCGGCCCGCGCTACTGCCCCTCCATCGAGGATAAGGTGGTGCGCTTCTCCGGCAAGGATCGCCACCCGCTGTTTGTGGAGCCATGCGGCGAGAACACCGAGGAAATGTATTTACAGGGTGCGTCCAGCAGCCTGCCGGAGGACGTGCAGAACGCCTTCTACCACAGCATCAAGGGCTTTGAACATTTGGAGATCATGCGCCCCGCCTACGCCATCGAGTACGACTGCGTAGACCCCACCAGTCTGGAAGCCACACTGGAAAGCAAGGTGGTGCGGGGGCTGTACGGGGCAGGGCAGTTCAACGGCACCTCCGGCTACGAGGAAGCCGCCGCGCAGGGTCTGCTGGCGGGTCTGAACGCCGCCCGCAACGCGCTGGGCAAGGAGCAGCTGGTGCTGCCCCGGCACACCAGCTATCTGGGCACGCTGGTGGACGACCTTGTCACCAAGGGCGTCATGGACCCCTACCGCATGATGACCAGCCGCAGCGAGTACCGGCTGACCCTGCGGCAGGACAACGCCGACCAGCGCCTGACCCCCATCGGCAGGGAATACGGTCTTGTGCAGGATGACCGCTGGGCAAAGTACCAGCACACCCAGAACATTTTGGAAGCCGAGCGCCGCCGCCTGCACGAAGCGCATCTGCGCACCGCAGACCTGCGCGCCGCCATGGAAGCCGCCGGTCTTGCCCCCGCCGCCGAGGGCGGCATTGCCGAGGAACTGCTGCGCCGTCCCGAGATCAGCTACCCGCTGGTGGCGGGCATTATCGGCTGGGGGGAGGAGATCACCCCCATGCTGGCGGAGCGGCTGGAGACCGAGATCAAGTACGCCGGTTACATCGCCCGGCAGGACCGGATGATCCGGGAGGTGGCACGCCACGAAAAGACCCTTATCCCGGAGGATTTCGAGTATGCCGCCCTGACCGGCCTGACGCTGGAAGCCCGGGAAAAGCTTGCCCGTATCCGTCCCCGCAATCTGGGGCAGGCGGGGCGCATCCCCGGCGTTTCGCCCTCCGATGTGGCGCAGCTGAGCATCGCGCTGGCAGCAAGAGGAAAATAATATGGAAGAACTGAAGCTTTACGAGGGTCGCCCGGCAGACTGCAACGGACGGCTGGAAAAAGAGATCCGCACCTATGACCTGCTGGACAAGCTGGGCATCCCGTTCTGGCGCACTGACCACGGCTGGATGAAAGCCGATACCATGGAGGACTGCCATGTGATCGATGCCTGCCTGAATGCCACTGTCTGCAAGAACCTGTTTCTGTGCAACCGGCAAAAGACGAATTTTTATCTGCTCATGATGCCCGGGGACAAGCCCTTCAAGACCAAAGAACTTTCCCACCAGCTGGGCATTGCCCGCCTGAGCTTTGCCTCGCCCGAGGATATGGAGCAGTATCTGGACTGCACGCCCGGTTCCTCCTCCATCATGGGGCTTGCCAACGACACGGAAAACAAGGTGCAGCTGTTGATGGACGAGGATGTAAAAAAAGGAGAGTACCTTGGCTGCCACCCCTGCATCAACACCTCTTCGCTTAAAATTCGCACGGCAGATGTGCTGGAAACCTTCCTGCCCGCCGTCCACCATGAGCCGATTTTCGTCCGGCTGACCGGGGAATGAAAGAAAGGAAAACACCATGATCGACAAACAGCGTCTGGAAGCAAAATGTTCCACATGGAACATCACCCTCACCGGCACCCAGCTGGACCAGCTGGATGCCTTTGCCCAGATCCTTGTAGACTACAACCAGAAGGTCAACCTGACCGCCATCACCGACCCGGAGGGCATCGAGGATAAGCACTTCCTCGACAGTCTGCTGTTTGCCAGCCAGCCGGAGGTAGCCGGGCGCATGGTGGATGTGGGCGCCGGGGCAGGCTTTCCGGGCATCGTGACCAAGATCTTCAAGCCGGAGTTGGAGCTGACCCTGATGGAACCCACCGGCAAGCGGGTGGAGTTTTTAAAGTACGCCTGCGCCCAGCTGGGTCTGACCGGGGTGGAGTTTGCCAAGGAGCGCGCCGAGGAAGCTGCCCGCAAGGTCTGGCGGGAGCAGTTCGATCTGGCTTCTGCCCGCGCCGTGGCAGCGCTGCCCATGCTGGCAGAATACTGCCTGCCGCTGGTGAAGGTGGGCGGCAACTTCCTTGCCATGAAGGGCGCTTCCGGGGAAGAGGAGCTGACCGCTGCCCGGGGTGCCATCAAAAAGCTGGGCGGCGAGTACCGCGAGACCCGCACCCTGCACCTGCCCGGCGGCGACACCCGCACCCTGATCCTGTGCAAAAAGATTTCGCAAACTCCGACAGCATACCCCAGAAACGGCGGTAAAATTGCAAAAAGCCCGCTGAAATAACGCATGATTTGACGCAACCTGTAAGACCCTGCCGAACGAAATTTCTGGCGGGGTCTTTCTTTGTGTGCTACACTGAAGCTGAACAGGTTTTCCACGATTTCCCGGAGAAATGTGGAAAACTGCATCACACAAGGAAAGGGGCAGTATCATGTTTGAACGCAAGAAACCGTCCGGGAAATTACTCTCTCTGCCCATCGACCAGATCCACCCGTCGCCCTTTCAGGCGCGGAAAAGCTTTGACGAGCAGGAACTGACCGCGCTGGCGCAGAGCATCCGGGAGAACGGTCTGCTCCAGCCGGTCACGGTGCGCAGGGCGGCAGAGGGCTACGAGCTGGTGGCAGGGGAGCGGCGGCTGCGCGCCTGTCAGCTGGCAAGGATGACCACCATCCCTGCCATCCTGTGCAGCTACGCCGACGACCGCACCGCCGCACTGGGTCTGCTGGAAAATATCCAGCGCGCCGACCTGAACCCCTTTGAGCAGGCGCAGGGGCTGCGGGATGTGATGGTGCTGTGGGACTGCACCCAAGCCGAAGCCGCCAAGCGTCTGGGTATGGCGCAGCCCACCTTTGCCAACAAGCTGCGGCTGTTGCAGCTGACGGCGGACCAGCGGCAGTTCGTGCTGGACAATAACCTCACCGAGCGCCACGCCCGCGCGGTGCTGCGTCTGCCGGAGAACCGCCGCAGCGAAGCGCTGATCACCATCGCCAAGCGCCGCCTGAACGCCCGCCAGACTGACAGCTACATCGAGCAGCTGCTGAACAGCCCGCCCAAGGCCGGGCACCGCATCTCCATGGTGCGGGACGTGCGCATCTTTGTCAACACCATCGACCACGCCATCCGGCTGATGACCGACAACGGCGTGCCCGCCACCGCCCACCGGGAAGAGAAGGACGGTTACATCGAGTACACCGTCCGCATCCCCACCGCCGCCGCGGAGAAGTGAATTGTTCCATGTGGAACAGGGGGGGACGCCCAAACGACCCCCTCAGTCTGCTCACTGCGTTCGCAGCCAGCTCCCCCAAGGGGACGCCTTTGCGCTATGCCGGAAACCTTATCGCTACCGCCAAAAGCCGTCCCCTTGGGGAAGGTGGATTGCCGCGCAGCGGCAAGACGGAAGGGGTAATTTCCACTTTCCCACCCCCAAAAGTTAAAAATCCAGCTGAAAAACGCTCCAGATGGTTCAAAAAACAATTTGGATGTGTTATACTAGAAGCCGAGGTGTCTGTCGGACGGGGAAACCGGCGGGCACGACTGCGTGTTCCATGTGGAACAAATCTTTCCCCGGGAGGAAGAAAAGCGCGTGGCAAAAATTGTAGCGATCGCAAACCAGAAGGGCGGAGTGGGCAAAACCACCACCGCCGTCAACCTTTCGTCCTGTGTAGCGGCACTGGGCAAGAAGGTGCTTATCGTAGACCTTGACCCGCAGGGCAACACCACCACCGGCTATGGCATCCAAAAGCGCAGCGTAGAAGCGGGCACTTATGAGGTGCTCATCGGCAAGGCAACGGCGGCGCAGGCCATCCGGCACACCGAGTACCGCACCGACGTCATCGGCTCCAACACCCGGCTGGCGGGTGCAAGTCTGGAAATGATCGACCTGCCCGGCCGCGAGGGCCGTCTGCGCAAGGCACTGGCCGAGGTGCAGAAGGACTACGACTTCATCTTTATCGACTGCCCGCCCAGTCTGGATCTGCTCACCCTCAACGGTCTGAGTGCCTGCGACAGTGTGCTCATCCCGGTGCAGTGCGAGTACTATGCGCTGGAAGGTCTGTCGGAGCTCATCAGCACCCTCAAGACCATCCGCAAAAAGTACAACCCGTATCTGGATATCGAGGGCGTGGTGTTCACCATGTTCTCGCTGCGGTACAACCTGACCGTGCAGGTGGTGGAGCAGGTGCAGAAGTACTTCGGCTCCAAGGTGTACAAGACCACCATCCCGCGCTCCATCCGCATTTCGGAAGCGCCCAGCTACGGCCAGCCCATCAATTTCTACGAGCCCAAGGGCAAGGGCAGCGAAGCGTACATGGACTTGGCGATCGAATTCGTCAAGCACAACCGCCCGCAGGAACCTAAGAAGTCCCGCGCAAAGGCTGCACCCGCCGCAGAGCCGGCGAAAAACGCTCTGGAAGATTAAAACAGGGGGAACAAGGTAAACAATGGCAAGAGGAAAAGGAGGGCTTGGGCGCGGGCTGGACAGTCTGTTTGAGGACGCAGCACCGGTGTTTGAGTCAGAGCACGCAGCGGTGGAAACTTTGCCGCTGCGCGAGATCGAGCCGGACCCCGACCAGCCCCGCAAGACCTTTGAACAGGAGACCCTCAGTGAGCTGGCTGCCAGCATCGCCGAACACGGCTTATTGCAGCCCATCGCGGTGCGGCCAAGACCCATGGGCGGCTACAGCATCGTGGCAGGCGAGCGCCGCTGGCGCGCCTCCCGCATGGCGGGTCTTACCGAGGTGCCGGTGGTCATCAAGGATGTGTCCGACGAGCAGGCCATGGAGCTGGCGCTGGTGGAAAATTTGCAGCGCGAGGATCTGGACCCGGTGGAAGAAGCTGCCGGCATCCGGGAGCTGATGACCCGCTGCGACCTGACACAGGAGCAGGCCGCCCGCAAGCTGGGCAAGAGCCGCAGCGCACTGGCCAACAGTCTGCGCTTGCTCAATCTGCCGGAAACGGTGCTGGAGCTGCTGAAGAGCGGCTTTATCAATACCGGTCACGCGAAGGTGGTGCTGGGCTTGCCCACACCGGAATTGCAGGCCGAAGCCGCGCAGATCATCGCGGACAACCAGCTGAACGTCCGGCAGGCCGAGGCGCTTTGCAAAAAGATGGCAAAGCCCGCCAAAGAGCCCCGCGAACCTGCACCCCGCGGCACTTTGCCGGTAGAGGTGGAGGAGAGCCTGAAGCAGGTGCTGGGCAGCGAGGTGAATGTGGCCTACCACGGCGGCAAGGGCAAGCTGACGGTGCATTTTTACTCCGACGAGCAGCTGCGCGCCTTTGCAAACCTGCTGGGACAGTACCAGATGGAAACCGAATAATCATGCGATCCAAGGCGGGAACAGCCGCCTTTGAACGGCAGCGGTAAGCCGCTGCAAGCCCAATAGAGTTAAGGAGAGTCAATCATGCTGGATATCAAATTTGTCCGCGAGAACCCGGACGCCGTTAAGGAAAACATCAAAAAGAAGTTTCAGGATGCCAAGCTGCCGCTGGTGGATGAGGTCATCGAAAAGGATGCCCAGTACCGCGCAGCCCTGAAGGAAGTGGAGGCCCTGAAGGCCGCCCGCAACAAGCTGAGCAAGGCCAACGGCCCGCTGTTCGGCCAGCTGAAGAAGTGCACCGACGAGGCACAGAAGGCTGAGCTGCAGGCACAGATCGATGCCAACAACGCCGCCGTCAAGGCTGACGCTGACAAGATGGCAGAGCTGGAGAAGGAAGAGGAGGAACTGTCTGCCCGCATTCAGGAGATCATGTACTCCATTCCCCAGATGATCGACCCCAGCGTGCCCATCGGCCCGGACGATACCTATAACGTGGAAGCCCAGCGCTTCGGCGAGCCTGTTGTGCCGGATTTCCCCATCCCGTACCACACCGAGATCATGGAGAGCTTTGACGGCATTGATATGGACGCCGCAGGCCGCGTGGCCGGCAACGGCTTCTACTACCTGCTGGGCAACATTGCACGCCTGCACGAAGCTGTGCTGGCCTACGCCCGCGACTTTATGATCAACAAGGGCTTCACCTACGTCATCCCGCCCTTCATGATGCACGGCAACGTGGTGCAGGGCGTCATGTCCTTCCCCGAGATGGACGCCATGATGTACAAGATCGAGGGTGAGGACCTGTACCTCATCGGCACCAGCGAGCACACCATGATCGGCCGCTTCATCGACCAGACGCTGGACGAGAGCAAGATGCCCCTGACCCTGACCTCCTACAGCCCCTGCTTCCGCAAGGAGAAGGGCGCACACGGCATCGAGGAGCGCGGCATCTACCGCATCCACCAGTTCGAGAAGCAGGAGATGATCGTGGTCTGCCGCCCCGAGGAGAGCGCCGACTGGTACGAGAAGCTGTGGCAGATGTCTGTGGAGCTGTTCCGCAGCATGGAGATCCCCGTGCGCCAGCTGAACTGCTGCTCCGGCGATCTGGCTGACCTGAAGGTGAAGAGCTGCGATATCGAGGCTTGGAGCCCCCGCCAGCAGAAGTACTTCGAGGTCTGCTCCTGCTCCAATCTGGGTGATGCACAGGCACGCCGCCTGCACATCCGCGTGAAGGGCAAGGACGGCAAGACCTATCTGGCCCACACCCTGAACAACACCTGCGTGGCACCTCCGCGTATGCTGATCGCCTTCCTGGAGAACCACCTGCAGGCCGACGGCAGCGTGACCATCCCCGAAGTGCTGCAGCCGTACATGGGCGGCCTGAAGGTCATGGTCCCCACCAATAAGAAGAACTAAAACTGCACCGGGTTTTCCACAACCGGACAGAAAAAGGTTGAAAAAAGCACCGCTTTCCGTAGAGGGAAGCGGTGCTTTTTGCGTGGGAAGCGGGAGCTTAACTCCCTCAGTCAAAACCTGACGGTTTTGCCAGCTCCCTCGGGGAGGGAGCCTTTGGCATAGCGGTAAAGTTTCTTATTGCGCCTGAAACTTTAGCAACAGAGCTAACGGCGTGCGCCCTCTCCGTCTTTGCTTCGCAAATCCACACTCCCCCTTTTGTCACCTGCGGTGACATCTTCCCCCGGAGCGGGGGAAGTCTTTCCTCAAAGGGAGAGGCAAGGGCACTGCCGGAAGCTTTCTCGTTTCTCCTAATACTTTAGTGCTGAACTTTACGGCTTGGCTCTCCCTTTGGGAGAGCTGGCGCGGGAGCGCCTGAGAGGGCGCTTTTGCCGCAAAAAACGACAAGAAAACCTATATTTCAACGCAGCTATGTTGATAAAATGCGATTTTCAAAAAACTGCAAAATTTTTTGAAAATATGTGTTGACAAAAGGGGCATCTATGGATATAATAATAAAGCACCGTTCAAGTGCAAGCTAAATATGTGGCGGTATAGCTCAGTTGGCTAGAGCATTCGGTTCATACCCGAAGTGTCACCGGTTCAAATCCAGTTACCGCTACCACATTACAGAGTTTCGCTAAGATAAGGGGGACGGTCGTCCGCAATAGTGGATGATGAAAGTCGGAGGTTTTAGCGAAGCTCTGTATTTATAAGGCCCGTTGGTCAAGCGGTTAAGACACGGCCCTTTCACGGCTGTAACATGGGTTCGATTCCCGTACGGGTCATAAAAACGCCTTTGCGCAATGCGCAAGGGCGTTTTTACTTTGTATAAAGAAGAACACCGGGCAGATGGCATCTGTCCGGTGTTCCTTTTGTGGGTTTACCGGTTCCGCTCCTGCACATACCGCAGGATATCCTCCGGCACCTCTGCCAGTGCATCGGCACCGGCGGCGGTCAGCTCGGCGCGGCCGCGGAAGCCCCACAGCGCACCCATGGCGGGCAGCTGGGCGTTGTGTCCGGTGAGGATATCCACGTCGCTGTCGCCCACAAAAAGGGTGGCGGCGGGGTCTGCACCCAGCTCGGTCATCAGGGCGTACAGGCCGGTGGGGTCTGGCTTGGTGGGCACGCCCGGGCGGTTGCCCCGCACGGCGTCAAAGCGGCCGGTGCCAAAGTAGTGGGCAATGATGCCGCCGCACAGGGCATCAGCCTTGTTGGAGAACACCGCGCACTGGATGCCCTCGGCCTTCAGTGCGTCCAGCAGTGCCGGGATGCCGGGGTAGGGTGCAGTCTTGTCCTCCTTGTGGGCATCGTACCGGGCGGTGAACTGCGCCAGTGTCGCCGCCAGCTGCGCCGGGGTGCGGGCGGCGGCGGGGGAGAATCGCTCCACCAGCTTGGGGATGCCGTTGCCCACCATCATCTTGAACTGCGCCACCGTAAAGGTGGGCCAGCTATTTTGTGCGCACACCCAGTTCCCGGCATCGGCAAGGTCGTCGATGGTGTTCAGCAGGGTGCCGTCCAGATCAAATAATACAGTCTTTATCATAAAAATAGTCTCCGTTGGTCTGTGTTGCAAAAAAATGCCCCGCCGACCGTAGGTTCAGCGGGGCATCGCAAGTATACTTCTATATTTCCAGAAAATCAAGAGCCGCAAGCGGCACGCTGCGCACCGTGACCTTTTCTTTGCCGGGAAATACAAGGGTCAGGTTGGCGCGCTGCACCGTCACCGCCCAAGGGGATTGCAGCGCGGTAAAGCCGGTGTCCGGGTGGAACACGCACAGCTGGTGCAGATGGAACTGGTGCTGTCGGCAGAGCAGCAGCTGTCCCTGCTGCTGCCATACGCCCTCCCGGTGCCAGCCCACGGCGGCAGCGCCCAGCAGGGCGGCAAACACCCCGGTGGGGATGAGCAGCGGCAGGGTAAGGGCAGGCAGGGTGGTGCGGGAGACCGCCGTCAGCAGCAGGCAGAGCGCCAGCGGGATGCCCGCCGGTAAAAAGAACGCCATGCTGCGGTCGGTGGTGTCGGCGCGGGTGTCCGGGGGCAGCTGCGCCATCTCGGGCAGCAGTTCCCGCAATAGCGGGGTGCCCTCCCGCCAGACGAACAGGGGCAGTTCCGGGCGGCACGCCCCTGCCGAGACGAATACCGGGCAGTAATGCAGCGCCCAAGTGGCCGGGGAGCGGCGCAGGTCGGCGTAGTTCAGCTGGCTGAGCCGCAGCCGCATCTCGTACCGGCGGATAAATCCGCCCCGGCTGCCCAGCTGGGTATCGGTGCGCCAGACGGTATAATGCACCGCCTGCAAAGCGCTGCGCACCAGACTGATGCAGAACAGGGTGCCTGCCAGTACCAGCAGCCACGCTGTGCCCAGCGGCAGCCAGCGGGCGGCAAGCGCCGCCAGCTGTCCCAGCTGCGCAAGGGCAGCGGTCTGGGCGTCCGGGGCGTAGCTCTGGGTCTGGTGGATGGCCAGCCACCATAAGATCAGGGTGGACAGGCCGTTGGCACCCAGCACCGTAAAGGCCAGCTTTTCACCGCCCTTGGGCGCGTGCCACAGCGGGTCTGTCACCGGCAGCAGCACATCGGCCAGCGTTTCAGCCTGCTGCCGGGTAAGATACAAAGTGATGGTCTTGGTCTGCCCCACAGGGTACAGCACCACCCGGCAGGCACCGGTCAGGCGGTAGACCAGCGGCTGCTCCAGCACCAGCGCCGCCAGACCTTCGGCGCGCAGGGCGCGGTCCAGCCGCACCCCCAGCCGCCAGCTGACGTGTACTGTGCCCTCGGCATCCACCTGCCAGCGGCCGCCATAGTACACCGCCCAGCACACGGCGCTGATCAGCGCAAGCAGCACAAGGTCCTGCCGCAGCGCCGCACGCAGGGCTTCCCAGTTGCGGGCAAAAAGCACTTGTACCAGCGGCAGAAGGTACACAAGCAGGGTCTTGCGCAGCAGATGCAGCGCCGCCAGCGGGTGGAAGTGCTTTTCCCGGTTCATACGTCGCCCTCCATCAGCACAGCCGCCAGCGCGGTAGCCTGTGCGGCGGGGATGCCGGGCAGCACCAATTGCAGCCCCGGGCTGCGCACAAGGAGCACGGTGCACCCTGCCGCCCACAGCAGCGGGGTGCGCAGCAGCTGCACCCCGGTGACCGCCCGGCGCGGGATGCGGCGCAGCACAGGGATAGCCACCCCGGCCTGCACCGTGACGCTGTCCGCTGTCAGGGCAGCGACAAAGCTGCAGCAGCGCACCCGGACCAGCGCCACCAGCGCCGCCCATACAACGCAAAAGACCGCGCCTGCCCATACGCTCTGCCAGAAGGCAAAGGGCGCACAGACCAGCCCGGGCACAGCCGCCCAGACGCAGAGCACCCGGCGGGCGCGGGGCGGCAGCACCAGCGCGGTGCGCAGCAGCTCCTGCTCGCTCATTTGTGGGAGGAAAGACCCCACGCATCCATCAGCAGATGCAGGGTGTCGTCCTGTGTCAGGCACAGCAGCCTATCCCACGGCAGCAGCACCGTGTTGCCGTGGGGGATGATGAACTCGGTATCCCGGGTAATACTGACCAGAATGGCGTCGCCGGGGATGGGGATCTCCTTGATCTCCTTGCCCGCGAACTGGAAATCCTCCGGCAGTAAGATCTCGTTCAGGCTGGCAGTACCGCCGCCAAGAGACAGCAGCTGCCGGATGGTGTCGGTCTCGATCTCCCGCTCCAGAATATGGCTCAGGTTGTCGGTGCCGCACACCACGGTGTCCACGCCCAGCGTGTGCAGGATGTCCCGGTTCTTGGGGTTGGAAGCGCGCGCCACGGTGCGGTTCACGCCGAACTCCCGCTTTGCGATCTGACAGGCCACCAGATTGGTCTCGTCGGTGTTGGTCACCGCCACAAAGGCATCGCAGCTGGAAACATCGGCGGTGCGCAGGGTGTCAAAACTCAGGGAATCGCCGCAGATGACCGGGATATCCAGCGTGTCCGCAAGGGTGCGGCACAGCGACTCCTGCGGCTCGATGATGGTCACCTTATGGCGGTGGGACAGCAGGCTCTGGGCAAGATACATCCCCACCCGGCCGCCGCCGGCAATACAAACTTTCATATTAATACCTCGTTTTACGGGCTGTAAATCAAATACAGGCTGTTTTACTTGGAAAGTGCCCGGAACACCGCCTGCTCGGTCAGCACGGTGGGGCAGATGGTCTCCAGCTCGTAGGCCTTGTGGTATAAAATTTGCAGATGCGGGTCGGACACCCGGCAGATGACCTTGTCCCGGCGGAAGATGTTCTTTGCCAGCTGCGCTGCCATCAGGTTCACCGAGTCCTCCTCGGTCACCGCCGCCACGGCGTCGCAGTTCTCCACGCCGCCCCGGCGCAGGGTGTCCGGGTCGGTAGGGTCGCCCACAAGGGCAGTGCCGTGAAAGGTATAATCGTCAAAGGCATCCAGACGCTTGAGCTGCTCGGGGTCTTTTTCCACCACCGAGATATCATGGCCGATGCGTTCCAGATCGCGGATCAGCGCCGCACCCACCTGATCGCAGCCGATCACCAGTATGTTCATGAAGGTTCACCTCGTTGTTCTCAGAGCTTTCTGCGCCGGGCGCAGAAAGCGGACAGACTTCTTATTTTTATAGTATAGCACATTTCCCGGGGCAGATAAATACAGCGCCACCGGTAAAATTTTTATAATCTGTATGCACAGGGGCTCATAGTATGGTATACTGGAACTGCTTTTGAAAAAACTACGCACCCAACGGGTGCTGCAGGAGGGATTTATTACGTTTTTCGAGATCATCAAAGCGATCCTGATGGGTATCGTGGAGGGCATTACCGAGTGGCTGCCCATCTCCTCCACCGGTCACATGATTTTGGTGGAGCAGGTCGTCAAGTTCAATGCCAGTGAAGAATTCATGTCCATGTTCCGGGTGGTCATCCAGCTGGGTGCCATTCTGGCCGTGGTGGTGCTGTTCTGGAATAAGCTGTGGCCTTTCGGGCTGCGGCAGGGCAAGGTCATCTCCAAGCCCAGTGTGTGGAATTTGTGGTTCAAGGTGGTAGCCGCCACCCTGCCGGTGCTGGTCATCAGCCCGCTGGACGACTGGATGGAGGCACACTTCTATAACTACATCACCGTAGCCGCCATGCTGATCCTGTACGGCGTGCTCTTCCTTGTGGTGGAGAACCGCCGCACTACGCCCCGGGTCACAAAGCTGGAACAGATCAGCTACCGGGACGCGCTGCTCATCGGCGTGTGGCAGTGCCTTGCCATCATCCCCGGAACCTCCCGCTCCGGTGCTACCATCGTGGGCGGTCTGCTGCTGGGGCTCTCCCGCGCCTGCGTGGCGGAGTTTACCTTCTATCTGGCCATCCCGGTCATGGCGGGTGCATCCCTGCTCAAGGTGGTCAAGTTCGCCGTCTCCGGCGTATCCATCACCGGCACCGAGATCTCTGTGCTGGTGGTGGGCTGTGTTGTGGCTTTTGCGGTCAGCCTTGCAGCTATCCGCTTCCTGATGGATTACGTCAAGCGCCACGACTTCAAGTTCTTCGGCATCTACCGCATCGTGCTGGGTGCCATCGTGCTGGCTGTGGCGGCTATCACCGCGCTGGCATAAGAGAAAATCTTATAATGATAACAGGGGCTGCTGCACGGCATTCGGTGCAGCAGCCCCTTGTTGCTATCTCCCCAAAAGAAACAACATGAATTCAGCAGAGTAAAAAATAATGAAGGTGATTGACAAGTCTGTACAGGCGCAGTAAGATGACACTGTGAGAGTGCCGAAAGATGGCACGATACCTCAAAACGAGGAAGGATGGTTTGATGTGAAAATGCGGAATGTCAAACGATGGCTGTCCAGTTTGCTTTGCGTGGCAATGCTGTTCAGTACGCTGTCGGTCTTTGGCGCAGTACCAAAGGCGAAGGCGTGGGCAACGGACGGAAAATATACATGGCCGATCACGACCCAGAATCGTGTTACTGCCGGTTGGTATTACGGCAACGGCAACTGGCACGGTGCAACAGATTTTCAGGCGGCAATCGGAACACAAGTGGTTGCAATTGCTGCGGGTAAAGTGATTTCTGCGGTAGATAACGGCTGTGGCGGTTCTCATATCGGTGGCTCGCCAGCGTGCCCTTATGGGAAAAGCTGCAAAGCAGCTAATATCGGTTATGCAAACTATATCATGATCGAGCACTACGATGGTACATACTCGGTCTATGGACATTTGAAAACGGGCTCCTTTAAAGTACATGAAGGAGATGTTGTTCAGCAGGGGACTCCGATTGCGCAAACAGGCGCAGCGGGTAAGGCAACAGGTCCACATCTGCACTTAGAGATTCGTACAGGTGGACCCAAAAAAGCGGTGATATCGGATGCAGCGAGAAAGCCTTACTCGGTTGATCCGCAGCAGTACCTGACAAAAAAATATATTTGTACAACAGAACCGCAACCCGACCCGAACAGAGATGAACTGGGCTGCACCACAGCTTATGCAGGCTGGTATCAGGAAACGGGCAGCGGCGGTGCCAACGTCAACTCCCGCCACAGCAAAAACTGGGGCGATATGGTTGGCGTGCTCAAAAAGGGCGAGTACGTCTATGTGAGCAAAGCTACCGGCACCGGCTCCGGCAACTTGGGACATATCCTGTATAACGGCGTGGAGCGCTACATTGCAATGGGCTTGTTCAAGCGGGTGAATGACCGTACCGGCGACCCCTTTGGCGCACTGGACGGCTGTATTCCTGAAGAAGGCGGCTTCCGGCTGATCGGCTGGGCACTCGACTGGGATGCACCCTATACTGCGCTGCAGATCAATGTGTATCTGGACGGACAGCTTGTCCTGCAGGGCAAAGCAGATGCCCAGCGCACCGACCTGAACCAGAATATTGCCGGAGATATTGGTGATTACCATGGCTATAATCTGTGGATTCCCACCGATAAAACGGGAGAACACAGATACAGCGTGTACGCCATCAATGAGGGTGCAGGCAGCCATGCGTGCATCAAGGAAGGTACTGTGAATCTCCCGGTAAGAGATAAGGACGGCCCGGTCATCAGCGATGTGAAGGTGAGCAATGTCACCAACAAGGGCTATGATGTTTCCTGTACGGTGACCGATCCCTCCGGTGTTGAACGCGTGATGTTCCCGACTTGGACGACTGCAAACGGGCAGGATGATCTGCTCAGGGATTGGAACACGAATGCGAAAGCACGCGGCACGCAGAACGGCGATACATGGACCTTCCATGTAGATATTGCGGACCACAACAATGAGGGCGGCGAATACTGCACGGATATCCACGCCTATGATAAGTACGGCAATGCCAGCAGCTTGGGTGCGCCGCGTATTTCCGTGGATACCGAAGCCCCTGTGATCAGCAACGTGAAGGTGAGCAATATCACCACCGAGGGGTATGATGTTTCCTGCACCGTTACCGACAACGTGGGCGTGAACCGCGTTGTGTTCCCGACTTGGACGATACTGAACGATCAGGACGACCTTGCAGCATCGTGGTGGGATGTCGATCACACTGCTACCCGCGGCACCCGGAATGGCGACACTTGGACTTTCCATGTGAACATTGCGGATCACAACAACGAGCGCGGCGCGTATCTGACCCATATTTATGCGTATGACGATGCGGGTAACTGCAGTGCTGTCGGCAGTGAAATTGGCCAGATCATCGTTCCCGAGCCGTACCCCACCATCACCTTTGACGCTTGCGGCGGCAGGGCAGAGTTTACCGAAAAGCAGCTGGAACGCAATGCGGATGGGATGCACTACGGTGCGCTGCCGGAAGCATGGATGGATGGCTATGTGTTTGACGGCTGGTATACCGATGCTGTTGGTGGCACCCGCGTGAGCCGCACAACTGCCTATACCGCCGAGGGCAACACTACCCTGTACGCACACTGGACGCCGGTTGCAGCCGATGCAGAGCAGGGCTGGAGCTTACAGGATGGTACGCTGGTCATCACGGCACAGGGGGCGATGCAGGATTACGACTCTGCCGCCCAGACGCCATGGTTCAAGGACCGCGCCGAGATCCGTAAGATCGTGGTGCAGAATGGCGTTACGACCATTGGCGACTACGCCTTCTATGGCTGCGAAAACGTGACAAGCGTCACCCTGCCGGATACAGTGACCCAGATCGGCAAGCTGGCTTTCTACGGCTGCAAGGCTCTGCGCACCCTGACCGTGCCGGACAGCGTGCTGACCGTGGAGGATTACGCCTTTGCCAAGGCCGGGCTGCAAAGCATCGTGTTCCGCGGCAGCGCACCGGTACTGGGTGTCGGCATCTTTGCAGGACTGAACGCCGAGGTGCGGTATCCGACGGCAGCAGCAGGCTGGACAGAGGAAGTGCGGCAGAGTTATACCGGCAGCGTAAACTGGCTCGGCGTTGGAGCAGCGGCTCTGGCTGCGGAGGAAAGTGAGTTGCAGCTGGAAGATCCGGTGCTGGCCGCTCTGCTGGCAGATAGCTGTGTATAAGGGAGATAAAGCGGAATGAAACAGATCAAATTTGTACGGCTGGCCGCTGCTGCGGCACTGGCTGCGGTATTGCTCTTTACCGGCTGCAGCGATGGCGGCTCCTCAACGCCGACGCCTCGCCCGGAGCCGGATCCGGACACGTCCGTGACCACCAGCAAAACCGATCTGGAGGACGCACCGGATGTAAACGGTGTGGTCTGGCGGTACGCAAAAAGCGGCACCAACACCGTAACGCTGGTGGGCTATTCTTCTGCCGGTAAAGTGCCGAGCGGTGCAGTAAGGCTGCCCAGCAGCACGGATGACGGCTATATCGTTACAGGCATCGGCGCCCGGGCGCTGGCGGGCACCGGTATCACCAGCGTGACCCTGCCGGAGCGTGCGGAGACGATCGAAGCACAGGCTTTCAAGGATTGCACGGGACTGACTTCAGTCGATCTGCAGACCGGACGCGTAAAGGAGATCGCAGCTGCGGCCTTTGCAAACACCGGTCTTGTGCAGGTGGATATTCCAGAGAGCGTGCGCAGCATCGGAGCAAAGGCTTTCTACGGCTGCAAGGCATTGGAAACGGTGAACATCCTCGGTGTGCCTACCGTGGACGGAAGCGAGCACAACGGTGCTTTTGAGGGCTGTACAAAGCTGCGCAATGTAAAGATGAACGAGAACACAAAGCGCATTGCGGACAGCATGTTTGCCGAGTGCAAGAGCCTGCAGAGCATTTCTCTGCCCGGCGGCCTGACCGAGATCGGCAAAGCGGCCTTTTCCAAGTGCACCGGGCTGCAGGAGATCGCCCTGCCGGACAGCCTGACCAAGCTGGACGAAAACGCTTTTGCATTCTGTGAGAGTTTGCAGACCGTCACCGTGCCTGCACAGGTCACGGTGCTGAATGCCTGTACCTTCTGGTACTGCACCGGTCTGACCGGTGTCACGCTGCCCGACAAGCTGACAGAGGTCGGTGAGCACGCCTTTGCCGAGTGCCGCGCACTGGAAAGCATCGTGCTGCCGGACAGCGTGAAAACCGTGGGCAAAAATGCATTCGGCGGCTGCTATGAACTCAAGCGTGCGGTCATGTCCGACAAGGTGAGCGCACTTGAGGACTACACCTTTGACCGCTGCGAAAAGCTGGAAAAACTCTATATCCCGCAGTCGGTAAGCCGCATTGGCAAATACGCGCTGCCCATGGAGCAGACGGTGAACATCTACTACGGCGG
>CAKSZE010000032.1 GCA_934525325.1 uncultured Faecalibacterium sp.
AAACTGCTCCTGCTCCTTCCACTTGATCAGGCCGTAGCTGGCGTCCTCCCAGATCAGGGTGACAAAGGGCACCTTCTCGCGCACGGCAGTCTCCAGCTCCTGACTGTTCATCATAAAACCGCCGTCGCCGCACACCGCCAGCACCTTTTTGTCCGGGTTCAGCAGCTTGGCGGCAAAGGCACCGGGAATGGAAAAGCCCATGCTGGCAAAGCCGTTGGAGATCAGGCAGGTGTTGGGTGCGTAGCAGTCGTAGTGGCGGGCGATCCACATTTTGTGCGCGCCCACATCGCTGACAAGGATATCCTCCCGGCCCATCACCTTGCGCACATCCGCAAGGATGCGGGCGGGCTTCATGGGGCAGCTGTCGTCATCCGCCATGGCGGCGTGCTCGGCCACCATGGCTTCACGCAGCTTGAGCGCAAATTCCGGCTCGCTGTCCCGGCGGGCGCAGCGCAGGATCTCGTAAAGGCTCTCGGAGATATCGCCCACCACCTCTACGGCGGGCTGGTACCGCTTGTTCACGTCTGCCGGGGCGGTGTCGATGTGCAGAATGGTCTTGTCGGCACTTGCACCCCACTTGGCGGGGGCGCACTCCACGATGTCGTAGCCGATGGCGATGATGAGATCGGCCCGGTCGAACAGCTGATTCACATAGTCCTTCTGGGGGATGCCGATGGTCCACAGGCTGTATTTGTCGTCCATGGGGATGATGCCCTTGGCCATCATGGTATTCACCACCGGAATGTGCAGCCGGTCGGCCAGCTCGGTAACGGCAGCGGCGGCATGGCTGCGCACCGCCCCGGCACCGGCCAGAATGACCGGCTCCTTTGCCTCGCTGATAAGCCGCCCGGCGGCAGCAATGTGGGTGGGGTCGGCGTAAAGCTCGTGCAGCTGCTGGCGCTTGAGCGGCACAGCATCGGCGGGCATTTTGGCAATGTTCTGGGGCAGGTCGATGTGGGTGGCACCGGGCTTGCCCTTTTCGGCGTGTTTGAAGGCCAGCCGCACGATCTCGCCCACGGTATCCGGCCGGATGATCTGCTTGGAGCGCTTGGTAATGGGCTCGAACATGGCGGTCAGGTCCAGGTACTGGTGGCTGGTCAGCTGCATCCGGTCGGTGCCCACCTGCCCGGTGATGGCAACCAGCGGCGCGCCGTCCAGATAGGCATCGGCTACGCCGGTCACAAGGTTGGTGGCACCGGGGCCAAGGGTGGAAAGGCACACGCCTGCCCGGCCGGTCAGACGGCCGTAGACATCGGCCATAAAGGCAGCGCCCTGCTCGTGGCGCACCGGGATAAAGCGGATATGGCTGTCCCGGATGGCAAACATCAGATCCAGCGTTTCCTCGCCGGGGATGCCGAACATCACGTCCACGCCTTCTGCTTCCAGACAGTCCACCAGCACCTGTGCGGTGGTTTTGATTTTTTCCTGCATCTTGTAAATACTCCTATCATTCATAAAAAACAAAAAGGCGGTGCAGCCCGTTTGGGGCCACACTGCCTTTGTCAGCATCATTTTACCGTTTTCTGCCGGTTTCCACAAGAGCCAATTTCCACAAAAAGTGTGGGATGCAAAGGGGGGCGGCTTGACTGCTCTGCCCGAACTTTGCGTAAAATCCCGTTTTTCTGCCGGAAAGCGTTGACAAGTGGAATTGATGTTTTTATAATAAAACCAGCACAAGGCGGCGTGGCCCACAAAATGGTCACGCCGCCTTGTGCTTTTTGCGTTTCCGGGTAGGAGAGGCCGGTAGGGGAAAGTCCGGCGATACCGGAAAAGCAGAAAATCCAGAAAAAAGAGGGGAGATCTATGGATCAACTAGTGCAGCATCAACAGACCATCAACGACCAGCTGGCACGGTACGGCGTGAAATTCGGCCTGTACAAAAACGGCACATTTCAGGAGCGGCTGTTTCCGTTCGACCCGCTGCCCCGGGTTATCACGGCGCAGGAATTCGAGACGCTGGACGAGGGACTGGTACAGCGGGTCAACGCACTGAATCTGTTTTTAAAGGACGTCTACAGCGACAAAAAGATCATCCGGGACGGCATTGTGCCGGAGGATTTTGTGTTTGCAGGCAGCGGTTATCTGCCGCAGTGCGAGGGCTTTGTACCGCCCAAGGGCGTTTACAGCCACATCTCCGGCATCGACCTTGTGCAGGCGAAGGACGGCAGCTGGTTCATTCTGGAGGATAACCTCCGCATCCCCAGCGGCGCATCCTATCCGCTCATTGCGCGGGAACTGTGCCGCCGGTGCAGCCCGGAGACCTTCAGCGGCAACGCCATCGTAGACAACCGCAACTATGCGCAGCTGCTGCGGCAGACCATGGATGCGGTCAACACCGGCGGCATCAATGTGGTGTTTACACCGGGGCGGTACAACGCCGCCTATTTCGAGCACAGCTATCTGGCGGAAAAGACCGGTGCTGTGCTGGCGGAATGCGGCGACCTGTATGTAGAAAACAACAAGGTCTACCTTAAAACTGTCCACGGCGGCGAGCGGGTGGGTGCCATCTATCGCCGTATCAGCGACGAATATCTTGACCCGCTTGCCTTTAAACCGGAGAGCCTGATCGGTATTCCCGGCGTTATGGATGCCTACCGCGCCGGCAATGTGGCGCTGCTGAACGCGCCCGGCAACGGTGTGGCAGACGACAAGGGCATTTATTACTTCGTGCCCAAAATGATAAAATACTATCTAGGCGAAGAGCCCATTCTGCACAACGCACCCACCTACCTGCCGTTCTATGAAGAAGATCGAAAATATGTGCTCGACCATCTGGAAACGCTGGTGGTCAAGGACGTTGCCGAGGCGGGCGGCTACGGCGTGGTATTCGGCCGAGATTTGACCAAGCAGCAGCTGGAAGAGTTCCGCACCACCATCCGCAACGAGCCGCGCCGGTTCATTGCACAGGAGGTCATCGATTTCCTCGACCTGCCCATCATGGACGGCGGCGAGAAGGTGCCCCGCAAGGCAGACCTGCGGGCGTTTGTGCTGAGCAGCGGCGACGATACAAAGGTCTGGGCAAGCGGGCTGACCCGTTTTTCCCGCAACCCGGACAGCTTCGTGGTCAACAGCTCGCAAGGAGGAGGTTTTAAGGACACATGGGTATTATCTCGCTGAACAAAGCCAGCCGCCTGTACTGGCTGGGACGCTACACCGAGCGTGTATATACGGGCTTGAAAAAAGCAAAACCCATTTACGATGCCGGGGTGGATGGCCGCGAAGGCGACTATGCAGACTACTGCTTCCGGCTGGGCATCCCCGGCGGCTATGCAAATACGGTGGATTTCTGCAAGCGGTATTTCTTTGACAGGAACAACCCGAACTCGCTGGCGTCCAGTCTGGTCTACGCCTATGACAACGCCGTGGTGCTGCGGGATACCCTGACCACGGATACCCTTTCGTACATTCAGCTGGCCATGAATGCCATGGAAAAGGCGGCGCAGTGCGATACGCCTGCCATCGCCCTCCAGTGGGTGCTGGACGATATCCGGGCCTTCCGCGGTGCGTGCGAGGAGACGATCTTTGATGAAGAGACCCGCAGCATGATCAAGCTGGGCACCAGCGTAGAGCGGGTAGACCTGTACCTGCGTTTGGGCGACGAGCCGGAGCGCACCCGCAAGGAGTTTGAGCGGCTGTTCAACCGCCTGTACAAGACCCAGCTTGCGCCGAATAAGGAGCAGCTGGATTTTCTGGTGGATGCGCTGCTGGATTCCTCCAAACCGGATGCCTCGGCACCGGAGCTGGTGGCGGCGGTGGAAAGCTTGTTTCTCGACTTGTAACGGCGGAAAAAACGCAGGACAGGAAACACAGAGGAACGAGCAATGACAGAACTGGAATTTCATTTTCACACCGGGGTGGAGTTCTCGGCTCCGGTCAGCGGGCACACCTTTGCGCTGCACTGCCTGCCGGTGGAGGATGACGCCCAAAAGCTGCAAAGCTATACCGTCCGCATAGAACCGGCGGCAGAGTATGGCCTGCACCGGGACGGCTTTGGCGGCTGGCTGGTATGCGGTAGCTGCCGGGAACCGCACACATTTTTTTGCTACGATTCCCACGGCATCGTGCGGGTGGACGGCCGCGCACAGGCAGAGCCGGTGAATCCGGTGCTGAAGCAGTTCACGGAGCTTACCGCTATGACGGCAGAGCTGGAAACGCTGTGGCAGAGCCTGCCGCTGGACGGAAAGTCCCCGCAGGAACAGGCAGCACTGCTGAACAAAGCCGCCGCCGGTGCACTGCACTATGTACCGGGGCTTACGGGCATCTCCACGACCGCCGGACAGGCGTTTGCGCTGGGCAGCGGGGTCTGTCAGGACTATGCGCACATCCTGCTGGCGCTGGCGCGGCGCTCCGGGTTTGCGGCGCGCTACTGCATGGGGCTCGTGCCCGGCGAGGGTGCCACCCATGCGTGGGTAGAGATTGCCCTGCCGGACGGCTGGCACGGCTACGACCCCACCTTTGCCTGCGAGGCAGGGGAGGAGCATCTGCGGTTCGCCGTAGGCAGGGACGCCGCCGACTGCCGTGCAGAGCGGGGCATTTTCCGCGGGGCGGCAGAGCAGACCCTGCACACCGAGATGCGGCTGGACGTCCGCAAGGGCTGAGCGATACAAGACAAGGCAATGACGCCGGGCTTCTGCACAAAACCGGCAGAAGCCCTTTTTATTTTTTAGAAGCTGTTTGCAATGCTTATGAAAACGGCTTCTCAGACAGGAGTGTGTAAGAACCATGGAAGAAACCGTCGCAAGCCTTTCGCTTGCAGTACACGAAAAGCTGGAACTGAAAAAGAACCGGCTCACCCCGCTGCCCGGCAAGGACAGCGGAAAACGCATCTGTGTTGTCACCGGTGTGCACGGCGATGAGCTGGAGGGACAATATGTGGTCTACCTGCTCAACCGCCGCATTCAGGAGCACCCGGAGCTGCTGACGGGCACGGTGGATATCTACCCGGCAGTCAACCCGCTGGGCATCAACACCATTCAACGGGGCATCCCGCTGTTTGATCTGGATATGAACCGCATTTTCCCCGGCGATACCGATGGCCCCATGGCGGAATATTACGCTCATGCGGTGGTGGAGGATCTGCGCGGGGCGGATATCGCCATCGACATCCATGCCTCCAACATCTACCTGCGGGAGCTGCCGCAGGTGCGCATCTCGGAGGAGACCGCCCCGGCACTGGTGCCGCTGGCAGAACAGCTCAACGTGGATTTTGTCTGGGTCCATGCAGCAGCAACGGTGCTGGAAAGCACGCTGGCGCACAGTCTGAACGTCATCGGCACCCGTTGCCTTGTGGTGGAGATGGGCGTGGGAATGCGCCTGACCAAAAGCTACGGCGAGCAGCTGGTGGACGGCATTCTGAACCTGATGCACACGCAGGGAATGTGGGCAGGCGAGACAAAGCCACCCCGCAAGCCCATCGTGAGCAAGGACGAGGTGGCGTTTATCAATGCGGATAAGGCGGGCGTTTTCATCCCCAGTGTGGAGCATAACGGCATTGTGAAAAAGGGGCAGGAGCTGGCAGTCATTGCGGACCCGCTGACAGGCGAGGTGCGGCAGACCCTGATGGCTCCGGCAGACGGTCTGCTGTTTACCCTGCGGGAATATCCCGTGGTCTATCCGGGCAGCCTGCTGGCGCGCATCCTGACAGGAGGATTCCAGAAATGAGAGAAGAAACGCTTTACGAGTTGGAAACGCCCTACCGCCAGAAATTCAAGATCAAGGGCTTCCGCTTTGGCGAGGGGGAAAAGGCCTGTGCCATGGTGGCTGCCGTGCGCGGCAACGAGGTGCAGCAGATGTACGTCTGCGCACTGCTGGTAAAAAAGCTGCGCAAGCTGGAAGAGCAGGGTGCCATTGCCCCCGGCAACGAGCTGCTGGTAGTGCCCTGCGTCAACCATTTTTCCATGAACGTGGGCAGCCGGTTCTGGGCGATGGACAAAACGGACATCAACCGGATGTTCCCCGGCTACGACCAGGGCGAAACCACCCAGCGCATTGCGGCGGCACTGTTTGAGGCGGTGCAGGGCTATAAATACGGCATCCATTTTGCGTCCTTTTATCTGCCCGGCGATTTTGTGCCCCATGTGCGCATCATGAATACCGGCTACCAGACGGCCAGTCTGGGCAACCTGTTCGGTCTGCCCTATGTGGTCATGCGCAAACCGGAACCCATTGATACGACCACCCTGAACTACAACTGGCAGGTCTGGGAAACGAACGCCTTCAGCGTCTACACCAAGGAGACGGATGAGATCGACGAGCACAGCGCACAGGAAGCCGTGGCGGCGGTGCTGCGGTACCTCAGCCGGGTGGGTCTGCTGCGTTATAACTGCCACAGCGGGTATCTTTCCTCTGTCGTGCAGGAATCCGAGATGGCCAATGTACTCACCCCGGCGGGCGGCATTTTCCGCCGCTTTGTAGAGCCGGGGCAGGAAGTGGAGTATGGTCAGAAATTGGGCGTCATCCTTGACCCGTTCACAGCAGAGGTAGAAGCAGAGATTATCTGCCCCACCAGCGGCGTTGTGTTCTTTGCGTTGAAAAAGCCGCTGGCAACCGAGCACGAGGTGGCCTTTAAGGTGATCCGGCGGCTGCATGGCGGCTGCTTGTAAGCACAAGCCGGATGCTTTGCTGATTTTTGCCCGTAAAAAATGGACTGGCAGAGTGCCCGCAGGCGCTTTGCCAGTCCATTTTTTTTAGTCGGTCATGGGAAGCTCGTCCTCTTTTTTCTCCGGCTCGGCAGCTTCAAGGAGCTGTTCCGGCAGCGCGGTGCCGGTTCCGTCAGAATGGAGGACGGCAATACATTGCTGTAACTGCTTGAGGGAATTGATGCCAAGTTTTGTGTAGATGTTCCGGTTATGGAAGCGCAGGGGGTAGTCCAGCGCACAGAAGGGATTGCCCTGCGACCACTGCCGGTAGGCCGCGGCCATCTCAAAAAAGCCGTTCCATGTGTCCAGCTTTTCCAGCTGCGCCCCGGTATCTGCCGCAAAGCGGGCGTACTGTGAGCCGTTTAAAAAGAGCAGCTGGGTAGATTTGGACACCGGGAACACGATCTGCTTTCCCGCAATCACCCCGTCCTGTACAAAACCGGGCACATAAGCCGCCATCTCTTCGGCGTCGGCGGGGTGCGCCGAGAACAGATCCGGCAGATCCAGCGCGCCGGGTTTGCCGGACTTGCGCCTTCTTGCAGCTGGCTGCCGCAGCCTGTCAGCCACAGGCCGGGTGCTGCCGCCGCAAGGGTCAAAAACGTCCGTCGCTTCATGATGCGCTTTCTTTCCTTCCTCAGTGTGCCAAGATCCATATCTTATTTAAGCATAGCATAAGATGCCCCTGACCACAAGGGTAAATCTCTTTTGGAGTGAACGGTTTATCGCAGATTGTGTTTTTAATGCACAAGCGACATCCGCAAACGGCATATCGCAAATATGCCGTTTTGATAGGAACTATTTCTAAAAAATGCAATAATAAAGAATTTATATAGTATTTGCAGGGGAAATGTGTTATAATGCGTTTGTAAAATATTATAATTGTTTTGCTTATTAAGCCGAATAATTGGTACATTTGACGATGCTGGAGGATCTGATGCAGAATGACAGAATGTGTCATCCAACAACTTTATAGTATAAGTCAGTAAGGGCGTTCGTGCCCATATAAATAAAAACAAGTTCAAATTTTTTCAGGAGGATGTCAATTATGGCAGAAAACGAAAAGACCCACCAGAAGCTTTTTGATGCGATGAACGACAGCATTATGAATGCCGATATTCCTGAGGAGGAAAAAAGCAAACTGCAGCGGAACCTCTTGCACCTCAGGGAACAGAAGATCAACCTGATGGTCACCGGTGCGACCGGCTGCGGCAAAAGCTCTACCATCAATGCTCTGTTCAACACCGAGAAAGCCAAGGTCGGCGTAGGTGTTGACCCTGAGACCATGGAGATCTCCCGGTATGAGCTGGACAATCTCATACTGTGGGATACCCCGGGTCTGGGCGACGGAAAGGTTGCTGATGAACGTCACACTAAAAATATCGTCAGAAAGCTTCGGGAACGCGATGAGAACGGGAATTATCTCATCGATCTGGTTCTTGTGATTCTGGACGGCAGCTCCCGCGACCTTGGCACGTCCTACGATTTGATCAATAATGTCATCATTCCCAATTTGGGCGAGGACAAGAAAAACCGTATCTTGATTGCAATCAATCAGTGTGACGTTGCAATGAAGGGACGTTATTGGAATGAAGAAGAGTGCAAACCGGAACCGCAGCTTGAAAAGTTTCTGGATGAAAAAGTTGAATCCGTCCGAAAAAGAATTATGGAAGGTACTGGTGTAGATATAACACCGATCTATTACAGTGCAGGTTATAAAGAAGAAGGTATGCCCCAAAGCAAGCCGTATAACCTTTCCAAGCTGCTGTACTACATCGTTACATATACCCCTGAAGAAAAACGGCTGGTGCTGGTTGATAATATCAACAAAGACAAGGATACTTGGGCGCACAGTGACGGCAAGTCTGATTACAACGCCAACACGGAAAGCGAATTTGCAAAAACTCTGGAAAAATACGGCACCCCCTTTGCAGATGCTGGTGAACAGATCGGCTCGGTGTTTGGTGGTACCGGCGCGGAGATCGGGCGCACCATCGGTGCCGGGATCGGGATCGCGGTTGGTGTTGGGGTCAGCATTGTAAAAGCACTCAATCCGTTCAGGTGGTTCTGATGGACTATCGTGTTTACCGTGCTGCGGACATTGAGTACAAATTGCGGAGTCTTGGCGTCAGACCTCTGGACGTAATGGTGGCCGGTGTGACCGGTGCCGGAAAGTCAACAACGCTGAATGCGCTCTTTCAAAAGGACGTTGCTCGTGTAGGCCAGGGGGTCGATCCTGAAACGATGGAGATCACCGGCTACAAGCTGAATGATTGGTTCCGTATCTGGGATACGCCCGGACTGGGTGACAATGTCGAAACAGACTTGCAGCACAAAGAAAAAATGACCAAGCTTTTACGCTCCACCTACCGCTACGGCAACGGGACTTACCGCGTGATCGACATGGCGCTGGTCATCATTGAAGGTGCAAATCGAGACATGGGCACCACCTACGATCTGTTGAACAACGTTATTGTTCCGAACATCCAGAAAGACCGCATTTTTGTCGTGATCAATCAGGCTGATCTGGCACAGAAGGGTCATCACTGGAACCGTATCACCAACACCCCGGACGCTGTTCTGGCAGCGTTTCTGGAGCAGCAGGCTGTATCTGTCCAGCAGCGGGTCAAGGAATCTACCGGTGTCACCATACGAAAGCCCATCTGCTATTCCGCAGAATACGGATGGAATCTTCAGGCGGTGTTCGATTTTATCGTTGATAACATCCCCGCAAAGAGACGGGCATTAAGATAAGGAGTTGACAATATGAGTACGCATATCATAGATTCTCTTGAATCGCAGCTGAACGTAGTCCCTGACAGTCAAGAACTATTGAAGATCCTTGAAAAACTGAAGCGACAGAAGCTGAACATCATGTTTGTTGGAGCAACGGGCGTTGGTAAAAGCTCCACAATAAATTCGATTTTTAATATGGATGTTGCCAAGGTCGGCGATCGAGTAGACCCGGAAACTTCAACGATTCAGAAGTTTGAGCTTGACAATATCACTTTATGGGATACACCGGGTTTGGGCGACAGCCCTGAAAATGACAGACGCTATGCGGGAGAGATCGCATACGCGTTAAAAGAGCGCGATGAAAACGGTGACCTTCTGATTGATGAAGTGGTTGTTCTGATCGATGGCTCGAACCGTGATATGGGAACAGCTTACGAAGTAATTGAAAATATGATTGCTCCGTTGATTGGAGATCCTAAACGAATCGTAATTGCCATTAACCAGTGTGATATGGCCATGAAGGGCCGCGGCTGGAATCATGATTTAAACCTGCCTGAACCGTCGTTGGTAAATTTCCTGGATGAAAAAGTGCGCTCTGTGAAGGCTCGAATCGCAGAATCCACAGGCATCGAAACAGAACCTATTTACTATTCTGCACTTTATCATTACAATATTTCAAAGCTCCTTTTAACGATGCTAAGTTCTCTGCCAGAAGGCAAGCGCTTTTTGCTTGCGGACTCCATGAACAAAGAATCTGGCATCTGGAAGAGAAATGACGATCATAAAAATTACAATCAGGAAATTCAAAAGACAATGACGGGATCTTTGACTAAGGCCGTTGAAGGCGCAGCAAAGGGTGCTGTGGCTGGTGCAACGGTGGGAAATTTGATTCCGGTGATCGGCCCAGTCGTTGGTGCCGCAGTTGGTGCAGCATTGGGATTTCTTGGTGGTTTGCTCGGCTAAATAGTATGATTCGTATGATTTGACTTGAATCTAAAGTAAAAGAATGGTCTGTTCTGCATTTTATGATGTGGAACAGACCATTCTTTGTTCAGTTGGTCGGTTTAACAGGCGGTGGAGGCAGCGGACGCTGCTTGATGCGCTCCTGTGTATGGATTTTGCCGTCCGCATTAGTTTCTGCTTCATCAACCGGCTGCAAGACGGTCTCTTCCGTTACCACCTCTGCGGTGAGCGGTTTGCCCGGCTTCTTTTTCACAAAAACTCTCTTCCTTCCAAAATCTATTGGTTCAATTACGCTTCTGCGCAGCCGTACTGCCGTGAAGTTGTCCGCTATTTTTTTGTTCATATCATTGCACCTCGGTTTCATCTTTGTATTGTTCCAGAATCTCTGTCAGGATCTTTTTCATCTCATCCCGAAGTGCCTGCGGTTCAAGCACTTCTATCCTGTTGCCCTGACTGAGCAGCCACATGACGATGCCGTTGCCGTAGACCTCGGCTTCGATAATAGAGCCTTTTTCATCCTGAGAAATGACTTTTGCGGTGGGCAGGCGGTCAAGAACCGCTTCCACACTGGTGCCGGTATAGCGCAGCCGGATGCGCTGCAAACGGCCCGGATACATGAACTGCACCCGTTTGCGGAACTCGCCCTCCTGAAAACGTGTTGCATACGGCAGCGAGAAGGTCTGTTCCAGTATTTTGCAATCTGTGATGCGATCAATGCGGAAAATGGCAGGATAATCGTATTTGCGGTTGTATTTTCCGTTTTTCTCTTCCGTAATGTAGGCGTTCAGGTAGAAGTAGTATTCCGAAAACAGGATGGATACTGGCTCCACAATGCGTTCCACGGCAAAAGCTACATCTGTGCCTTGCCGCTGGTAATGGATCTGCATCAGCTTGTGCTGCTGAATGTCGCAGCCAATTTCCCACAGCTTATCCTGAATGCCTGCCGGGTGGGTCAGTTCTACATAGTGGAACAGCTCATTGGAGATCAAATCGGAAACCAGCTTGATATTTTCCAGCGGCACACAGCCCGCCACCAGCTTGTTCAGGATAACGGACATTTCCTCTTTGGTAAATGCGCGGCTTTCCAGCAGAATTTTGCTCACTGCCAGGATCTCGCTGTTGGTCATCATCGGAGACGGACAGCCCACCAGCCGGAAACCTTTCTGCTGACGGTCATAAATGATCTGCCGGTTTTCTCCCTTGGCAACATTGTGTTCTGCAAGAAAGGCCCGGATATCGTCTATGTCTCTCTGGACGGAGCGCTCATCAATGCCAAAGCGAAGGGCTTCTTCTGCTTTGGTAAGCGTTCGGCCAGCGCATAGGCGTTCGTACAAATCCAATATCCGCTCATTTTTAGAATAGTCCATCTTCTTAACCTCATTTCCTATCGTTAGTATACGAAAAAACTGCCTAAAAAACAATCTCAGGATAACTGCATTATAAATTTTTAGGATGACAGATTTTGTCATCCTGTTTTGTTATACTATGGCTAAACAAACGGGAAAGGAGAAATAGCAAGGTGAAACTTTTGAATGATGGAAAGAAACCCATCCGAAAAATTATGGAGGTAAGATTGCTTTGAATCTTGCAGTATCGGTTGACCAGAAACAGCTTCTGGATATTTTATTGAATGTTGGCGTTGTGCGCCCTGTCTTTATCTGGGGAGCACCCGGCATCGGCAAGTCTGCTATCGTAGAGCAGTTCGCCGCAGATATGGGACTGCCCTGCGTTTCGCTTCTGGGCAGTCAGCTTGCGCCGGAAGATATTATCGGTGTGCCGCAAATCGTAAATGGCCGCAGCGTGTTCTGCCCGCCTAAAATGATCGCACGGGAAGAACCTTATTGTCTGTTTCTGGATGAATTGAACGCCTGCTCGCAGGAGGTGCAAAAAGCATTTTATTCCCTCATTCTGGAACGGCGCATCGGGGAATACCACCTGCCCAAAGGCTCTATTGTGATTGGCGCAGGCAACCGTGCGCAGGATAACGCCATCACCCGGCCTATGTCCTCTGCACTGCTCAACCGGATGTTCCATGTTGAACTTCGCGCCGACAGCCGTATCTGGCTGGAATGGGCCGCAGGGCATGGCATTCATCCCTATGTGTACGATTACATTTGTTTCCGTCCGGACCAATTGTGGAGTCCGCCCTCCAAAACAGAAGAACCTTTTTCTTCTCCCCGCAGCTGGCACATGCTCAGCGATGCTATCATCAGTTATGGCGATTCTATTTCGGAACAGGAACTGGCGGTTCTGGCAAACGGCTGTCTGACCGCTGCTCATGCAGCACAGTTTGTCGCCTATGTCCGGCAGGTGCGGCAGGCATATTCCATCACGAAAATTATCAACGGTACACAGACCTGGCCGGACAAGCCGGAAGAGCGGGATATTCTCTATTTTCTGGCGCAGAGCTTCCGAGCACAGCTGCTGAAAGAGCTGCCCCGCAACCGCAGCAAACTCACTTCTGCTACGCAGAACCTCACACTGCGCGCAAAGGAATTGTTGGTCGAACTGGCGGGCATCAGTCTGGAAATCGCACAGATGGCCATTACCCCGGAGAATGGCGAAACGCTTCCCGCATGGTTCATCGTGGAAGTGACTCGTGACCTGCCCGCACTGACCAAAAAGAAGATGGGGTGACGATATGGGCCGAAAAGAGGAAAAAACGCAGCAGGACAGCATTCCCGTATGGCGAAAAGCTATCGAGAAAATTGGGGATGGTCCCCTGTTCCGACTTGCATACTGTACGCGTGTGTACTGCGCCGAACGCTATCCCATGGCAAAAGCAGACTGGGCTTATGTTACAAACGATGGGGACATCTACCTGAACCCACACCGGAAAGCATCCGTTGGAGAGTGGGAGTATATCATAAGTCACTGCCTATTGCATCTTGGCTTCGGGCATTTTCAGAAAGAACGTATGAAAGACAGCCATTGGAATATGGCCTGTGATCTGGTCGTTGCCCGTTTCCTGAAAGACAGCCATATCGGCACACCGCCGCCGGAGTTTCAGCAGGAGCTGCCCTTTCCGGTCAAAGAGGAAGAGCAGGCATTCCGGCAATTACAGACGGCATCGGTTTCTGGAAGCATTTTTAGCACTATGACTGGCGGCAGACCCGATATGGTATGGAATCGGGATGACATCAAAACGGATTATACAGAAATTTTTGCCGAGTCTCTTCAGGCATCCATGCAGAAAACCTTGATGGAATCCAGAGGAATTTCCACCGGACATCAGTATTACTGGATGCGGCCTGTTTATTTACAGGCACGGGACTGGTTTCTGTCCAGTTTTCCGCTGCTGGGTGCAGTAGCTTCGGCATTCCGTATTGTAGACAACAACGACGCTGTTTCCCGGCTGAACATCCCGGTTGCAGCAGTCAGCCCGCAACTGGGCGAAATCTATATCAATACTCACTGTCGTCTGAATCTGGAAGAGTGGAAATTTGTGCTGGCACATGAATTTCTTCATGCAGCTCTGCGCCATGACCTGCGCTGTGAGGATAGAATGCCGGAACTCTGGAACGTTGCCTGCGATTATGTGGTGAATAGCTGGCTCTGTGAGATGAAAGTAGGCTGTATGCCAGAGTCAGCACTGTTCGATAACCAGTTTCATGCGATGTCCGCAGAAGCGGTCTATGACCAGCTTTGTGAGAATATCCGGCAGTATCTGAAAGAAAATCCGGGTGATCTGCTGTATGGCGATGGCTCAGAAGTGGTAGATTTGAACGGCAACAAGCTGGATTCCGTCTATCGCTCCGCCTTGCAGCAGGGGCTTGTGTATCACACCCAGCAGAACCGTGGCTATCTGCCTGCCGGTCTGATTGAAGAAATTCATGCACTCTCCCGTCCGCCCATTTCGTGGGATGTGGAATTGGGAAAATGGTTTGATGAAAACTTTACGGTCGTGGAAAAGCATCGTTCCTATGCACGGCTCAGTCGGCGGCAGAGTTCTACCCCGGACATTCCGCGCCCTGCATGGCGGCTGGAAGAGCATCTGGAAAAGCAGCAGACGTTTGCGGTGCTGCTGGACACCTCCGGTTCCATGTCCCGTGGACTGCTGGCGGCAGCACTCGGTTCTATTGCAAGTTACAGTGAAGCCAGAGATGTGCAGACTATCCGGGTGGTTTTCTGTGATGCTGCTGTTTACGATCAAGGGATGATGACCCCGGAAGAGATTGCCGGAGCCGTTCAGGTCAAGGGGCGCGGCGGTACTCGTTTGCAACCCGGAATCGATTTGCTGGAAAATGATGTTCGCTTTCCAAAAGATGCGCCGCTGCTCATCATTACAGATGGGGAATGTGACCGGCTCAATCTGCGAGGACGTAGCCACGCTTATCTGATTCCGTGGGGCAAGCGGCTCCCGTTTCCACCCAAAGGGCCGGTGTTCCGGCTGAAATAAAAGAAAGGCATTACTTTGATTACAATACAAAACACTTATAATTCTGCGCTGGTTTACGCAGAGACTTTGGATTCCGGCGCAGAGGGACTGATTCGCGCACTGTGCGGCAGTCCAATCTCAAAAGGCAGCAGCATCCGTATTATGCCGGATGTTCACGCCGGAAAAGGCTGTGCAGTCGGCACTACAATGACCATCAAGGACTGTGTTGCTCCCGGTCTGGTGGGCGTGGACATTGGCTGCGGAATGCTGGCTGTCAAGTTCCATGCAAAGCGCCTGGAGCTGCAAAAGCTGGATAAACTGATTCACGATAAAATTCCGGCTGGAAGACAGGTGCGCTTTGTGCCGCATCATTTTGCGGAACAGGCAGATCTGGATGAGCTGCTTTGTCTGCGTCATGTCCAGAAAGATAAGGCTCTTTGTGCGGTGGGCACATTGGGCGGTGGCAACCATTTTATCGAGGTAGATAACGCAGAGGGCGGCGCATACTGGCTCATTATCCATTCCGGCAGTCGGCGGCTTGGTGTTGAAGTGGCATCGTTTTACCAGAACGAAGCGTTTCACCAGTGCCCGGCGGGTACATCTTTTGAGCTGGCCTATGCTACGGAAAGCCTGATGGACGATTATCTGCATGATATGAAAATCACGCAGGCGTTTGCCGAACTGAACCGCAGAGCGATTGCCAACGACATCATCAAGGGCATGAAGCTTGATGTGGAGGAAACAATTTCCACCGTCCACAACTACATTGATTTGGATTCCATGATTCTGCGCAAAGGCGCAGTTTCCGCAAAAGCAGGCGAAAAACTCATAATTCCGATGAATATGAGGGATGGCTGCTTGCTCTGCGTTGGAAAAGGCAACCCGGAGTGGAACGAATCGGCTCCCCACGGTGCAGGCCGCCTGATGAGCCGTGCAGATGCACGAAACAGCTTTACACTGTCGCAGTACAAAAAAGAGATGAAGGGCATCTATACCAGCTCTGTTGATCGGAATACACTGGACGAAAGCCCGATGGCATATAAGCCGATGGAATTGATCCTCCGGCAGATCGAACCCACCGTGGAAATCGTAGAGCGGACAAAGCCCATCTACAACTTTAAGGCGAGTGAGGAAATTTGAAAATGATCTATCAAATCAGTTCGGGTCAGGAGCCTGCTGAGTGCGAGCTTGGTGTGGCAAAATTTCTGAACTACCGGGCCGATTCTGATCACGGTGACCTCTTGCAGTTCGTGCACGGCGCTCTCCCGGGGAGCTAAGCCCTCGCTCATTCGGTGTCAATGAAAAAAGCACCACACATTTCTGTGCGGTGCTTTTCTTTCTGGTGGAGATTACCGGGCCGATTCAAATCACGGTGACCTCTTGCAGTCCATGCACGGCGCTCTCCCGGGTGAACTGGACCCTCACTCGTTTAGCATTAACAAAAAAGCACCACACATTTCTGTGCGGTGCTTTTCTTTCTGGTGGAGATTACCGGGATCGAACCGGTGACCTCTTGCATGCCATGCAAGCGCTCTCCCAGCTGAGCTAAACCCCCAGATGTTTTTCCTCGTGCCTGACGACGTGTGTAATTATACCAGCCGCAGGAGCGCTTGTCAACAGTTTTTTGAAAATTTTTTACAGCAAAAAATCCCCGCAGGGCGGGTGCCCGGCGGGGATCAGGAAGCGGGGGAGAGCTCTTTTGTGAAAAAAGACGCCTTAGCGTGCCTGACGGTCAAAGATCTGCGGGGCCACGCGGCACAGCAGCACAGCGGCCACCATGGTAAGCAGGGTCTCGGGCAGCATATAGCTGCCGTTGTAGGTCAGGCTGTAAGTCCATGCGGCCAGACCGTCGGTCAGGTTGCCCCAGACCAGCACGCCGGACAAAAAGCTGCACATAAAGCGCAGGAAACCGGCGGCAAAGGTGCCCACGGCCACGCCCACGGTGCGGTTCTTGAAGGGACGGGCGAACAGCTCGGCCAGACCCAGTGCCATAAAGGCCAGCACATAGTCCAGCAGCACCTCACCGAGGAAGTAGAGGAAGGTGGAAGCGGGAGGAGGGTAGAAGCCCATGATCATTTGCAGGCAGGAGTTCACGAAACCGGTGAACAGGCCCCACTTTGCGCCGTGGCGGAAGGACACCAGCACAAAGGGCAGCATGCTCAGCAGGGTGATGCTGCCGCCGTTGGGCATGGTGAAGAACTTGATGTTGGAAAGCACCGTGCCAATGGCGATCATCAGGGCGCATTCCACCAGAATACGGGTCTTGGAATAGGTTTTGGACATGATGAAAAGATTCCTCTCTCATAGTAGTACACAAAAACAAAATGCGCCTGCTGGCAGCAGACGCATGGAGGTTTGTTGAACGTACCGGACAGTTCCGCAAACTCCCTACGCCGGCATTGCCCGGATCAGGTAAAGGGTACTCCGCATTATGCGGATCTCAGCCTTACGGCGCCCCTGTTTTTATGTCCGCCCACAGTATACGCGCTGGGGGACAAAAAGTCAAGTCCGCAGACATATTCCGCCCCGGCAGTGCGTATGTTATACCATTGCAAAGCTGGAACGCAGGGAGGCGGGATATGAAAGCCGATCCGGAACAGCGCGCCGTGCAGTTGGGGGAGTACATTGCCGCCCACAACGCCACGGTGCGGGCAGCGGCGGCTGCGTTCGGGTGCAGCAAGTCCACCGTGCACAAGGACGTTGCCGTGCGGCTGCGCAGCATCAGCCCTGCGCTGTACGGGCAGGTGCGTGCCGTGCTGGCGCGCAACAAGGCCGAGCGTCATCTGCGGGGCGGGGCTGCCACCCGGCGCAGATACAGCCGCCGCTAAACCCCAAAAAGACCGCTGCACTGCGCAGCGGCCTTTTTTTGGCTGGGACGGAACCCTCTCAGGCGCTTGCGCGCCAGCTCCCCCGAAGGGGGAGCTTTTTGCATTCTCCGACTTGTGCTGATGAAGCTCCCCCTTCGGGGGAGCTGGCAAAGCCGTAAGGCTTTGACTGAGAGGGTTTTCAGGTGATTGCTTTTATCCCCCGGTGTGAAACTGCTGCAATGCGCCTTTTTCCAGCCGGCTTACCTGCGCCTGACTGATGCCGATCTCCTGCGCCACCTCCATCTGGGTCTTGCCGCGCAGATACCGCAGCTCCATAATGCGCTTTTCCCGGGGCGTAAGGGCGGCTACCGTATCGCGGAACTGCAGCCCGCTGATCCAGCTTTCCTCGCTGTCCGGGTCGCGCACCTGATCGATGACATACATCGCATCGCCGCCGTCGGTGTATACCGGCTCATCAAGGCTGAGCGGCTCCACCACCGATTCCAGCGCGGCGGTCACCTCGCGCCTAGCAAGGCCCGCTGCGGCGGCGATCTCGTCCATGGTGGGCTCGCGCCCCAGCTGCTTTTCCAGCGTTTCCCGCGCCTGCATGGCGCGATACGCGGTGTCCCGCAGGGTGCGGCTTACCCGCAGGGCGTTGTTGTCCCGCAGGAACCGTCGGATCTCCCCGATGATCATCGGCACGCCGTAGGTGGAGAACCGCACCGGCTGCGCGGGGTCAAAGTTGTCGATAGCCTTTATCAACCCGATGCACCCCACCTGAAACAGATCGTCCAGATTTTCGCCCCGCTGGGCAAACCGCTGCACCACGCTGAGCACCAGCCGCAGGTTGCCCTCCACCATCCGCGCCCGGGCAGCCTTGTCCCCGGCGTGGGCAAGGGTGAGCAGCTGCCGCTTTTCCGCCTCGGTCAGCACGGGCAGCTGCCCTGTGTTAACACCGCATAGCTCCACCTTGTTGTACATCCAAACGCCCCCGGTCTTTTAGCTTTACCGGAAGTATGGCTCTGTGCGCCGGGCGCTATGCGTGGAAAAAATTGAGCGCCCCTCCGCAAAAGAGGGGCGCATTATAGACAAACCTGTAATTTTATGGTATGCTGTGACTGGCGGCGCAAGCCGTCCATCAGGCGCTGTGCCCACAAACGCAGGCGGCTATACTCTTTACCGGTACCTAAGTGCCGGGCAAGAGCGAATTTTTTCTTTGAGATCTCGTTTCTCCCCGGACGCTTAAGGGCGGGAAGGGGGGATGCGTCATGACGTTTGAACAGGTCGTATTGCTGCTCACGCTGCT
>CAKSZE010000033.1 GCA_934525325.1 uncultured Faecalibacterium sp.
ACAGAAGTTAAGCTTACTTGTGCCGAAGATAGTTAGCTGGAAACGGCTTGTGAAAATAGGTAGTCGCCGACTTAACAGAAAGTCCTGAGATGAAAGTCTCGGGGCTTTTTTGTTGTATACCTAAAACCACTCGCTAGGCGAGTGGTACGATAAAGATTATATCGGTGAGTAATGAAACTCAAACGAAGAATTTTGGAATAGTAGAAGCTATATTGCATGAGTGCTAATTAAAGTTTGCGAACTATGAAGTTCGTAGAGCGACTTAAAATCAATAAAAGCGTACTTTACAAAATTCCAGAAGAGCCTAGCCGATAATTCGTTGGCAACTGATAATGTCTATCTTGTGCGTTTGACGCATGGCCAAGAATAGAGGGCTATGCCCGCATAGGAAAAACCACCAGCTCGGCTGGTGGATGTTTATTGCATAAAAATATAGCGTGATTTTTGGTTGTAATGCTAATAGGTCAGAACTTGACAGAAATACTACTATGTAATACAATGTAGATAAGCTACTACGCATTACATAATAGTAGAGAGGAGGGCTTATGGAAAACAATGCACAACTTTTAAAGGGTGTTCTGGAATATTGTGTTCTGAAATTGATTGCGCAAGAGCCGACCTATGGTTATGAGATCGTGATGCATCTGAAACAGGTCGGATTTTCTGACTTGAGCGAGAGCACGCTCTATCCGCTGCTATTGCGCTTGGAGCAACAGGGAAAGGTCACGGTGGAGCGCAGACCTTCCCCCAAGGGACCGAGCCGAAAATATTACATTGTAACGGAAGAAGGGCGGCGGGCGCTTCTTGAGTTCCGGCAGGATTGGAGCCAGCTCTGCCAGCTGGTGGAAAAAATTTTTAAGGAGGAGCCAGATGAATAAGTATTTTGCATTGCGAAAAACAAACCGGATGCGTACTAAGCTGCTGACCGAAAAAAGTCAGGCACAGCTTAAAGAAGTGATTCGCTATCTTCGCCGGGTCAGCTGGGACTTCTGTGGCATCGAACTGGTGCGCAGTGATTTGCTTGATATTGCCATCCAAGCCAATGCGGAAAATCAGGAATTGTTTCATTCGATCTCGGACGCAAAGACTTTTGTGGATGAGGTCAAGCCAAGCTTAAAAACACTGAGAGCCGGGGATTACTTCTGGTATGCAGCACCGCTGTATTTCTTTTTTGGGTGGGGCGTTGAAGGACTGCTGCTCTATCCGCTAATTGGAAATTGGGTCTTTGAGCTTTCGGTAGGCTATCTGATGCAGTTAGCTGTTGCAGTGGCGGCGTTTTGCGTACTTTTCCGCCGGATGATGGAGCAGGTAGGCTTTCCACCGCGAGAGCATTGGCTGAAATATGCTGCATGGCTGGTGCTTTATATCGTAATTTTGTATGGAACGGGCTGGTTCTTTACCCAGATCGCGGGTAAGATTGTGCTGCTACGGCTTCCGATTCTTAGCTATTCGATTTTTTGTCTGCTTCTGGGTGTGGGACTGTATGCAATCCATTTCTGGCGATATGGAAAAGACCCGCGTCTGAGCGCTCGCATATAAAGCAAAAAGCGGCTCCGACGCATACCTTATCAGGTAGTCGCCGACTTTACAAAGAGCTCTGAGAGAAATCTCAGGGCTTTTTTGTTGCGTTGATCTGTAGCGGATTTGCAGGAAAAAGCGCTTTTGTCTCGTGTTATGAGATGAAAGCGCTTTATAATTTTGCAAAAAGGATGCGATTGATCATGAAACGATTCCACCGCCGCTGTCGTCGGCTATGTATTCTGGCGGCGCTACTTGTGCTGCTGGTGCTGTTTTTGCGGCAGAATGTCCTGCTGGATACAACCAGCCGACACGCGATTTTGCTGGACGCCCAAAGCGGGCGGGTGCTGGCGCAGAAACGTGCCGATGAGCGTACTGCACCGGCATCCCTGACAAAAATGATGACCGTACTGCTGGCCATTGAAGCCGAGCCGGATCTGGATAAACAGGTAACACTGTCGGAGGATATTTTTCCGCCCTTGCAGACCAAAAACGCCTCCATGGCGGGCTTTGCGCCCGGAGAGACGGTCACGGTGCGGGATCTGCTCTACGGTGCGATGCTGCCCTCCGGTGCAGAATGTTGTGAGATGCTGGCGCGGCTGGTAAGCGGTAGTGAAGAAAACTTTGCCGCACTGATGAACCAAAAGGCCGCAGAGCTCGGCATGAAGAATACCCATTTTACGAACGTTACCGGCCTGACCGACACCGAGCACTATTCCAGCGCGGCAGATATGGCAAAGCTATTGCAGGCAGCGCTGCACAATGCGATCTTCCGCACTGTTTTTACAGCTGCACACTACACCACCACGGCGACAGCGCAGCACCCGGAAGGTGTTTCGCTGACTAGCACACTGCTGGGCAAGCTGGACGGAACAGAGCTTCCGGCGGGAACGCAGATCGAGGGCGGCAAAACAGGGTATACCGCCGCCGCAGGGCTGTGTCTGGCCAGCCTTGCCACCGTGAACGGGAAAGAGTACATCCTTGTTACGCTTGCCGCGCCCGGAGACCATGGGACGGAGCAATACAATATCCGCGATGCGGTGCAGGTGTACCGGAAACTGGCAGATAAAAAATAACCGTGCCACATAGGAATCGCCTTGCAAACCGTGCGCTCCGGCGGTACAATAGGGACATTCTATCACGGAAAAGGATGTTTGACTATGCGAGACGATGCCATTGACCTGTGCGGACAGGTGGATTTTACCCGTACCGATGCCATGCCGCTGCTGGAGCGGGATGCACAGTTCCGCTTTGCTTGTGCGGGCTGCGGCAACTGCTGTCGCGGGCGGGAGGATATCGTGCTGTCCGGCTATGACCTGTGGCGCATTGCCGCCCGGCTGCGCCTGCCGCCGCAGATCGTAGCCCGGGGTTATTGCCGCAGCAGCATTGGCAGGGTGAGCCATCTTCCGGTGCTGCGGCTTGCTCCGGTGAAGGAGAACCGCAATAACTGCCCCTTTCTGACCGAAAACCACTGTGCCATCCATGAGGCTGAGCCGCTGGTTTGCGCGCTGTATCCGCTGGCGCAGGAGATCAGCCGGGCAGGGGAGGTACACTACTTTTTACAGCCCACCGGCTGCGGCGGACAGGTGATCGAAGCAAGAGTACAGGATTACCTTGCCCGCTACGATGTGCCCGCCCGGGAAGCCATTGACGTGCGTTGGGCGCTGACCTGCATGGCGCTGGAAGATACCGTGGAGCAGCTGGAGACAGTGCTCAGTCCGGTGCTGGTGCGCCGGATGCAAGCAAAGCTCTGGCAGGCACTGTATTTTGGCTACGATTACACGCAGGACTATCTGCCGCAGCTGGAAGCGAACCTGCAAACGCTGGACACAGAACTGCACAAACTGACGGAGTATCAGAAAAAACGAAATAATAGTTCGAAATAATTGATGGATGGCCTTACTTGAATCGATAATTAAGGCCGTTTTCAGGGAAAAGTGGATTGTTTTGCCAGTGATTCTGTGATATACTTCACGAGTGTAAAGCGAACCTTGTTTGATCCGCTTACAATATCGGCCCGGAGTGCGGCGTCCTGTTGGCTGCAAGGGCTGAAGATAGAGGAGATCATCAATATGCGTAAAATCACTCGTCGTTCCTTCCTGACTGCTGCCGCTGCCTGCGGCGCAGCAGCTGCTCTTTCTGCCTGCGGCGGTTCTTCCTCCGCATCTTCTGCGGCAGCATCCTCCACGGCTGCTTCTGCATCGGTCGCTGCCGCTTCCAACGGCGAAAAGTTCACCGTTGGTATCTGCCAGCTGGTGCAGCACGCTGCACTGGATGCCGCCACGCAGGGCTTTGAGGACGCCCTGACCGCTTCCTTTGGCGAGAACGTCACCTTCGACTTCCAGAATGCACAGGGCGATTCCGCTACCTGCGCCACCATTGCCAACGGCTTTGTTTCCTCCGGCGTGGCACTGATCATGGCAAACGCTACCCCTGCTCTGCAGGCTGCACAGGCTGCTACCAACACCATCCCCATTCTGGGCACCTCCGTTACCGAGTACGGTGTGGCACTGGGTCTGGATAACTTCTCTGGCACCGTGGGCGGCAATGTCTCCGGCACCTCCGATCTGGCACCGCTGGATCAGCAGGCAGATATGATCGTGGAGTGGATGCCCGAGGTCAAGAAGGTCGGCCTGCTGTACTGCTCTGCCGAGGCCAACAGTCAGTATCAGGTAGATGAAGTGCAGAAGTATCTGGAAGCCAAGGGCGTAACTGCTACCCAGTACGCTTTCTCGGATTCCAACGATCTGTCCTCCGTCTGCCAGAAGGCTGCGGACGAGAACGACGCACTGTATGTGCCCACCGATAACACCGTTGCCGCCAATACCGGCATCGTGGACGGCATCTGCCGCCCGGCTAAGAAGCCTGTGTTCGCCGGTGAGGAGGGCATCTGCTCCGGCTGCGGCGTGGCCACCCTGTCCATCAGCTACTACGATCTGGGCTACACCACCGGTGAGATGGCAGTCAAGATCCTGAACGGCGAGAGCGATATCTCCACCATGCCCATCGAGTACACCGATGTGACCAAAAAGTACAATAAGGCTATCTGCGATGACCTTGGCCTGACCGCACCGGAAGGCTATGTTGAGATCGAAGCCTGATAACAGCAAAACCGGAACAATAGAAAAATAGCGGAGAAGAGTGGATTCTTGCTCTTCTCCGCTTTCCCGTATCAAAGCGGGAGATAAAAAAGTGTAACGTTTAGGAGGAAATTGTTTTGGAGATCATTGCAAGACTTGCAAACCTGCCGGGCGCTTTACCGGGTGCCTGTGCGCAGGGGCTTATCTGGGGTATCATGGCCATTGGCGTGTACCTGACCTACCGTATTCTGGATGTTGCCGACCTGACCGTAGATGGCAGCTTTGGCACCGGCGGCGCGGTGTGCGTCATGTGCCTGCTTTCCGGCATGAATGTCTGGGCAGCATTGCTGGTGGCTGTGCTGGCTGGTCTGCTTACCGGCCTTGTCACCGGCCTGCTGCACACCTTTATGGGCATTCCCGCCATTCTGGCCGGCATCCTGACCCAGCTGGCGCTGTATTCCATCAACCTGAAGATCATGGGCAAGGCCAACCAGTCCATCAACGTGGACAAATACGGTCTGCTCATCTCCCTACGCTGGGTCAAGGAATTTGCCCTGCATAACCCCATCATTATGGTCATCCTTGTTACGGCGGTGGTCATCGGGGTGCTGTACTGGTTCTTTGGCACGGAGCTGGGCTGCGGCATCCGTGCTACCGGCTCTAACCCTGCCATGTCCCGCGCACAGGGCATCAACACCAACTTCAACATCGTGCTGGGACTGGCTGTCTCCAATGCGCTGGTGGCGCTGTCCGGTGCGCTGCTCAGCCAGTATCAGGGCTTTGCAGATGTCGGCATGGGACGCGGTGCTATCGTCATCGGTCTGGCTGCCGTCATCATCGGCGAGGCCGTGTTTGGCCGCATCTTCCATAACTTTGCCCTCAAGCTGGCCTCTGTTTCCATCGGCGCGATCATCTACTATATCGTCATTCAGCTGGTGCTGACGCTGGGCTTTGATGCAAACCTGCTCAAGCTGCTCAGCGCTTCTGTGGTGGCAGTGTTCCTTGCCGTGCCGTACTGGAAGGGCAAATACTTCTCGAAGCCGGTCAAAAAGGCAAAGGAGGACGCAAAAAATGCTTGAGATCCAAAATGTTTCCAAAACCTTCAATGCAGGCACGGTAAACCAGAAAACCGCCCTGAACGGCCTGAACCTGAAGCTGAACGAGGGTGATTTTGTTACCGTGATCGGCGGCAACGGTGCGGGTAAATCCACTATGCTGAATGCCGTTGCCGGTGTGTGGCCGGTGGACGAGGGCAAAATTTTGATCGACGGCGTGGACGTCACCCGCCTGGGTGAGCATCAGCGCGCCGCCTACATTGGCCGCGTGTTCCAGGACCCCATGACCGGCACTGCCGCCACCATGCAGATCGAGGAAAATCTGGCGCTGGCAGCCCGGCGCGGCAAGCGCCGCACCTTGCGCATCGGCATCACCAAGGCTGAGCGGGAGCAGTACCGCGAGCTGCTCAAGACCCTTGATCTGGGCCTTGAGGATCGTCTGACCGCCCGCGTGGGACTGCTTTCCGGCGGTCAGCGGCAGGCGCTGACTTTGCTGATGGCTACCATGAACAAACCCAAGCTCTTGCTGCTGGACGAGCACACTGCCGCACTGGACCCCAAAACGGCCCTGAAGGTGCTCACCCTTTCGGCGCGCATCGTGGAGGAGAACCACCTGACCACCATGATGATCACCCACAACATGAAGGATGCCATCAAATACGGCAATCGGCTTATCATGATGCACGAGGGTCATATCATCTACGACGTGGCAGGGGAGGAAAAGCAGAAGCTCCACGTCTCCGACCTGCTGGCCAAGTTCCAGATCGCCAGCGGCGGCGAGTTTGCCAACGACCGCATGATCCTGTCTAACTAAGCCAGAACAAAAGGGCATTCCATCCGCTTACGGGTGGAATGCTTTTTTCTGTGTCCTGCTTGCGGGCACAAAGAAAACAGGCTCCCCGCCAAATGGCAGGGAGCCTGTTGCTGTATCCGGCTTACCGCTTGATATCGTAGTTCATATTCATCAGGTTGCGGATGGTGCTCACATCATCGGTGATGTTGGCATCGCCGTGGATGGTGTGCTTGATGGCGCTGCTTGCCACTGCAAAGTTGATCATATCCATGGCCTTGTAGTTGTGCAGCATGGCGTAGATCAGGCCGCTGGCAAAGGCGTCGCCGCCGCCCACGCGGTCCAGAATGTTAAAGGTGTACAGCTTGCTCTCGAAGGTGTGCCCCTCGTACCACATAAAGGCCTTCAGGCTGTTTTCGCTGCCGCTGTGGGCGTAGCGCACATGGCGGGCGATGCACTTCAGGTTGGGGTAGCGCTCAATGAACCGCTGGAAGATCTCGTCCTGCTGCTCGTAGCTGGGCTGCAGGGGCACGCCGTCCTTCCAGTCGCCCTTGCTGTGGTCGTTTTCGTCCTTCCACAGGTGGTAGGGTTCAATGCCCATCAGCACGTCCACATAGGGCAGGCACTCGGTGCAGAAGTCCCGAGCTTCCTCCCAAGTCCACAGGGTGGAGCGGAAGTTGCCGTCAAAGCTCACGGTCAGGCCCTTCTTCTTGGCAACTTTCAGCATATCAAGGATCAGGCTGCGGCAGTTGGGGGCCAGTGCCGGGGTAATGCCGCTGAGGTGCAGCCAGTCGTAGCCGTCCAGCAGAGCGTCCAGATCCAGCTGAGAAAAATCGTACTCGGTAATGGCGCTGTGCTTGCGGTCATAGATGACCTTGGAAGCGCGGATGCCGTAGCCGGTCTCCAGATAATAAGTACCCAGACGGTTAGAAGGGGTCTCGTCCGGCTCGGTCAGGATCATGGGGGTGCAGTGCACATCGTTGGAGCGCAGCCAGCGCACAGCGCTCTTGCCCAGACTGTTGTTGGGCACTACGCTGAAAAAGGTGCTGTCCACGCCAAGGTTTGCCAGCGCCAGCGCAATGTTGGCTTCGCTGCCGCCGTAACTGGCCTCAAAAGCCGATGCCATGCGGATCTTTTCGTAGTTTGGCGGGGTCAGGCGCAGCATGATCTCACCACAGGTGATGAACTTCTGGCCATTGGGCTCGCTGCCAAGGATCGGATTGAAATGTTCCATAAAGCTCCTCCTGATAACATTGCGGGAATCGCAACTATTAACACATCGTTGTATCCATTATAGTGCGTTCCCGGACAGAATGCAAGTATTTGCACGCGCAGGCAAGAGAAAATAAAACCGAAAATTTGGTAAAGTTGCCGAAACTGCCACAGAATCACACCCCGGTCAGGTCAAAGCTGGGGGTGTATTCCTCCTTGGCACTGCTCTTCTGCTGCATATAGCCCTGCACAAGCCCCTTGTCCATGGCGTAGTTCACCACCCGGCGGTATTCGTAGGTGGTGATGCGCCGCCCGATGCCGTGCTCTGCGGCCTTGTAGAAGGGGGTGTACTGGCTCATGACGCTGGGCAGAAAGCACCCGGGGTCGGCATCGTTCCACGCAGCCATCTGGTCCAGCACGGCAAAGCTGTCCTCCACATGACCCGGCAGCGCCAGGTGCCGCAGAATGACCCCCTTTTGCAGGATGCCGTCCGCATCGAACACCGGATGCCCGGCCTGCGCCATCATGGCTTCGATGGCGGGCTTTGCCTTGGCAAAATAGTCCGGCGCGGCGGAAAGCTCTGCGGAAAGGGCAGAGGACACATATTTTAGATCAGCCAGCCAGATGTCGATGTACCCGCGCCATGCCTCTACGCTTTCCACGGTCTCGTAGCCGCCGGTGTTGCACACGATGGGCAGCCGCAACCCCTTGGCGCGGGCGATGTCCAGCGCGGCAAGGATCCACGGCTGCCACTGTCCGGGGGTGACCAGATTGATGTTGTGCGCGCCCTGCGCCTGTAAATTTAAAAAGATCTCGGCCAGGTGCTCCACGGTGATCTCTTTGCCCAGCCCCTCGGCGCTGATGGGGTAGTTCTGGCAGAAGCAGCACTTGAGGGTGCAGCCGGAAAAGAACACGGTGCCGCTGCCCCTTGTACCGCTGATGCAGGGCTCCTCCCAGTGGTGCAGGGCGGCGCGGGCAGCTTTTAAAGTTGCTCCCGCCCCGCAGAAGCCGGTGCGCCCGGCGGCACGGTTTGCACCGCAGCGGCGGGGGCAGAGGGTACAGCAGGTGGGAATGGAAATGGTTTTCGGCATAATATCCAAAGTCCTTTCCTTAAAATTTTCGTATTCAGTATACCACTTTTGGTGCCATTCGTGCTATACTGAAATAACGAGAAACGATAATACAAAAAACGCAACATCTTTGCAGGGCAAAGACTGCGTTATGATGGAGGAGACCATGCGCACCGAAACCGATGAGATCCGCGATAATCTGAAGTATCTGACCCTGCTGGCCAGAGATTACCCCTCGCAGGCTGCTGCTGCCAGCGAGATCATCAGCAATCAGGCGCTGCTCAAGCTGCCCAAGGGCACGGAGCACTTCATGAGCGACCTGCACGGCGAGAACGAAGCCTTTGTGCATATCCTGAATTCCGCCTCCGGTGTCATCCGGGAAAAGGTGGATGCCGTGCTGGGTGACACCATGCCGGAGGCAGCCCGTGCCGAGCTTGCCACCCTGATCTACTATCCCACCGAAAAGCTGCCCCAGCTCAAGGCACGCTGCACCACCGAGGATGCGCTGGAGCAGTGGTACACCCAGACCCTTCTCCAGCTGATCGATATCTGCCGTCTGGTGTCCTCCAAGCACACCCGCGACCATGTGCGCAGCTGCCTGCCTTCCAGCTGCGGCTATATTCTGGACGAGCTGCTCCACGCCCACTTTGAGGACCACGATAAAGACCTGTACTACGGCCAGATCGTGGGCAGCATCATCGAGAACGGCCGCGCCGACCGCTTTATCGTGCGCCTGTGCGAGCTGATCAAGCATCTGGCGGTGGATAAGCTGCATATCGTGGGCGACCTGTTTGACCGCGGCCCCCGCCCGGACATCATTCTGGATCTGTTGATGCGCCACCATAACGTGGATATCCAGTGGGGCAACCATGACGTGGTGTGGATGGGTGCTGCCGCCGGCAGTCCCATCTGCATTTGCACCGTACTTAAAACCACGCTTGCCTACCACAACCACGGGATGCTGGAGGACTGCTACGGCATTAACCTGCGGCACTTGCAGCGCATGGCGGAGCAGTTCTACGGCGAGGATGATCTTTCCATCTGGATGCCCCACACGGACGCCGCCCGCGGCCCTTATACGGAGGGAATGCTCCACCGCTGCGCCGTGATGCACAAGGCCATCTCCATCCTCATGTTCAAGCTGGAATGTCAGGTCATCGACCGCAACCCGGATTTCCAGATGCAGGGGCGGGATTATCTGCGCCGCATCGACTGGGACACCCACACCGTGCAGGTAGGGGAGAAAAGCTATCCTTTGCGGGACACCTCCTTCCCCACGGTAGACCCGGCAGACCCCGCAAAGCTGAACCCGGACGAGCAGCTGGTGCTGCACAAGCTGGTGCAGTCCTTCCGGCAGAGCGAAAGATTACAGCAGCACATTGAATTTTTGTACGCCAAGGGCAGCGTGTACCATATTGAAAACGGCAATCTGCTCTACCACGGTGCTGTGCCCATGAATACGAAGGGCGGCTTTGCGGTGGAGCACTTCGAGGGACGCCGCTACTCCGGCCGTGCCCTGATGGATTATTGCGACGCCCGCGCCCGCCGTGGCTACTACGGGGCAGAGGGCAGCGCCGCCCGTCAGAGCGGACAGGATTTTCTGTGGTATCTGTGGTGCGGCAAGCTTTCGCCGCTGTTTGGCCGCAGCGCCATGACCACCTTTGAACGGCTGTATATCGCAGACCCTGCCACCCACACGGAGGTCAAGGACCCCTATTATAGCTGGTACAACGACGAAGCTGCCTGCCGCCGCATTCTGGCAGAATTCGGCCTGCCGGGCACGAGCCATATCGTCAACGGCCATGTGCCGGTGCAGGAGAAAAACGGCGAGAGCCCCATCAAGGGCGGGGGACGGCTGGTGGTCATTGACGGCGGGTTCTGCCGCGCCTACCACGAAAAGACCGGCATTGCCGGGTACACGCTGGTGTATTCCAGCCGTACCATGTCCCTGCGCACCCATCAGCCCTTTGAAAGCGCCGAAAAGGCGGTGCGGGAGAATTTGGACATCCTGTCCCAGAAGAACATTCTGGAAACCGAAAATCATCGCATCCTCGTGGAAGATACGGACGAGGGCGAGGTGCTGCGGGAGCGTGTGCACGACCTTAAACAGCTGGTAACGGCCTATCAGTTGGGCTGGATCCCGGAAGCGCGGTGCGAGGATCACGTTTGGTGATATCGCCAAAGGGTAAAATTTGGGTCAGCTTTGGTCAAAATTGATGAAAATTTCAATAAATTTTTGGAATATCCGCGTGTAATCTGGGCAAAACAGAAAATAATGAAACAGATACAAATCGGGCTTTGCTTTTTTGTGGAAGTAGTGTATAATAGGATAGTTATAAAACCGCCCCTGTGTTGGTGAATCTGTACACCCTGGCGGTACAAATAACGAAATGGAATGCTTTCAGTAGCCTTAACAGGCCTGTGGCACAGGCCTTTGACAAGGAGATCATAAAAGTGGAGAAATTTGTTATTACCGGCGGTAAGCCCCTGCACGGAGAAGTGACCATTTCCGGCGCAAAAAATGCGGCTGTGGGTATTCTGCCTGCTACCATTCTGGCAGCGGATGTCTGCGTGATCGAGAATCTGCCCGATATCAGCGATGTGTCGGTCAGCCTCAAGATCCTGAGCACCTTGGGTGCGCAGGTGAAGATGCTCAACCGCAACACCTACGAGATCGATACGCGGCATCTGGTCACCACCAATGTGCCGGACGACCTGTCCCGCCAGATGCGCGCCAGCTACTATTTCCTCGGCGCGTTGCTTTCCCGCTTTGGCAAGGCACAGGTGGCCATGCCCGGCGGCTGCAATCTGGGCCCCCGCCCCATCGACCAGCACCTGAAGGTGTTCAGCGCGCTGGGCGCAGAGGACAGCGTGGACTACGGCATGATCACCGTGCGTACCAAGCAGGAGCTGACCGGTGCCCATATCTTCTTTGATAAGGTCAGCGTGGGCGCTACCATGAACGGGATGCTCTCTGCGGTCATGGCCAAGGGTCAGACCATTCTGGAAAACTGCGCCAAGGAGCCCCATGTGGTGGATCTGGCAAACTTTTTGAATATGTGCGGCGCAGACGTGCGCGGCGCCGGTACGGACGTCATCAAGGTGCGCGGTGTGGAAAAGATGCACGGCTGCACTTACAGCATCATCCCGGATCAGATTGAAGCCGGCAGCTACATGGTAGCTGCTGCTGCCACCGGCGGCGATGTGCTCATCAAGAACGTCACTCCTAAGCACCTGGAGCCCATCACGGCCAAGCTGCGCCGCGCAGGGGTCACTGTGGAAGAATTTGACGATGCAGTGCGGGTATCCCGCACCGGCGATATTCTGCCGCTGAAAATCAACACCATGCCGCACCCCGGCTTCCCCACCGATATGCAGCCCCTGATGGGCGTGCTGCTGAGCGTGGCTAAGGGCACCAGCACCATCACCGAGAGCGTGTGGGACAACCGCTTCCGCTATGTGGACGAGCTGCGCAAGATGGGTGCCAGCGTGCAGGTAGACGGTCAGGTGGCCGTGTTTGAGGGCGTGGAAAAGCTTAGCCCCGCACCGCTGCGCGCCTCCGACCTGCGTGCCGGTGCCGCTATGGTGGTGGCTGCTCTGATGGCCGATGGCACCAGCGAGATCGAGGAGATCGGTCATATCGAGCGCGGTTACGAGAATATCGTGGAAAAGCTGCGCGGTCTGGGTGCAGAGATCAGCAAGGTGGAGCGGGTGCCCGCTGCACTGGAACAGGCTCTGTAACACAAACAACAAAACAAACAGCCTGCCGTAAATTCTGTGCGGCGGGCTGTTTTCAGGTGGTAACATAAGAGGTTTTCATGGCAGAGTTCATTTCATTGTATTCCGGCTCCTCCGGTAACAGCAGCGTGGTGCGCTGCGGCGCGCAGTACCTTATCGTGGATATGGGCAAGGGCGTGCGCACCACCACGGCTGCGCTCAAATCACTGGGGCTTGCCATCAGTGATTGCGCAGGCATCCTTGTCACCCACGAGCACAGCGACCACGTCAAGGGTCTTTCCACCTTCCTGAAAAAGAACCCGCTGCCGGTGTACGGCGCAGCGGCTACGCTGGATTTTCTGGATGCCAACGACATCGTGCCCGCCAACTGTGCGCTGAACACGCTGGAGGGCAGGGAAGAGGACATCGGCTGCTTCGGGGTGCAGTCCTTCCCCACCAGCCACGATGTGCCCTGCGTGGGCTACCGCATCCACACCCCGGACGATAAGACCATGACCATCGCCACCGACCTTGGTACTCTGACCCCACCGGTGCACGAAGCGCTTTCCGGCTGCGACCTTGTGGCACTGGAAAGCAACTACGACCTGCACATGCTGCGCAGCGGGCCCTACCCCTACTATCTGCGCGCCCGCATCGAGAGCGTGCGGGGCCACCTTTCCAACGACGAGTGCTCCGCAAAGCTTTTGGAACTGATCCAGAGCGGCTGCAAAAAGTTCGCTCTGTGCCATCTCTCGCAGGAGAATAACACGCCAAGCCTTGCCTTGCAGACCGTGTTCACCACCTTGGGCGCAGCCGGTGTCGTGCCGGAAAAGGACTGCATCGTGCAGGCACAGCGCCGCAACGAGGTAAGCCCTGTATTAGAGTTCTGATTTGTTATAAAATAAAGCCATCCGCAACAGCTGATCCCAAGGGTTTCAAACCCCGGTCATACTGCGGCGGATGGCTTTTCATTTGCACGGTGTTTCGCGTTTATTTTACAATTACTTCTCTCAAAAGATGTACGGCCCCGGCAGAAATAAAACGACTTATTCTGCGGCCTTCTGCACCCGGATATCACTGCCCAAAAACTGGATCTGCACAAAGGCCGCAAGGCGGCTGGAGATCTTCTCTGTGTATAGTTTTTCCAGCAGCGCACCGTCCGTGATGTTGGTGGTGACGATGGTAGGCAGCTTTGCACCCAAGCGGTTATTCAGCAGGCTGTACAGATTCGTCAGGAAGAAGCTGGAATTGAACTCGGTGCCCAAATCGTCCAAAATCAGCAGATCAGCATTGCAGGCGGTCTGGAACAAGGTCTCCTCCTCGCCGCCGGGGTCAGTGCCGAAATGCAGCGCTTCCAGCTTGCCGAAAAAGTCCGGGCAGGAGACATAGATCACATCGTAGTTCTGCCGCAGCACCTCCCCGGCAATGGCGAGAGCGGCATGGGTTTTGCCCAGCCCTGCGTTGCCCACCAGCAGCAGGCTTTCGCGGGTGGCGGGGGAAAAGTCCGTGGCGTAATCCCGCAGGTCGGCCAGAACTCCGGCCATGTAGCTGCGCACGCTCTCGCCCAGCGTCTTGTCCACCGTGTTGGGGTAGTAGTCCAGCTGCATGGTATCAAAGCTGGAGATGGACAGGCTGGACAGCTCCTCGATCTCCTTCCGACGCAACTGCTGCATTACCCGGCGCACACAGTCGCAGGTGTGGCCGTCCACTGCGCCGGTGTCCTCGCACCGCTTGCAGGTGAACTTCGGCTCCAGCGCATCCGCAGGGCGTCCGCTCCCGGCCAGCAGGGTGGTCAGCTTCTGCTTTGCCGCCGCAAGGGCAGCAGCAGTCTCGGTGCGGTCCTTGCCGGAAGCTCCGGCAATGGCGCAGCGGATGCCCCGTACCCGCACTTCCTCCTCGGCGTGGCGCAGCCCGGGGATGGCGGCTTCGGCCTCGGCCTGTGCATCCTGTGCCAGTGCGCGGGCGGTCTGCCGCCGCATGGCTACGGTGCGCAATGCCTGCTGATACAATTCGTTTTTGGTACGCATAAAGGCTCCTTACTCCGGTTTCTTGATCAGGGAACGGCGGCGGGTGGCGTTTTTCAGGATATCGTTTCCGCTGGGTGTGTCACGGTCCACCCGGATATTCCGGCTTGCACCGGCTGCGGCCACCGGCCCGCGCACATCGTGGATGTTGCGCAGACCCTTGGCGTTCCATGTTTTCAGGATGCTGTTCCAGTACCACAGGTCGCGCTTCGGGCCGGCCTGCACGGCGGCTTCCTGCACCATGGTGTCATCGTAGCCGTACACCTCGTACCAGCGCGCAATGGCCTTGCGCCCGCCCAGCGTCAGCTCCTCGGGGGAGATCTGCAGCAAGCTGCTGACGTATTCCTCGCGGCTCTGGCGCAGTGCCAGCAGCTTTAAGTGGGCATCGGCCTGCTCGCCGGTCTCCACGCCCTCGGCGCGCCAGACCTTCAGTTCGTGGGTCACGGCGGCCATGGTGCGCTTGCCCCGGCTGGCTACATAGGCCACGCAGAGCATCACAGCTTCAGGCGCAAAGCCCTCCTGCACATACAGGTTCACCAGCTTTTCCATCTCGGTGTGGGTCAGCGGACGGGCAAAGCTGGTCTGTCCGCAGTCGATCAGGCTGGAGATCATAGGGTCGGTGCGGCTGGCGGCGGCGATCTCCGCCCAGCGCATGGGGGCGGGGGCGCTGGGCTCTGCGCCCGGCGCGGCGTTTTCCTCGTAGCGCTCCAAAAGCCCCGCGCCCGCCCAGAACGCCAGCGCGCTCTCGGCACTGATGCGGCTGCGCAGCTTGAGGTCGGCGCAAAGCTTGTCCGGGTCGGTCACGCCGGTGGCCAGCACATACAGCGCCACACGCACATTGTATTCTTCGGCAATGCCCAGCTTGGAGAACACCAGCTGCGGCACGGCGATGGTATCGCCCTTCAGTTCTTTCAAACGGTAGATCATGGTTTCCTCGTTCGGTTCATTCGTTGGCAGGATCCGGCGCGGCGGGCGGCTCCCAAGGGTCGCAGTCCATCATATCCGGGCAGTTGTTCCAGCGCTCCGGCTCGGCATCGTAGGCGTCTTTCAGATACTGCGCGGCGGCGGCACGCCCTTCGTCCGTAAGCGGAAATACCTCCCGGCGGCGCAGGGCGGGGTCGGTCTTATCGATCGTCCAAGGCGCGGGCCAGTAGTCCACAGTGAGGATCTTTTCCTCCTTGGTGGCATCCGCGCCGCTGTCCGGGTCCGGCACGGTGCGTTTGCCCGGCGTAAGCCGGTAGCGCAGTCCGGCTTCGTTGCCGCTGTAATCATTCTTGCACAAAAAGTAGTGCAGCAGGGGAACAAAGATCATGGTGCAGCTCATCCTTTCCGGCAAAAGGTGCAGTCTTTTGCGCAATCAATTCTATTATAAAGCAGCCGGGCTAAAATGCAACAACTTTTTGTGAAACGCCCCGCAAAAGCTGCCCCGCTTACAGGAAATTCGGCCTTGACAGCACTGCAGAAATATGGTAAAATATTGCCTGTTGCAGCAGATGTGCAATGTGCTACTGTGGCTCAGCTGGTAGAGCAGCTCACTCGTAATGAGCAGGTCGCCTGTTCGAATCAGGTCAGTAGCTCCAAAGAGAAACCCCCGAAAGTTGGCTTTTGAAGCCAGTTTTCGGGGGTTTTGTTTGTGCGGCAGGGGGTGGGAAAGTGGGCGGCTGTGCCTTAATTACCCCTGTTTATCTGGAAATTGCCTTAATCAGTGGCGCAAAAGGCGGCGTAATAAAAGCATGATGCAAACTGCATCGTAGGGCAATAAATTATGCGCAGCAAATCCATCCGCAATAAAAAAGATACTCCCACACTGCTCCCGAAGGCAGTGCGGTGCACCCTTGTGGATGCACAGGAAGTATCTTTTGCAATAAGTATAGCACCGGACGCTGGAAAAACAAGGGAAAATTCAGAATGATATTGTTTTGTATGCGGCGGCGTGACCGCCTTGATGCGGGCCTGCTTCTGCGGTATACTGGGGCAGAAGGAAGGCGATGAAAATGGATTTTTCTGAAATTGCAGCGATCGTGGCTATTATTGGAGCCGTTGTATCTCCGGTAGCAACGACATATCTGAACAACAAACACGCAGAAAAAATGAAACAACTGGAATACGAACATCAGGACAAGATAGAAAAGCAGCAGCACGATCGTGAGATCTATGAAGGGTACATTCGTGCGGCGGGGGCTTGTGTTCAGGCTGCCAACACAGACGCGCTTCAAGAATTTGGAAAACATTCTGCGCTGGCAATGTACTATGTCGCAGAAGATGTTCGGCAAGATATGATGAGGTTAGAAAAGATCAATCGGTACTCGGATGAACGGACACAGCGTGTTGAACTTTTGAATCAGATCATCGGCAAACTGCGGGAGTTGCGGACAGCAGAGCCTGAAGCAAGACAATGACAGTGGTATATCCACGCCCTACACCTAGATCACTACCCGGTAAAGTGGAATTTCTATCCACGCCCTCCGCGAGGAGGGCGACGGCACACAATGAAACATCTTGTAATTCATGACAATATTTCTATCCACGCCCTCCGCGAGGAGGGCGACGGCGCGGCGGCTGGAATCATGCGCCCAGTATGTGATTTCTATCCACGCCCTCCGCGAGGAGGGCGACCGCCAGCCGGTGCTGCTGCGGCGACGTGGGGCCATATTTCTATCCACGCCCTCCGCGAGGAGGGCGACGCCGACCTACTCGACCGGTGGGACGTGTCCATAGAAATTTCTATCCACGCCCTCCGCGAGGAGGGCGACTAGCCGTCATCGTAGGCGGAAACCAGCTGCCGCATATTTCTATCCACGCCCTCCGCGAGGAGGGCGACGCGCCTAACTCCACGCCCTCCACGTTGCGCACTGTATTTCTATCCACGCCCTCCGCGAGGAGGGCGACGCCAGCCGGTGCTGCTGCGGCGACGTGGGGGCATATTTCTATCCACGCCCTCCGCGAGGAGGGCGACCGGCGCGGGGGAAGCTGCGCGCCTGCGGGCGCGAGATTTCTATCCACGCCCTCCGCGAGGAGGGCGACTCTGTGCAAGCGTGATCAGGAGCGGCTTAACATGATTTCTATCCACGCCCTCCGCGAGGAGGGCGACCGTCAACATTGCCGGGTATCTGGGCTGTGAGCACCTATTTCTATCCACGCCCTCCGCGAGGAGGGCGACGCTTTTTTCTTTGCGGCGGCGGTGCAACCTCTGGCTATTTCTATCCACGCCCTCCGCGAGGAGGGCGACCGGAGTTACGACAGATTATATTCTCGGCCTCACCATTTCTATCCACGCCCTCCGCGAGGAGGGCGACTTCAAACGCCGGGGGACGTTTCGGCAAACGAACAATTTCTATCCACGCCCTCCGCGAGGAGGGCGACTTCTACCGCATTCCGTGGCAAATCTGGGAAGACATATTTCTATCCACGCCCTCCGCGAGGAGGGCGACATTACGACACCCTTGCAACGTGGGGCTTGTACATATTTCTATCCACGCCCTCCGCGAGGAGGGCGACAATGAAGATTGGTCTTTGCCTAGCATAAATGATATATTTCTATCCACGCCCTCCGCGAGGAGGGCGACCCATGCCCGCAGCCCTTTCGGCTGCTGGCAAGTCCTATTTCTATCCACGCCCTCCGCGAGGAGGGCGACGCGGGCCCGGACTTGACCCGGGCCCGGGGCGCATGATTTCTATCCACGCCCTCCGCGAGGAGGGCGACCCACACACCACCGGAAGAAAGGACGATGCAACATATTTCTATCC
>CAKSZE010000034.1 GCA_934525325.1 uncultured Faecalibacterium sp.
GTATTCAAGAAAGAGTATGGTGTCAGTCCGGCACAGTACCGAAAGAATCTGGAAGAATCTACTGAAAAATGAGAAGGGTTCCTTATAAATAAGGAGAGTAGCACCATGCCAATAAAAAATGCGATCCACAGCCAACAAGTCTACGACCCTACGGATGATTCCATCATGGCAGAGCAGGAACTTTGCATGGAGCGGCTGTACGAGGAGGTCTCTTTATGTTAGAGCATTTTTTCAAATCGCTAGTTGCAACAGTTTCTGACCCTTACCAATGCAATCGCATCACGGATGCGTTGGCGGCTGCGGGAATCAAGTTCTATTGCAAAACTAAAGATGTCAATCGACGTAACACATTTGATCAAGCAAGAATTGGAATCCTCGGCATAAAACCGCAGTATGTCACAGAGGTGTTTGTGGACAAAGAAAATGCTGATATGGCTCTGCACATTATACATACCCTGTCATAAGCCCGGAGTTCCCCTGCGAACAAAGCATTCCGATAATTTCTGACTTTTACACAGACGCAGCAAAAGGCGGGAGCTTCCCACAAAAGGAAAGCCACCGCCTTTGTTGATCATCGGATGAGCCAGCCGTAATCCTGTCTGCAATCTACCACATAATCTGCATAAACCGTATTATCTACGATCTGGAAGATGAGCATATAGCGGTTTTCAAACAGGATAAATCGGTAAGCATTTTTGGGAATGTATTCGCCTTTGAGCCATGGGCAGCGCTGCGGCATCTGCTCCAAAGACTTTGCAGCCTTTTCAAATTCGACTGTAAGCCGCTCTGCTGCTGCAGGACTGACCTGTGCCAGAAATGCGGCATGGGACACCAGCATCTGAGCAGCCCGTGCTGACACGATCACGCGATATTTATTTTGCTGCTCCATGTCCGGCGGCCTCCTTGATCGCGCAACGCATCATGGAAGTGACCTCGTCGATCGAATAGCCCTCGCTTCCACGCATCCGATCCTCTTCCACGGAAAGCAGCTCTTCACGGAGCTTCAGCATTTTTTCACGGCGGTTGTAGGTTTCGATGTCCATGACGACTAAATCACCCTCGCCGTTCTTGGTAAGAAAAACCGGCTCAGCGGTTTCTCTGCACAAATCAGCAATCTCGTTGTAGTTCTGGCGAATCGCTGCAGATGGACGGATATTCATAAAAGCACCTCCTGCTCCTGTGTAACCTGTCCATAATAGTAAAATTCTAATTATATTATACCCATATTATGCAACGAAGTCAATGCGGACAACGGTTGATTCGTTCTCCGCTTCCACCACTTTCACGGTTGCAGACCCTAAATTCATGCTGGACATTTGCGCAAAATTATGGTATAATGCATTCTGCAATTGCGGGTATAGTACATCGGCTAGTATATCAGCCTTCCAAGCTGAGGAGGTGGGTTCGATTCCCATTACCCGCTCCACAAGACCTGAACCTTGAATGGTTCGGGTCTTTTCTTTTTACCTTGCGCCGCGCCGCCATCTTGCCAACCGGCGGGGGAAATGCTACAATAGAGCCATAAAACGCTGAAAGGGGAACGCTGCTATGGAATTTCGCGATAAACCGATGGAGAACCTTATCCGCCTGCAGGAGAAGGATATCTGCAAAAATATCAATGCCCTGCTGCTGGAGGGCGAGCAGATCGTGGGCGCGTACAAGACGGTGCGCGATCAGGTGGTGTTTACCAGCCACCGCATCATCATGGTGGATATGCAGGGGGTCACGGGCACACGGCAGCAGATCTTTGTGCTGCCTTACCGCAAGGTGCTGCACTACGGCATCCAGACGGCGGGCTTTGGCGACCCGCTGCAGGCGTCCCAGCTGACGGTCTGCTTTGCGGACGGCCACGAGGCCAAGTTTGGCTTTATCGGGCAGAAAGACCTATTTCAGGTGGCAAACGCCATCAGCGCCCGCATTCTGTAAGAGAACCTGAAACCAAAAGCCGCTGCACAGTGATTGGTGCGGCGGCTTCTTTTTTTGAGACCCAATCTGTAAAAAACGGTTCAGAAGCGCCCGCAGGCGCTTCTGAACCGTCAATTTAAAATTGATTTTCCGCTGAAGATGGCCAAAGCAAAGCGGAGGCCATTAAAATAGTTTTGCAGCGTTGCACCAAAGATTTAGTCGTGCGCCGTTTTGCGCACCAGCTGCCGGTGCATCAGCGCCATCAGCACCAGAACTGCCAGCAGATAGAAGGGGAACAGCGCCGGGGTGATGTTATTGGCAAGCAGACCGAACAGCGGCGGCATGACCAGATTGCCCACATAGGCGCTGCTCATCTGGATGCCGATGACGGCCTGAGAGTTTTGTGCGCCGAAATGCGCCGGGGTGGAGTGGATGATGCTGGGGTAGATGGGCGCACAGCCCAGTCCCACCAGCACAAGCCCAGCCAGCGCAAAGACCTGCGCCCCGGGCAGCAGCAGGGCGGCAACGCCCGCGCCCAGCACCGCAAACCCCAGACGGATCATCTGGGTGTCGCTCAGTTTTAAGGTCAGAAAGCCGCAGACGCCCCGTCCCACCGTGATGCCGATGTAGAACAGGCTGGCAAAGCTGGCAGCAGTCTGGGCAGGCACCTGCCGCACAAGGGTCAGGTAGCTGCTGGCCCAAAGCCCGGCGGTGGTCTCCAGCGCACAGTAGCAGAAGAAGCAGAGCATCACTTCCTTCGCGCCCGGCAGCGCGAACACCTGCGGCAGGGTCAGCGCCTTGGGCGCGGTGCCGTCCGGGGCGGCATCGGGGCGTTTATGCCACAGGGGCAGGCTGCAAAAAAGCACGGCAGAAAGTGCGATCTGGAACAGGGCAATGTACCGGTAGCCGCTGTTCCAGCTCAGCCCACCGGAAAGAGCCGCGCCCATCACCATAGGGCCGATGGTGGTGCCCACGCCCCACATGCAGTGCAGCCAGCTCATGTGGCGGCTTTCGTAATGCAGGGCAACGTAGTTGTTCAGGGCGGCATCCACGCTGCCCGCGCCCAAGCCGTAGGGCACAGCCCACAGGCAGAGCATCCAGAAACGGCCGGAGACCGAAAAGCCGAACAGCGCCGCAGCGGTCATGCCCACGCTGAGGGCGGTCACTTTGCCCGTGCCCAGCGCCCGGGTGAGCCGGTCGCTGTTCAGGCTGGAAACGATGGTGCCCAGCGAGATGATCATGGACAGGATGCCCGCGTAGGAGAAGGGGACGCCCAGCTGGGGGTACATGGTGGGCCATGCGGACCCCAGCAGGGAATCCGGCAGACCAAGGCTGATAAAGGCCAGATAAATAATAGGCAGCAAAAGCTGTGTCATAGGAAGAGTTCCTCCACAGATGATTTAATGGCGTGCTCCGCAGTGTATGCGGGTGCGCTATAAGAATAACATGACCGGACGGGAAATCATAGGGTAAAAGCGCCTGCTTTTTACAACAAAACCGGCGTTTCTTTGTTTTAGTCCGTGAAAATGCGTTTGCCGCGGCCTACAGGCTGCGGCAAACATAAAATAGAAATAGATATCAGATCGGTTATTCGTTTTCGCCGTTCTTTTCCAGATACACGGTGGTGGAGGGGAAGGCGAAGTCCACGCCGTTTTTCTGCATCACGTCCATCAGGTCAAGGTTCAAATCGTTCTGCATCTGTAAAAAGCGGGTCATGTCGGCGGTGCGCAGGTAGGCGGACACCAGCAGGTCGATGCTGGAAGCACCGAAGCCGCTCAGCTTGACCAGCACCGAGTCCTCGTAGGTGTAGGGGCTGGCCGTGAGCATGGCGGTCAGGTCTGCCATCAGATGTTCCAGCTGGGGACGGGTGGTGTCGTAGGTGACCCCGAGGGTGAAGCGGTACAGCCGCTTGTTGCGCAAAGTGCCGTTGTTGATGGTGGCAGAGCTGACCGTGCTGTTGGTCAGGATGTACACCGAGTTATCCAGGGCGCGGACCTTGGTGGAGCGGAAGTTGATATCCACCACCTCGCCGGAAACGTCGCCCACGGTGATCCAGTCGCCGATGGAAAAGGGGCGGTCCAGCAAAATGACCAGCCCACTGAACAGGTTTTTGGCGCTGTCCTGCGCCGCCAGAGAGATGGTCAGACCGACAAGACCCGCACTGGCGACGATGCTGCCCACCGGCAGGCCGGTCTCCTGTGCCATGGTCATAACGCCCAGCACCACGATGAAAACTTTATATAGTTTGTTCAGCAGGGTGGTCAGGGTGCGGTTGGTGCGCACCTCCTCGCCGCAGTTTGCCAGCATCAGGTCGGTGATATCGGCGGCGGCGTACAGCCCCTGACACACAAAATAGGTGGCGGCAAGCTCAAAGACCATGAGCAGGAATTTGCTCACGCCGGCAATTGCCCACGGCAGGCTGACTGCTGCGGCGTAGATGAACGCCGCAAGGGTGAGCCGCTGCAGCGGCACGGCAAAGCTGCGCAGCAGAATGGGCGTACCTGCCAGCCGCCAGCTGCGGCGCAGCAGGGCAGGGAACACCCGGCGGGACAAAAGCTGCCGCGCCAGCCAGCCCAGCACCAGCAGCAGTGCCGCGCACACCACCCGGGCGGCAAAGGCTGCCCAGCCTTCCAGCAGCAGCGAGCCCAGCTCAAAACCAAGGTTACGGATCGAGAAAATCATGGAAAACCTCCTGTGTTTTTTCACAACGCATTCTATAATAGCATACTCTGTCGCCCGGGGCAAGGAAAGAAAGGTGAAAACTGATTTTTGGAAAGGGGGCTTGACAGCGCCGCCCTGCCGCGCTATACTCTTGGTCAGAAAGTTCGTTTCAGGGCGGGGTGCAATTCCCCACTGGCGGTAAAGTCCGCGACCACCCGCAAGGGTGCTGACCCGGTGCAACTCCGGGACCAACGGTATAGTCCGGATGCAAGAAACGGCAGGCAAATTGCGTCTGTGCGCCCTGTTGCAGTTTTTGGTTGCAGCAGGGCGCTTTTTGGTTTGTCTTTCCGGTTCGATCCAGCGCGAAAAGGGCTTTCCGAACAAATTTGAACGGGGCGTACACCCCGGGGAGGACAACTACCATGAAAAAGAATACCACCCACAACCTGACCGTTGCCGCCATGCTCAGCGCGGTCGCCTTTATCCTGATGTTCATCGAGTTCCCGCTGCCGATGCTCATCCCGTCCTTCGTCAAGATGGACTTCTCCGACCTGCCCGCCCTGCTGGGTGCCTTTGCACTGGGCCCGGTGTACGGCGTGGTCATCAGCTTTATGAAGAACCTGCTGCACATCATCATCAAGGGCACCTCCACCGCCTGCGTGGGCGAGTTGTGCAACTTTATGCTGGGTGCGGTGTTCTCCGCTGTGGCGGGCTTTGTCTACAAGCGCAACAAGAGCCGCAAGACCGCCATCCTGGGCGCCATTGCCGGTGCAGCCGCTATGGCAGTGTTCAGCGTGCCCTCCAACTACTTCATTACCTACCCGGCCTATGTGCAGTTCTACCATATGCCGCTGGAAGCTATTTTGGGCATGTATCAGGCCATTCTGCCCTCTGCTGACAGCCTGATCAAGTGCCTTGTGATCTTCAACATGCCCTTCACGCTGGTCAAGGGTCTGCTGGACGCAGTGCTGTGCCTGCTGATCTATAAGCCCCTGTCTCCCATCCTGCACGGCCGCAAGTAAGCTGCTGAGATGACAGAGAGCCGGAAAGTCCGCGGACTTTCCGGCTCTTTCTCTATTTAGAAGGAAAATCTGCCGCACAAACTCCCTCAGCCACGGCTTACGCCGTGACAGCTCCCTCGGAGATGGAGCCCTTGGCATAGCGATGATGTTTCCGGCTAAAGCGTAAAGTTTGCGGATGCGTCAGGAGCCCCTTCCTGTGAAAAATGCGTTTGGAGCACTCCGCAGAGTGCTCCAAACGCAAAATATAAAGAATCTTTCCGCTGATCATGCGCAGAGCAAAGCGGAGCGCATTCCAAATCGTTTACGCCAGCGCACCCTTATCCAGCCATTTGCCCCGCGCCATGCGCAGCAAAAACAGTGCGCCGCGGGTGCAAAGCTCGGCGCACATGGCCACCCATACGCCTACCAGCCCGAAGCGGGGAGCCAGCAGAACCGCCAAGGTCAGCCGCACGCCCCACATACTGACAAGGTTCAGCACAAAGCAGCCGGTGCTGTCGCCCGCGCCCTGCATGGAGCCGCTGGCTACGATGCTGGCCCCGAACATGGGCTCGGCAAAGGCTTCGATGCGCAGCACCCGCGCGCCCAGCGCAATAACGGCGGCGTCGGCGGTGAAGATGCCCATCAGCTGCGGGGCAAACACATACAGTCCCACGCCGGTAAGCGCCATGATGCCCATGCCCATGGCGGTGCACAGCCACGCAAAGCGCTTTGCCATGTCCCGGCGGTTTGCGCCCACGGCCTGTCCCACCAGCGCAAGGGCGGCGTCCTGAATGCCGTAGCCCGCCATGTAGCACAGGCTCTCGGCGCTGACGCCCAGACTGTTGGCGGCAATGGCGGTAGTGCCCAGCCCGGACACGATGCGCACCAGCAGCACCTGTGCCGAGGACAGGGCGGCGCGCTCTGCCGCCAGCGGTGCGCCCACCTTCCACACGTTGTGCAGGCAGGCGCGGGTAATGCGCCACGAGCCGGGCTTGCGGATGCACAGCGGGCCGTCCCGCAGCAGCAGAACGCCCAGCGCCAGCGTGCCGCCCACGGCGTTGGCAAGGGCTGTGCCCAGCGCCGCGCCCGGCACGCCCCAGCCCAGACCCCAGACCGTGAGGTTTTGACCGAACACCGTCATTTCCCGCGTGGGGTTGATGAGGAAAAAGTTAAAGATGATGTCCAGCACGCAGGTGAACACGCTGATCAGGCCGGGGGTCAGGGCATCGCCGGTGGAGCGCAGCATGGCGGCATAGGTGCCCATCGCCATGACAAAGGGCAGGGAAGCCGACCATATTGCAAAATACGCCGATGCATTTGCCTGCAATGCGGTGTCTGCGCCCAGCCACCCGGGCAGAAACCGGCTGATGCCCACGCCAAAGGCGGCAGCGGCAAGACCCACCACTAAATTGAACAGCATGGACTGCCGCAGCACGCCCCGGGCATCCTGTTGACGGTCTGCGCCCAGATACTGCGCCACCTGAATGGAAAACGCCATGCACAGCCCGGCCAGCATACCGTGCAGCAGCCATGTGCTGGAACTGACGATGCCGATGGAAGCGGTGGCGGCGGCGCCGATATGTCCCACCATGGCTGCGTCGATGTACTCCATGGCGGTGACTACGATCTGCTGCAAAATGGAAGGGATGCTCAGCGTCAGCGCCACCTGTGCGGTGTGGCGCAGCGGCACCTGCTCGCCCTGCCGCATCCGGGCAGAGAGCTGCTCAAGGGTAATGGACATGGGACCTCCTGCGTTGCGGGTGAAAATACAGACTGACATACTATTATAAAGAGCAGCGGGAGAAAAGTCAATCCGCAGCGAATTTTGCCGCCGGGATTGATTTTTGGGCAAGGGCGTGATACACTCACAACGTACTATACAGAAAGAAAGAGGAATGTTATCTTATGATCCAAATGCTTACCTCTGTCATCGGGCAGCGGGGCGTGGATGCCATGGCATTTTTGCTGGCGTTTGCCCTGACCGCCCTGACGGATTCCGTTTTCCGCGATAAACTGCCCCACGACCATGGCCGCGCCTTTGCGGTGAACGGCGAGCTTTCCAAGGGCAAGGCGCGGGGCTCCGGCCTGATCTTTGTACTGTGCATCGCGCTGGTGTCGCTGGCGTTTCTGCCCTTCACCACCGAGTATGTGGTGTATAATGTGCTGCTGATCGCCTCCATGCTCTCCGGCTATCTGGACGATGCCGCCGAGACCGCGTGGAACGAGTACAAAAAGGGCATCATCGATTTTGTCATTGCGGTGCTGGCGGGCGTGACCTACCTGAACTTCAACGGCTGCGGGGTGCACTTTTTGCAGTGGAGTTTCACGCTGCCCTACGCGGTGTACCTGCTGCTCATCGTCATCCTTATCTGGGCAAGCATCAACGTGGTCAACTGCACCGACGGTGTGGACGGCCTTTCCGCCAGTCTGGCGGTGGTGACCATTGGCACCTATCTGCTGGCCTATAAGACCGAGCTGGGCACTTATGCCACCGCCGGTGTGGTGTTCATCGGTGCGCTGCTGGCCTACCTGTGGCTCAACGCCAAGCCCTCCAGCCTGCTGATGGGCGATGCCGGCAGCCGCGCCATGGGCTTTTTCATCGCCATGCTGTCCCTCAAGTGTGGCCATCCCTTTGCCTTCCTGCTGGCGGCTATCGTGTTCATCGCAGACGGCAGCCTGGGTATTCTGAAGATCAGCCTGAAGCGTTTTCTGCACATCTGGATCCTGAAAAACACCCTGACCCCCCTCCACGACCATGTGCGCAAGCGCAAGGGCTGGAGCGACGAGCAGGTGGTAGCCCGCTGGCTCATTCTGCAGTGCGTGGCCTCGGCTCTGCTGCTGCTCCTTGTGCGGGGCTGAGCGGCACACAATAAAACCAAAGAGAAACACCCTCAGACCGCTGCGCCTGAGGGTGTTGTTTTGTTATTCGGCAGTGGAAAGCTGCGCTGCCCGTTCTTTGACGGCTAAATCAATTGCCGTGCAAACGCCTTGAAAATTGCGCTCGACATCCAAGTTTGAAAAGCGCAGGACTTTTACACCATACTGCTCCAGAACAGCCGCACGTTCTTTATCGTATATAAGCCCCTGTTCATCGTAGTGCTGAGAGCCGTCCAGCTCTACCACCAGTCTGGCGGCATGGCAGTAGAAGTCGGCGATAAAATAGTCGATCGTTTTTTGCCGCTGAAACCGAATAGGATAATTACGCAAAAAACCAAACCAAAGATGCTGCTCTTGCTTTGTGGCTTTTTTGCGCAGTTCTTTTGCGCGTGGAATGACTTTTCCCTGATATGGCAAAGACATAGATAAACTCCTAAAAAACTCCCTCAGTCACGGCTTGCGCCGTGACAGCTCCCTCGGAGATGGAGCCCTTGGCATAGCGATGATGTTTCCGGCTAAAGTGCAAAGTTTGCGGACGCGTCAGGAGCCCCATCTTAGAGGGGGCTGTCGAGCGCAGCGAGACTGGGGGAGTTTTACACTCCGGCCTTTTTGCACGCCGCCTGCACCACATGGCCTACCAGCACCGAGGTGGTCACGGTGCCCACGCCGCCGGGCACGGGGGTGATGGCGTCCACCAGCGGTTCTGCGGCGGCAAACTGCACGTCACCGCAGAGTTTGCCCTCCTCGTTCACATGGATGCCCACGTCCACGACCGTCTGGCCTGCCCGCAGGCAGTCTGCGCCCACAGCGCCCATTTTGCCCATGGCGACTACCACGATGTCGGCCTGTTTGCACACCTCCGGCAGATTCTGGGTGCGGGAATTGCACAGGGTGACGGTGGCGTTTTCCCGGTCCAGCATCATGGCAGCGGGCTTGCCCACCACAAGGCTGCGCCCCACCACCACGGCACGCTTGCCGGAAAGGGGGACGTTGTAATACTTCAAAATTTCCATGCAGGCCTGCGCGGTGCAGGGAGCATAGCCTAAATCGGTGTTCGTGAACACCCCGGCCAGCGAACCGTCCGTGATGCCGTCGATGTCCTTTTCCGGGCGCAGAGCGGCGCGGACGGTGCGGTCGTCGAACTGCTTGGGCAGCGGACGGAACAAAAGACAGCCGTGGATGCCGTCATCGGTGTTCACCTCGTCCAATACCTGAAGCAGCTGCTCCTGTGTGGCGTCGGCGGGCAGCACGAACTGCTTGACGGCGACGCCCACCTTGCCGCAGCGGGTCATCACGCCCCGCTCGTAGGAGAGGTCATCCTCCCGCTCGCCCACACGCACCACGGCCAGCGTGGGGGTGATGCCCTTGGCTTTCAGCTGTTCGCAGAGCGCCGCGTTGCGCTCGTTCATGGCGGCCACTACCGGCGCGCCCTTTAAAATTGTTGCCATATACTTTCCCTCATTGCTATATTATTTGTTGCGGAGTTTTCCGCTGACGGCGGTGAATATTTCGTCTGCCCGGGGCACAAACTCTGCCAGCAATGCGTCTGCCCGGGCGTCCAGCGCGGCGGCATGGGTGCGGTCTGCCATCAGCTTGGTATTGATGAACACATTCAGGCTTGCGGCCTGCAAGGCGGCCTTGCACAGCACGGCAGCGCACCCTGCGTCCGATACCGCCAGCACGCTGCCTTTGGCGGCGTACTGCCCGGCCAGCGCGATGCCCTCGGCGCACTTTTCCATGATCTGCAGCGGCACGGCGCTGGCACCGTTCAGGGCGGCTTCCAGTACGGCGGCCTTGTGCGTGGCCTGCTCCGGGGTGTCCTTGGGCAGGCCGTAGGCCGCAGCCAGCGGCGCAAAGGCGTCGGCATCGGCCTGCACCAGCGCTTCCAGTTCCAGCCGCAGGGCTCCTGCCCGGGCGTTCAGTGCCTGAATGTCCGCTTCCACGGCGGCGTACTTCTTTTTGCCGGTGGTCAGGCAGCCCACCATGTTGCCCAGCGCCACACCGGCAGCGCCTATCAGCGCGGCAGTGCCGCCGCCGCCCGGCGTGGGCGCTTTGCTGGCAAGCTGTGCCAGAAACTGTGCGCAGCTTAAATCGTTCATTTCCATGTGTGGATACCCCTCTCTGTTACAAAGGCGTCCAGCCGCTGGTCGTGGGCGTCCACGGCGGCGCGGGGGACGCGCTGAACTTCCAATGCAATGCCGATCTTCACCGCCCGGGTGCAGCGGGGCAGGTAGCGGTCGTAGTAGCCCTTGCCCATGCCCACCCGGTAGCAGTCTGCGTCAAAGGCGGTGCAGGGCACCAGCACCAGATCCAGCTGCTCCGGCTGCAAAAGCGCAGAGCGCTCCGGTACCGGCGTGCGGATGCCGTACTGCCCCACCGCCCAGCCGTCCGCGCCCGGCACGGCAGCGGTGAGGGTAAAGCCCTCGCCGCACACCGGGTAGGCCACCGTTTTGCCCTGCCGTGCGGCCTCGGCAGCCACGGCGGCAAGGTCGGCTTCGCCCCCAAAGGCTGCATAGAGCAAAAGGGTATGGGCGGCGCGGTAGGCGTCCAGTTCCAGCACCCGGCGGCACAGCGCCGCGTTGGCGGCGGCACGCTGCGGCGCAGCCAGCGCTTTGCGGGCGGCACGGCCTGCGGCACGCTGCGCCTGTTTTTCCTCGGCAATGGTCATACAAAACACCTCGCTTCACCTGTGGGGGAGGATACTTGAAAAATATACAAAATCGACAGCGCATTTTTATACAAACATAATAAACACTTCAGACAAAAAAAGCAAGCCTTTTGGCGAAAAGAGGATTGAAGCTGCCGCCGCTTTCTGCTATGATTATGTTACAGCAGCAAGCGCCGCGCGGGCGCTGCGCTGTGAGAATCTGCAACATTTTGTGGAGAGGGGTAAGTAAAATGTACAAGGATATGATGGACACCATCGGCATGGTCAACGCAGCCGACCCGGAACTGGGCGCAGCCATGGAGCGGGAACTGACCCGCCAGCGCGAGAACATTGAGCTGATCGCCAGCGAGAACATCGTCTCGCCCGCCGTGATGGCAGCCATGGGCAGCGTGCTGACCAATAAGTACGCCGAGGGTCTGCCCGGCAAACGCTACTACGGCGGCTGCGTCTATGTGGACGAGGTGGAGAATATTGCCATCCAGCGCGCCTGCCAGCTGTTCGGGGCAAAGTACGCCAACGTCCAGCCCCATTCCGGCGCACAGGCCAACCTTGCCGTGTATTTTGCCCTGCTGGAACTGGGTGATACCGTCATGGGCATGGACCTTTCGCAGGGCGGTCACCTGACCCATGGTTCTCCGGTGAATATGTCCGGTAAAAACTACCACTTCATCTCCTACGGCGTCGGCGCAGACGGCGTGATCGACTACGCCGAACTGGAAAAGCAGGTGCGCAAGGTGCGCCCCAAGATGCTGGTGGCGGGCGCTTCTGCCTACCCCCGCGCCATCGACTTTGAAAAGCTTGCCGAGATCGCCCACGGCTACGGCGCCTACCTGATGGTGGATATGGCGCACATTGCCGGTCTGGTGGCGGGCGGTCAGCACCAGAGCCCCGTACCCTACGCCGATGTGGTGACCACCACCACCCACAAGACCCTGCGCGGACCCCGCGGCGGCCTGATTTTGACCAACAACCCCATCATTGCCAAGCGCATCAACTCGGCAGTGTTCCCCGGCACGCAGGGCGGCCCGCTGGAGCACGTCATTGCGGCAAAGGCTGTCTGCTTTGGCGAGGCACTGAAGCCGGAGTTCAAGGAATACGCCCGCAAGATCGTGGAAAATGCACAGGCACTGGCGGCTGCTTTGCAGCAGCGCGGGGTCAAGCTGGTATCCGGCGGCACCGACAACCACCTGATGCTCATTGACCTGCGGGACGAGGAGTGCACCGGCAAGGACTTGGAGCAGCGTCTGGACAGCGTGCACATCACCGCCAACAAGAACACCGTCCCCGGCGAGACCCGCAGCCCCTTTGTGACCTCCGGCGTGCGTCTGGGCACCCCGGCTGTCACCACCCGCGGCATGGGCGCAGCCGAGATGCAGGTGATTGCGGACTGCATTGCAGACTGCATCTGGCACTATGCGGAAAAGAAGGACGAGATCAGCGAGCGCGTTCTGCGCCTGACCCGGGAGTTCCCGCTGTACCAGTAAAAGCAAACCATAAATAATAAGGCATCCGCAGCCGTTCTGCCAAGCGCAGGGCTGCGGATGCCTTTTGTTACAAGACCGGGAGAGCCAAAAAAGGAGAAGAACGATGGAAAGCTTAGGCCTTTTGCATCTGTATTACGGCGACGGCAAGGGCAAGACCACAGCCGCCATGGGGCTTGCACTGCGGGCACTGGGCAGCGGAAAACGTGTGGTCATCGTGCAGTTTTTAAAGGGCGGGCAGAGCGGGGAGATCCCGCTGCTGGAACAGCTGGGCGCTGTCGTCTACCGGGGCAAGGCCGGGCAGAAATTCGTCTTTCAGATGAACGAAGCCGAAAAGGCCGCTACCCGCGCCTTGCAGAACAAAAACCTTGCGGCGGCGCTGGCACAGCCCTGTGATCTGCTGGTGCTGGATGAAGCCGGCAGCGCGTGGGAACTGGACATGGTGGACAAAGCCTTGTTGCAGCAGGCGGTGCTGCACCGCCCCGCCGAGCAGGAGTGCGTCCTGACCGCCCACGCAGCCCCCGGGTGGATGCTGGACGCCGCAGACTACCTTACCGAGATGTGCTGCCGCCGCCACCCCTACCAGAAGGGCATCGCCGCACGGAAGGGCGTGGAGTATTAAGTTTATAGCAAAAGGAGCTGTTGCGCATAATGCAACAGCTCCTTTTATGGTTTCAGGTATCCCAGAACCCTTTCAGCGCCGTTTCCAGCGCGGCGGTGTCGGGCAGATATTGGATGTGCTGCCAGTGCGGCGGGAACAGGCGGGCGGTGTCGGGCTGCGCAAAGCGGTCGTCCAAAAGCAGCACCACGCCCTTGTCCTGCGGGGTGCGCACCACCCGCCCGGCGGCTTGCAGCACCTTGTTCATGCCCGGGTAGCGGTAGGCGTAGTCGAAGCCGCAGCCGGACTGTTCCTCATAATAGCGGCGCAGCATCTCCTGCCGGGGGTTCACCTGCGGCAGACCCACCCCCACGATGGCGCAGCCGATGAGCCGGTCGCCCACAAGGTCTACGCCCTCGCCGAAGATGCCGCCCATCACGGCAAAGCCCAGCAATGTCTCGGCGGGGTGGGGCACGAACTGTGCCAGAAACTCCGCGCGCCCGGCGTCATCCAAGCTGCGCTGCTGCACAAGGGTGGAAATGTCCGGCCAGCGGGCGGCAAAGGCTTCGTACACCTGCTGCAAATAGGCGTAGCTGGGGAAAAACGCCAGATAGTTGCCGGTCTTGCCCTTTGCCAGCGCCGCCAGCGCATCGGCTACGGCGGGCACACTGGCTTCCCGCTGGCGGTAGCGGGTGGAGATGCCCGGCAGGCAGAACAGCCCCAGATTTTCCGGCGGGAAAGGGCTTGGCAGAGCCACCGCCCGGGCATCGGCGCAGCCCAGCACAGTGCGGTAGAAAGCGGGCGGGGTCAGGGTGGCACTGAACAGCGCCGCGCTGCGCCCTGCTGCCAGACTGGCGTCCACAAAGGGCGCGGGGTCTAGGCAGAGCAGGTGCAGTTCCAACTCGCTGCCCCGGGCGGTGAGTTGGGTGACAAAATGGCTGTCGTACCGGTCGGCCGCGCGGGCGATATCCTGCAAGGCAAAGTAGAGCTCCAGCAGCTGCGCGTGGGCGGGGTCCTCGGGGTTTTGTTCCAGCCAGTCCTGCAAAGGGGTATGCACCGCCCGCAGGGCAGCGGGCAAAGCGGCGGGCAGCTGCTGCAAAAACACAGTGCCGTCCCGGGCGTACAGCGGCTGCGGCAGGGCAAAGTCCGGGGCAGCTTCGGCGGGCAAAAGGCTCACCTGTGCGGGTTCGGTCCCCCCGGCAGGTTCTGTGCCTATACGGGGCGCAGCCTGTGCGCAGGCTCTGCGTGCCGCCAGAAAGACCTTATCCGCCTTGGTCAGCGCGGTTTTCAGACTGCTTTTGCCCTTGCCCAGCGCCCGCTTTGCTTCGGTCAGGCTGCTTTTGGCAAACTGCGCCGAGTACATGGCGCGGGCTCTGTCCGGCAGGTTGTGCGCTTCGTCAATGAGGAACAGCCAGTCCCCAGCGGCATCAAAAAAGCGTTTCAGGTGCACCACCGGGTCAAACAGATAGTTGTAGTCCCCGATGACCACATCGCACCACTCGCTCAGATCAAGCCCCAGCTCAAAGGGGCACACCGAGAACTGCCGGGCGGTGTCTGCCAGCGCAGCGCGGCTGAAGCTGCCGCTGCCGTCCAGCAGAGCCGCCAGCGCGTCCTTGCGGCGGTCGTAGTATCCGTTGGCAAAGGGACACACCTCCGGCAGACAGGCGGGGTGCCCTTCGGCGTCCGGGTGCAGACAGGCCTTTTCCTTGGCGGTCAGGGTCACGCTGCGTAAGGCAAGGCCGGGCTGCGCAGCACGCAGCCGCGCCACCGCGTCCTCGGCGGCGGCTTGGGTGGTGTTGCGGGCAGTCAGGTAGAACAGCTTTGCGCCGCAGCCCTCGCCCATGGCCTTCAAGGCAGGGAAGAGGGCGCTCATGGTCTTGCCGATGCCGGTGGGCGCTTGGCAGAAAATGCGGGTGCCGCCCTTGCGGTCGGCGCTTTTCCCGGCGCGGCAGGCGCGATACACCTCGCCCGCCAGCGCCCGCTGCCCGGGGCGGTATTCCGCAAAGGGGAATTGCAGCGCCGCAAGGCTCTGGCTGCGCCGGGTGTCCCAGTCCAGCTGCCGCTGCGCCCACGGGGCATACTGCGTTAAAAGCTGTTGCAAAAACTGCTCCAACTGCTGCCGGGTGAACTGCCGCGTAAAGCGCAAAAGCTGGTCGGTATCAACTTGATAATAGGTCAGCCGCACCGCCAGCGCTTCCAGCCCCTGCTGGCTGCTGTAAATGGCGGCATATACCATGCCCTGCGCCCAGTGGCAGGGGTTCAGCTCCTCGGTGATCTCCTCGTAGGGGACGGTGGTGGTCTTGATCTCGTCGATGGTCACAGTGCCGTTTTCATCGGTGAAAATGCCGTCTGCCCGGCCTTCCAGTGTAAAGGCGATGCCGCAGGCTTCCCGCTCGGCGCTGAGGAATACCTCGGCCTGATAGCCCTCCCCGGCGGCTTTTTGCAGTCTGCGGTGGATGCGTGCGCCCTCGTTAGCGCGGTCAAAGCCGGTAAAGCGGCTGTCGATGCTGCCGGTGCGCAGCAAAAACTCCACCAGCTGCCGGATGGGCAGATGGATGCTTGCCAAGGCGTTTCACCTCCGTTGGTTTTTGCGTTATCCTACCCCGAACAGTTCCATGCACTGAGCGGCTGCGGCATCCACCTGTGCAAAGTCCACGGCGGTGCGGTAGTAGGTCTCCAGTTCGTCGTGGCAGCTTTTTGCCTGCGCCATCAGGGCACAGGCCTGTTCCAGCAGCTCGGCGGCGGCGCGCTCGTTGAAGCGCAGCCGGGCCCGGCAGGCAGAAAGGTTTTCTCTGTCCACAAAGCGGCTGCAAAGCACGGTCTGCGCCGCAGACAGCCGCACCGGATGCCAGCGGTTATCGGTCAGGAATGCCAGCCGCAGGGAGGGGATGATAATGTGGTCGATCTTGTCCTCCGGGTGCATGGCGCAGGGGCAGGTGATGATGTGGTAGCCCCGCGCCAGCGCTTCGGCGCGGATGAGCTCCAGCAGCAGGCGGGACACTGCCCCGTAGTCATCCCGGAAGAGGATGCACCGGTCGGCCAGCGCCTGCACCGTGCCCTGATAGAACACCTCGCCCTTGGGTGTGATGGCCGAGAGCAGCCGCAGCTCTTCAGAGCCCATCTCCTCGGTGCGGGGCAAAAGGCGGGTGCACAGCCGCTTGACGTAGCGGCGCACTTTTTCAAAGTTTGCACTGCACGCTTCGGCGCGGCGGCTGTCCAGCAGCAGGCTGCCCGCCGAAGCCACATACCGCGCCGCCCGGCTGCGCAGCAGCTGGTTGCGGGCAAACAGGGCGGTCACCTCGTCCTTGTGGGGGTGCAGGGCATCGGCGTCGATGGTGTGGTACAAACTCAGCACCCGCTCGTCTGCGCCGGGGGCTTCCGGCTCCACCACATGGGGCGCGGTGGCATCGATGATGGCGCGTTTCTGCCGCAGGAACACCACCCCGTCCAGACTGTCGGGGTCGCTGGCGCAGTGGATGCGCTGGATGGGCTCGCCTTTCTCCTGCGCGGCGCGCGCCAGACGCTTCATCAAAGTAGACTTGCCGCAGCCCGGCCCGCTTTTGAGCAGCACCAGCTGCATCCCGGGTTCCCGGCGCAGCGGCGCAAAGTAGCCCTTGAACCCGGCGGGCGTTGTAGCGCCCAGAAAGAAATCCACAGAAGGATGCACGGAACTTTCCATACAAAAACACCTCGCTTTTGCTTTACAGTATGCAAAAGCGGTGCGGTTGGTTCCTGCCCTTACCTATTATAGGTATGCTCGCACACGGCGGCAATGGTGTCCCGCAGCACGGTAAAGTCCGCAAAGGCTTCGGGCTTGTTCTGGGGCTGGCGCAGCAGGGCGGCGGGGTGGAAGGTGCCCATGAACAAAATGCCGCCCTTATTGATGATCTGCCCGTGCTCCCGGGTGACGGAAAAATCCTGCCGGATCATCCGCTGGGCGGCAACGCGCCCAAGGCAGACTACGATCTTAGGCTGGATCAGCCGGAACTGCTCCCGCAGCCACGGCATACAGGCTTCGCTCTCGGCGGGCAGAGGGTCGCGGTTCTGGGGCGGGCGGCACTTGACGATGTTGGCGATATAGCAGTTCTTTTTGCGGTCAAGGTCGATGGCAAACAGGTATTTGTCCAGCAGCTGGCCGCTGCGCCCCACAAAAGGCAGCCCCTGCTCGTCCTCGCTCTGGCCGGGGCCCTCGCCCACAAACAGCACCTCGGCGTCCGGCACGCCCTGCCCGAACACCACGTTCGTCCGGGTGGCGCACAGCTCGCACCGGGTGCAGGCAAGGCATTCGGCCTTTAAAGTATCCATATCCATGGAGAACATCTCCTTCAAAACCAGTATGATATTTTATTCACAAATAAAACAAGGCTTTCTCCCCTAAAATATAGCACAAAAACACAATTTTGTCTTGAACTTTTTGCCGTCTGTGCTAGAATAAAGAAGAAA
>CAKSZE010000035.1 GCA_934525325.1 uncultured Faecalibacterium sp.
ACACAAAAACCCGCCTGGCAGCGGGTTTTTGTGTATAGAGGGGTGGGAAAGTATATAAAGTGGTGAATCTCAATATCATTGGCAGGCTTTTGTGCGTTGCGCTGCCTTGCATGATGTATTATACCCGTTTTTCTTTTCTTGTCAAACAGGATTTTCGGATTTTGCTTTAAAATAATACTTTACTTTTTTGCAAAAACTTTATATAATTAACATAGAATTTCAGAAACGAAATTTTATTCCATTTCCGTGGGTTTGCACAACATAAAAACTTTACTTTCAGAAAATTTTATACAATCCAACATATTTTTGAAGGAGGCTCTTCCTATGGACGATCTTGACCGCAAAATCCTCACCCTTCTGGCCAAAAATGCACGGATGCCCGTTAAAGAAATTGCGGAGCAGGTGTCTCTTACCAGCCCGGCAGTCTCCAGCCGCATCCATAAGCTGGAAACGGACGGCATCATCAGCGGCTATACCGTCACACTGAACCGTCCGGCAGACCGGATGTATGTGGATGCGCTCATCAGCCTTTCGGTGGCACCCTCCAAGCAGGATGCCTTTCTGGAACTGCTGCAGAACAGCCACGAGGTGCTGCAATGCTACCACGTTACTGGTGCGTACACTTTTCTGGTCAAGGTCAGCTGCGGCAGCATGGCGCAGCTGGAGCACCTGATTTTGCAGTTCCAGAAGCTGGGCACCACCAGCACCCAGATCATCCTGTCCACTCCGGTGAACCACGGCGATCTGGACGCTTTGATGCTGTAAGCAGGCGCCGTTCATAAAACTGTTACTTTTTCCCTGCAATTTTGCGGTGCGGTGGTTCGTATCCAGAATAGCAGCCCAAAACCGGCACACACTACCTGTAACGTGCGCACCCGGCTGCACCTTCCACACACAGCACTATGAAAGGAAATGCAATACTATGAAAAAATTCATCGCCGCCCTGCTGGCAGGGCTGACCCTGTTTACTTTGGTAGGCTGCTCCGGCGGCAGCAAGGCCGACAGCTCCACCCCCAAGGACTACTCCCAGATCATCCACGACGCCCGCAGCGACGAGGACAACGAGTACGATATGATCTTTACCAAGGGCGAGGACGGCAAGTTTACCGCCATCGACGGTTACAGCGCCGAGTACGAGGCTGACCAGCTGAACGAGGAGATCCGGGACATCCTGATGCCCCTGCTGAACCTAGAGGACGGCCAGTATACCACCTTTGCCGCCAGCATTTCCAGCATGATGGTGCGCAGCTACGCCGTTGCCATCGTGAAGCCTGCCGAGGGCAAGACCGATGAGGTAAAGGCCGCACTGGAGGCCTATGTTGCCAGCGAGCAGCAGTCCATGGAGCACTATCTGGAGGACCAGTACCTTGTTGCCAAGGCCGCTACCGTCACCGTAGCCCCCACCGGCGAGGTGGTTCTGGTCTGCGCCGAGGATCACGACACCATTCTGGCGAACATTGAAAAGACTCTCGCAAAATAATTTTCCCGCATAAACCCCGGCCTTTGCAGTATGTTTCATCTGCAACGGCCGGGGTTTGGTTTTTATGCTTATTCCAGATCCAGCTTATTTTTCATCAGCCAGCTGGTAAGGACAAAATAGACTGCGCCGATCAGAATCGTTACAAGAAGGACGAGCCAGAGATTGCCGCTGGCGGAATAAGCCATCGGCATCGCTGCCACAGAGCCAACGATCACCCGGATCCCGCCGCCTGCATCCAGTTTGCCCTGAATCAGCTGCAACAGGAAGAAGGCCAGAATGCTGGCAATCGTGGAATGGTTCCTGAACTGATGCCCGATCATGCAGGCGGCGTAGATACAGAGGATGAGGACTGCAACGCCCGCCAGACCAAGGACGATGATCCACGCCAGCTCGCTCCAGAATTCACCGCCGATGCTCTGGATCGCCTTCCAGCTGAATTTCAGGACATCGCCCCAGCCCGTCGTGATCGTCTCCCCATTGATGACCGTTTTGGGATCCTCGAAGGCACCCAGGCCGACCAGCATCAGAAGGACGGACAGGATCCCGACCACTCCGCTGCAGATCACCCAGACCATGCTGGAAATGAGTTTGGACGCAACCAGCTGCTCTGGATGGACCGGAAGGGTGTGCATGAGATAGCCCTCCCGCCCCAACAGATTTTTGGTGAACCGCTGGATGATCGTCACAATACAGACCACTCCGATGGCAACCCCGATGGCAAAGTAGGCAAACATCAGGTATGCCCAGATCTGGCTGCTGCCATTGTCCCAGACTTCGTCCCGCATCGAGATCCCCATTGCCAGCGCAACCAGCAGCCAGACCAGATACAGGCCGCCATAGGTCCGTCCGGTCGCCCGGAATTCATACTTCAACAGATTTTTCAGCATTTGAATACCTCCCGGAAATATGCGTCCACGCTCATTCCCTCATTCTCACGGATCTCATCCACACTGCGGTGAGCAAAGACCGTTCCCTCTTTCAGGAAGATGGCCTCATCCAGCACCGGCTCGATATCCTCGATCAGGTGGGTCGAGATGAGGACGGTCGCGTCCTTGCTGTAATTGGACAGGATGGTGTGCAGGATATAATCCCGTGCCGCCGGGTCCACGCCGCCGATGGGTTCATCCAGCAGATAGAGCCGGGCATTCCGGCTCATGGCAAGGATGAGCTGCACCTTTTCCCGGTTGCCCTTGGAAAGGGTCTTGAGGACGTCTTTGGGGGAAAGTTCCAGATTTGCCAGCATCTCATTCGCCCGGGCCGGATCGAAGTCCTTATAGAAGTCCCCAAACATCTTCACCAGCTGCTCTACCCGCATCCAGCCGGGAAGCCAGTCGGCATCGGGCAGGTAGGATACGATCGCCTTGCTCTCCACGCCGGGCTTCATCCCGGCGATCCGGATGCTGCCGCTGTCAGGCTGCAGCAGACCGTTTGCCAGTTTGATCAGGGTGGTCTTGCCGCTGCCGTTCGGCCCCAGCAGGCCAACGATCTTCCCAAAGCCGATGTGCAGATCCACACCGTCCAGCGCGGTTTTTGCGCCGTAGTGTTTTGTCAGCCCTTCACAGGTCAGAAGTTCACTCATGATTCGGTTCTCCTTTCGTCTGACGGGCCAGCAATTCGGCGACCTGCGCCGGGCTGTACCCGATGCCCCGCATCTTTTCCAGAAATTCTTCCGCGAACTTTTCCGCGGTCGCGGCACGCAATTGTTCGATCAACATGGTATCCTCCGTCACATAGCGGCCCGCCGTCCGTTCGGTCCGGACAAGCCCCTCCGTTTCCAGCTGTGCCAGCGCACGCTGCATGGTATTCGGGTTCACCCCTGCGGCTGCGGCCATATCCCGCACCGAGTCAAGATGTCCTCCGGGCGGGTATGTCCCCGCAAGGATCTTCGCCTTCAACCGCTCTACCAGCTGCGCATAGATCGGACGGCTGGAATCAAATTGTTCACTCATCGTAGCCCTCCCTGCATTTTGTGTTTCTGTGTTAAGTGCCTAATACAATAATACTCATTTTTCAGATTGTGTCAAGGGGTTCATACAATTTTTTTAGCCAATTCTGTCACAGCTCCCCGGGCATTGCCTTGCAAACGAGGGCAGGCGTTATCCGAGAGGTTTGCATTTTTGCGATAATATGATATACTCTCTCTGTAATTGACGAAAACAGGAGTAACTTTTATGATAAAAGCGACCATCATTATCCCAAACATCAACGGCAAGGGCTGGCTGAAGGACTCCATCGAGTCCATCTACGCCCAGACTGAGCAGGATTTTGACCTGATCGTGGTGGACAACGGTTCCACCGATGAAAGTCTGGAACAAGCCCGCAGCTACTGCGCCCGCCCCAACTTTACCCTGATCGAAAACGGGCGCAACACTGGCTTTTCCTACGCCGTCAATCAGGGCATTGCCCGGGCGCAGAGCAAATATGTGGTGTTGTTCAACAACGACGCCTTTGCCGAGCCGCAATGGCTGGCAGAACTTTTGCGCACCGCTGATGCCGACCCCAAAATTTTTGCGGTGCAAAGCCTGATGATCCGGCACTTTGAGCGGGAACTGGCCGATGATGCCGGGGACTATGTAACATGGATGGGCTTTGCCTGCAAGACCGGCGATGGCCGCCGCGTCAGCCGCTACACAAAGCAAAAGCGTATCTTCTCGGCCTGCGGCGGCGCAGCACTGTACCGCAAAAGCATTCTGGACGAGATCGGCGGCTTTGACGAAAACTTTTTTGCCTACTTTGAGGACGTAGACCTGAGCTGGCGCGCCAACAATGCCGGCTACAAAAACGTGCTCTGCCCCGCCGCCAAGTGCTACCACATCTGCGGTGCCAGTACCGGCGCTGTGCGTTACAACGCCTTTAAAAGCCAGCAGAGCGGGCGCAACAGCATTCTGCTGCCGCTCAAAAACGAGCCGCTGCTGATGCTGGTGCTCAACTTTATCCCTCTGGCGCTGGGCTATCTGCTCAAGTGCTACAAGTTCCACAAGCAGGGCTTTGGCGAGGCTTGGGACAAGGGCATGCACGAAGCCTTTGCCCTGCTCAAAGCGGGCAAGCTGGGCAAGCGCCCCTTCCGCCTGAAAGACCTGCCCAACTATATCCTGATGGAGCTGTGGATGATCTGGAACATGGTGCCCTACCTGTGGTATCGGCTGGTGGTGGTACGGTTTGATTTAAAATAAAACGTACAAAAAACACCCGACTGTGAAAGCAAACTCACAGTCGGGTGTTTTTATTTACATTTTACCCTGCGGTGCTGGCGGCATCCTCAGCGGCGGGGGATTCTGCCACGGCGCTGTCAGCGTCTGCCTGCGCCTCCGGCTGGACAGCCGAAGCAGCAGCCGAATCTGCCGCAGCGGAATCTCCGGCAGTGGCCAGAATGGCGTCCTGCACATCGCTTTCCGCCATAGGCTCCGGCTGCGCGGCAGCGGAGCTTGCTGCGCTTTCGGGCTTGGTCTCACTCTCGGTCAGGCCGGTCAGATACCAGCTGCCGCTCTGGCGCTCGAACAGATAATCCATATACTTGGTGGGGGTGTCCGAGGAGGGGTTGATGATGCTGTCGTCCGCGCTTGCGGTGGGGATATAGCCCACGGTGACGTGCAGCTTGCCGCTGCGCTTGAACAGCTTGACCACGGTGGCGCGGTAGTAACCCACCGTACCGGTGATGGGGATCTTGTAGCACTGGGTGGTCTCGTCAAACTCGATAGTCATATCCTCCATGTCAAAGCTGCGGTGGGTCAGCTTAAAGCCGGGGCCCAGCAGCTTTGCCAGATAGGCATCCACCTCCACCGAGGGCAGCAACAGCTGCTCAGTCTCGGGGTCGGTGTTGTAGTTCTCAAAGCCGCCCTGCGTCTCCTGAATGCTGTACACACAGCCCCACACGGCTGCTTCCCGCAGGGTCAGGTCGTCGATGTTCTCAATGCCGTCAAAAGGCATGGGATCGAACAATACCAGACCTTCCAGCTTGTCCTCGTATTCCTGCTTTTGTGCGGTATCGTCAAACAGGTTTGCCACAAGGCCCACACCGGCCCGCAGCACCGTGATAAACCCGATGAGCACCAGCACCGTGATCAGCAGACCCAAGGTCTGCCGCCAGCGGCGGCGCTTGATCCGGGCGTGTTCTTCCGGGGTGATCGTATTTTTCATTGGTCTGAGTCTCCCAAAGTTTTTAGTCTACCCTACAGTATACCACATCCGGCCGCAGAGTGCAAAACCTGTACCGGTGGTTTTTTTGTGAAAGCAGGCTTTTTATTCCCAGTCCTTCCATATCTCGGGCTGGTAGCCCACGGTAGCCTTGCGTCCGTTGCGCACGATGGGGGTCTTGAACAGCTGCTGGTTTTCAAACAGCTTGTCCTCCTTCTGCCAGTCCACCAGCGCGTCCAGCAGCGCAAGGGTCTGCTTGTCCTTTGCCGCCGGGTCTACCAGCGCTTCCCAGCCGCCCAAGGCACGCGCCACGTTATCAAACTCGCCCCGGCTCATGCCCTTTTCCTTCAGGTCGATCATCTGGAACTTGATGCCGCGCTCCTTGAAATAGCGCTGCGCCTTTTTGGTATCAAAGCACTTGCTCGTGCCAAAGATCTGGATATTCATCTTATCTCCTCCTGCCGGTTCCCGGCGGTCTTATTGTACCACACCGCAAACCGCTTGCATAGGCATAATTTGCGGCAAAACGGGCAATGCTTTCCGCAAAGGAGGTGTTTGCATGAACGCATTCGTAGACCCTGAGCTGTGCATCGGCTGTACCCAGTGCGCTGGGCTGTGCCCCGCAGTGTTCCACATGGAGGGGGTCCTGGCTGTGGCAGAGCCCGGCCCCATCCCGCCGGAGGAGGTGCCGCAGGCCGTCACCGCAGCCCAGAGCTGCCCGGTAAGCGCCATCCGCATCGAGGAATAAGCCCGGCACCGGTAAGGCTGCTGCACAGCTTGTGCGGCAGCTTTTTTGCGGCAGGACGATTTGAACTGCCCTCCGCTTTGCTCTGGGCATAGGCAGCGGAAGAACATTATAAATTATGCGATTGTCACGGCTTTCGAGCCGTGACAATCGCATTTTTACGAAAGATGGCATCGCGAAATGCAGAGCATTCTCTTTTTTGCGCAAAAAGCTCCCGCGCGGTGCGGTTTTGTGCTATACTATAAGATGTGAAATTACGCAACGGAGGAACTGCATTATGCGTTTACTGGTCATTGACGGCAACAGCATTGCCAACCGCGCTTTTTACGGCATCAAGCTGCTGACCACCAAGGACGGACGTTACACCAACGCCATCTATGGCTTTTTGAACATTCTGCTCTCCCTGCTCAAGGAGTGCCAGCCGGACGAGGTAGCCGTGGCTTTTGACCTGAAAGCCCCCACCTTCCGGCATAAAATGTACGATGGCTACAAGGCCACCCGCCACGCCATGCCCGAGGAACTGGCGCAGCAGATGCCGGTGCTCAAACAGTTGCTGGCAGACCTTGGCTACCGCACCGTTACCGCTGAGGGCTGGGAAGCGGACGATATTCTGGGCACGCTGGCTGCTGCCTGCGCCGCCCGAAAGGACGATTGCTTCCTTGCCACCGGAGACCGGGACAGCCTGCAGCTGGTGAGCGAAAGCACCACCGTACTGCTGGCTGCCACCGTGATGGGGCGCAGCAAAACTGTGGTGATGGACGAGGACGCCATTCAGGAAAAATACGGCCTTGCGCCCAAGCAGCTCATTGAGGTGAAGAGCCTGATGGGCGACACCTCGGATAACATCCCCGGCGTGAAGGGTATCGGCGAAAAGACCGCCCTTTCTCTGGTGCAGGCCTTCGGCTCGCTGGAGGGCGTATATCAGAACATTGACGACAAGCGCATCAAACCCAAACAGCGGGAACACTTGCTCGAGGATAAATCCATGGCCGAGCTGAGCCACACGCTGGGCACCATCCGCACCGATGCCCCCATCGACACTGCCGAGGGTTCCTACACCGTGGGCGAGGGCAACAAGCCTGCCGCCGTGCGGCTTTTGCAGGAGCTGGAGATCCACTCCCTGATCCCGCGGTTCGGGCTGGACGGCGTAGCGCCGGAAGCCGCCGAGGAACAGGCCGTGGAGCTGCAGGAAGCCGACCTCGCTCCCCTGCCCCTGACCCCCGCCGGGCACTATCTGGTGGCTGCCCGCCCCGCCGTTACCGGCAAGCAGGGCACCCGCAACGTGGTATTGCAGCCGGAAAGCTGGTACGCCGTACAGGACACCACCGTTTACCCGCTGGAGGATGCCGACCTGCTGCGCCTGCTGGACAATGCCGATGTGACGCTGGATGTGTTCAACTCTGCGCCCCTCTACGCCAAAGCCATGGCCGCCGGCGGCTGGGGCAGCAGCATCGTCTGGGACGGCAAGCTGGCCGCCTATCTGCTGGACGCTTCCGCCTCCAAGTACCAGATCAGCGAGCTGATCCCCGCCTACAAGGCCGCTGCCGCCTTTACCTGCACCGATTACCCGGACGCCGGGCGGCTGGCCGACCTGTTTGCCCGGATGAAGGCCGAGATCACCGCCTGCGGCGAGGATGCGCTGTACAACGAGATCGAGTTCCCGCTGGCGCAGGTGCTGGCGGATATGACCCGCACCGGCGTGCTGGTGGACAGGGACGGCATCGAGCAGTTCGGCGCAAAGCTGCGGGAGGAGCTGGAGCAGGTGCTGACCCGCATCCACATGGAGACCGGCAGCGCCACCTTTAACCCCAACAGCCCCAAGCAGCTGGGCGAGATGCTGTTCGACACCATGGGTCTGCCCCACGGCAAAAAGACCCAGCGCGGCTGGTCCACCGATGCCGAAACGCTGGAAAGCCTGCGCGAGTACCCGCTGGTGGAGGACGTTTTGCAGTACCGCGCCTACCAGAAGCTGAACTCCACCTATGTGGAGGGCCTGCTCAAGGTCATTGGCGAGGACGGGCGCATCCACTCCACCTTCAACCAGACCGAAGCCCGCACCGGGCGGCTCTCTTCCGATAATCCCAACCTGCAGAACATCCCCATCCGCACCGAGCTGGGCAGCCAGCTGCGCGCCTACTTTGTTGCAAAGCCGGGCTGTGTGCTGGTGGACGCGGATTACAGCCAGATCGAACTGCGCATTCTGGCGCACATCACCGGAGACGCGCATATGCAGCAAGCCTTTCTGAACGGTGAGGACATCCACCGCAGCACCGCCGCCAAGATCTACGGCATCCCGCAGAGCGAGGTGACGCCCCGGCTGCGCTCCTCGGCCAAGGCCATCAACTTTGGCATCATGTACGGCAAGGGCGCATACAGCCTTTCCAAGGATATCGGCGTGACCGTGAAAGAGGCAGACGCCTTCCTTAAAAACTATCTGGCTGCCTTCCCCAGCGTGAGCGGCTATATGGACAAAACCATTGCGGATGCCAAGGCAAACGGCTATGTATCCACCCTGTTCGGCCGTCGCCGCACCCTGCCGGAGCTGGCCAGCACCAACTTCAACGTGCGCGCCAGCGGCGAGCGCATGGCCCGCAACACCCCCATTCAGGGCACCGCTGCGGACGTGATCAAGCTGGCCATGGTGCGGGTGTGGAAGCGCCTGCGGGACGAAAAAATGGCCAGCCGCCTGATTTTGACCGTCCACGATGAACTGATCGTGGAGGCCCCGGAGGCAGAGGCCGAGCAGGCCGCCCGCATCCTGCGGGAGGAAATGGAAGGCTGCGTGCAGTACGCGGTGCCCCTGAGCACCGATGTGCACGCAGGCAAAAACTGGCTGGAGGCACACTAAAATGATCATTCTCGGAATCGAGTCTACCTGTGACGAAACCGCCGCTGCACTGGTGGAGGACGGACGGCATCTGCTGAGCAACGTCATCTCCACCAGCGTCAAGGAGCAGGCGCTGTACGGCGGCGTTGTACCGGAGATCGCCAGCCGCCGCCACTGCGAGTTTATCAGCGCCACGGTCAAAAAAGCTCTGCTGGACGCCGGCAAGACCATAGACGACGTGGACGCCGTGGCCGTCACCTTTGCGCCGGGGCTCATCGGTGCGGTGCTGGTGGGCGTAAATTTTGCCAAGGGACTGGCCTACTCGGCAGGCAAGCCGCTGGTGCCGGTACACCATCTGCGGGGACACATCGCCGCGCTCTACCTGACCCACCCGGAACTCAAGCCGCCCTTTTTGTGTCTGGTGGCTTCCGGCGGGCACAGCCACATCGTGGAGGTGCAGGACTACACCCACTACCACATTCTGGGTCACACGGTGGATGATGCTGCGGGCGAAGCCTTTGACAAGGTGGCGCGCACGCTGGGTCTGCCCTACCCCGGCGGCCCCAGCGTAGCCGCAGCCGCCAAAACCGGCGACCCCAAGGCCTACCGCCTGCCGGTGCCCCATGTGGAGGGCAAATACAACGTGAGCTTTTCCGGCTTAAAGACTGCCGTGCTCAACGAGGTGAACAAGGCGCAGATGAAGGGCGAGGAAGTGAACGTGCCCGACCTTGCCGCCAGCTTTCAGGAGCGCATTGCGGGCATTCTGGCGGAAAAGCTGCTGCTTGCCGCTGCCGATACCGGGGCAAAGCAGGTGTGCCTTGCCGGTGGTGTCGCTGCCAACGGCCGTCTGCGCCAGCTGGTGAATGACGGTGCCCAGAAGCTGGGTGCAAAGGTCTACCTGCCGGAGCTGAAGTTCTGCGGCGATAATGGTGCCATGATTGCGGCACAGGGCTACTACCAGTACATTGCCGGGCACACCGCCGGGCTGGAGCTGAACGGCCTGCCCACCCTGCCCATCGACTACGAATAAACACAACACCGGAGGTGTTCCTATGACTGAGCGCAACCTCATCCTGCAAAGCCTGTTCGACCGCAAGTCGGTGCGGGTGTATGAAGAAAAGCCCATCCCTGCCGAGATGAAGCAGGCCATTTTAGAAGCTGCCGCACAGGCGCCCTCCGCGGGCTGTCAGCAGCTGTATACCATTTTAGACATCACCGACCCGGCACTGAAGGAAGCGCTGGCCGAAAGCTGCGACCACCAGCCCTTTATTGCCAAAGCGCCGCTGGTGCTGGTGTTCTGCGCCGACTGCAAGAAGTGGTACGACGCCTACTTAGAAGTTGGCTGCACGCCCCGCACCCCGGGTGTGGGTGATTTGATGCTGGCAGTCACGGACGCCGCCATTGCCGCCCAGAACGCCGTAGTCGCCGCCGAAAGCTTTGGCATCGGCTCGTGCTACATCGGGGATATCATGGAGAACTGCGAAATCCAGCGCAGCCTGCTGCACCTGCCGGACTATGTGTTCCCGGCGGTGATGCTGGTGTTCGGCTGGCCCACCCAGCAGCAGAAAGACCGTGTAAAGCCCCAGCGCTGCGCCATGGAGCATATCGTGCACGAAAACGGCTACCGCACCATGGACGGCGCGGAGCTGCGGGACACCTTTGGCTACAAGGCAGGCAATGCCCCCTTCGACCAGTGGTGCACCGCTTTTTGCAACCGCAAGTATAACTCCGATTTCTCCAAGGAGATGACCCGCTCGGTGGAGGAATACCTAAACCAGTTCCGCTAAATCCGGTGGCGCATCCTGCTTTCACCGGACGGAACGCGCATAGTTCTATTACAGCGCAGCCGTTTCCACAGGAAACGAGCGCTGTAAATGCCGTTTCCCGCCACGCCCCTACCGTGAAAAAGTGGTTCAGAAACGTCCGCAGACGTTTCGGAACCACAAGTTATAATAATCATTCCTCTGAATATGCCCAGAGCAACGCGGAGGGCATTTCAAATCGTTTTACCCCAAAAAGCGGCAGCTGCACGGCGTTTTGTGCAGCTGCCGCTTTTCTCGTTTATCTCTGGTTTTCCGCAAACAGTGCGCCCAGCTCCGGCAGGATATCATGCGGCAGCATCCCGTACTCGCCGTGCTTTGCGGCGGCACGGTCGGCGGCGGCACCGTGCAGGTATACCGCACAGGCGGCGGCTTCGTAGGCGGGCAGACCGCAGGCCAGCAGCGCCGCAAGCATGCCCCCCAGTACATCCCCGCTGCCGCCCCGGGCAAGCCCCGGGTTGCCGGTGGGGTTCACGCATACCCGCCCATCCGGGCTTGCTACCACGGTGCGTGCACCCTTCAGCACCACCACGGCGTTCCACGCCTTGGCATACCGCAGGGCAATGCCCTCCCGGTCGGCGGCAAGCTCTGCCGCCGAAAGCCCGGTCAGGCGTGCCATCTCGCCGGGATGCGGGGTGACCACCAGCTCCCCCGCCGGGTGCGGGAAGGGCTTGCCTTCTGCCAGCAGCTGCGCGGCGGCGTTCAGGCCGTCGGCATCCAGCACCGCAGCGCCCGCAAAGCCGGGCAGAAGCTGCTGCACCAGCGTGCGGGTCTCGGTGGCCCGGGCGGCGCTTTGCGCTGTGCCGCCAAGGCCGGGGCCCAGCAGCAGCACGGTAGCCTTCTGCCGCCGGAGCAGCGGCACATTTTCCGGCGCAATGCCGCCCTGTGCGCCCTCCTTACAGGGGCACAGGCAGCACTCCGGCAGGCGGGTGACGGCAGCGCTGACCACCGGCTCTACGCTTGCAAGGGTGACGATGCCCACCCCAGTGCGCAGTGCGCCCTCGGCTGCCAGCAACGCAGCGCCCCGATAAAAGGCACCGCCCGCCACTGCCAGCACGCTGCCAAAGGTGCCCTTATGGCTGTCCCGGGCGCGGGGCGGGATGCTCTGCCAGACAAATTCTTCGGTAATTTCCACAGCCATGGGTGCACCTCCAGTGGAACGATTTGAATGCCCTCCGCTTTGCTCTGGGCATCTTCAGCGGAAAAAATTTTAATTTCGGGATAGCGGAACGCCTGCGGGCGTTCCGCTATCCCATTTTTGTAATGGCGGCTTTTACGCCTGTCCCTGCACAAGGGCGCGGATCTGTTTTTCCACGTTCTGCACTTCTTCGTGAAACATCCGGGCGGACACGCGCAGTGCGCCGTGACCAAGGATGATGACCTGCTCCATACCGTCCGAGGTCGCTACGCGGACGCGGCGGCTCTTGCCGATTTCATGGGTGACCCGCTCGATGAACATATCGGCGGTCTCGGCCTCCTTGGTGTAGACCACATGGATGTTGTGGTACTGCTCGATGGCACCGGGGCTGCCGGGCACGCGGTAGGCGTCAAACACCAGAATGAGCACGCATTTCTGGTAGCCCTGATAGTTGCACAAAATGTCCATCAGCTTGCGGCGGGCGGCGTCCAAGCTTTCCTTTGCCAGTGCGTTCAGTTCGTCCCACGCAAAGATGATGTTGTAGCCGTCCACCAGCAGATACTCCGGGGCAATTTCCCACTGTTCAGCGGCAAAATCCGGGCGTTCGGTCTTTTGCACCGGACGGAACGCCGCCAGCGGGTCCCGCTTGATAGGGCCGTAGGTGCGCTCAAAAATTTTAAGCAGCTCGGCATCCTCTTCCAGCGTGGCGCGGTAAGCCATGGCGCGGCGCTGGGGCGCAGCCTGCACCTCCGGGCGGGCGGGCTTTGCCCTGCCCCAGCCGCTTTCAACGTGCATGTGGCTGCGCACCTCGTTCCACGGCACCACAAAGCCTGCACCGTGGGCGCAGAACACAGAGTCGGCGGGGTTTTCCAGATCATGCTCCGGCTGGTAGCCGGTCTCTGCAATGACCTGTTGCGCGTTGTGGCAGGGGCGGTAGCCGTCCAGCGTCAGGCTCAGATGTCCCCTGCCCCGGGTGTAGCTGACCACCTCCATGGGGTAGCTGCGCATAGTGGATACCGGCGCAAAGCCGGTCAGGGTGGCCGTGTCTGTGCCGCTTTCCGGCGGGTCAAAGCTGCCCTCCATGCGCTGGATATCGCTCATGGCGCGTCCGATGTTCTCCACCGGAACCTCCAGCCGGAAGGCATACCACGGCTCTAACAGCTGGCTTTTTGCCAGCATCAGCCCCTGCCGCACGGCGCGGTAGGTGGCCTGCCGGAAATCACCGCCCTCGGTGTGCTTGAGGTGCGCTTTGCCGGTAAGCAGGGTGATTTTTACATCGGTCAGCGGCGCGCCGGTCAAAACGCCAAGGTGCTGCTTTTCTTCCAGATGGGTCAGCACCAGCCGCTGCCAGTTTTTATCCAGAACCTCTTCCCGGCAGTCGGCGGCAAACTGCATCCCGCTGCCCCGGGGCAGCGGTTCCAGCAGCAGATGCACCTCGGCATAGTGGCGCAGCGGCTCGTAGTGCCCTACGCCCTCCATGGGCTCGGTGATGGTCTCCTTATACAAAATGCCGCCCGGGCCAAAGGATACTTCCAGCCCGAACCGCTCTGCCAGCAGGCTGCGCAGCACTTCCAGCTGCACCTCGCCCATCAGCTGCACATGAATTTCGCCCAAGCTTTCGTTCCACACCACATGGAGCTGGGGCTCTTCCTCTTCCAGCCGGTGCAGCTTGCCCAGTGCGTCGTGCACGTCCGCGCCCTCCGGCAGCAGCACCTGATAGCTGAGCACCGGTTCCAAAACCGGCACATCGCTGTCCCGCTCTGCCCCAAGCCCGGTGCCGGGCTTTGCATGGGTCAGGCCGGTCACGGCACACACCTGTCCCGGGCCGAGGACCTCGGTCAGGGTATACTTTGCGCCGGAATACAGCCGCAGCTGGTTTGCCTTTTCTGCCCACGGCTCACCGTCCGCTTCGCCGGTGAGCAGAGCCTTTACCTTCAGTTCCCCGCCGGTGACCCGCAGCCATGTCAGGCGTGCGCCCTGCTCGTCCTGCGATACCTTGAACACCCTTGCGCCAAAGGCGTGCAGCGCCGGGGCGGGGCGGGTGTAACGGTCCAGCCCGTCCAGAAGTGCACCCACCCCATCCAGCCGCAGCGCCGCCCCAAACCAGCACGGAAAAACGTGCCGCCGGGCAACTGCGGGGATGATATCCGCATCGGTCAGGGTGCCTGCGTCCAGCATTTTTTCCATCAGCTGCTCATCGCACAGCGCCAGCGCTTCGTTGCGGACGGCAGGCTCCGTGCCAAAATCCACAAAGCCCTCGCCAAGGCGGTGGTTCAGCTGGGTGAGCAGCTGTTCCCGGGTCATGCCGGGCAGGTCCATCTTATTCACAAATACAAAGGTGGGCACATGGTAGCGCCGCAGCAGCCGCCACAGCGTTTCGGTATGGCTTTGCACGCCGTCCGTTCCGCTGACCACCAGCACCGCGTAATCCAGCACCTGCAAAGTGCGCTCGGTCTCGGTGGAAAAATCCACATGACCGGGGGTGTCCAGCAGGGTGATGGCGGTATTGCCCGCCGTAAGCAGCGCCTGCTTGGAAAAGATGGTGATGCCGCGCGCTTTTTCCAAGCTGTCGGTATCCAGAAAGGCATCTCCGTGGTCCACCCGCCCCAGCTTGCGGATAGCACCGGCGCGGTAGAGCATGGCCTCGGAGAGGGTGGTCTTGCCGGAGTCTACATGGGCCAGAATGCCCAGTACGATCTGTTTTTGCGTTGTTTCCATGCACTGCTCCTATAACTATTATTTCCTGTTTATTGTAACACGCTTTGCCGGGAAAAGAAAGTTTTCCGGTATAAATCCCGCCGGTAAAAAGCAGCACCGGACAGAAAGCGGTCTGCCCGGTGCACATTTTTCTTAAAAAAGATCCAGCATATTGTCCAGATAGATTTCCTCCCGCACCTGCAACTGGTATTCTGGTTTTGTCATATAGTAAAGCAGAAATTCCAGCACCAATGCGCTGCCAAGTCCCCTGCCCTCTATCTTGAACTGGGAAAAGCCTGCGGGCAGATACCGCTGCCGGATATCCTCCACCCCGATAAACCCGGGGCTGCGCATCGCCTTGGAAAAGCGGTAGCCCCCAGCGGCGTCCGGGGCGGCGCAGCGGTGGTCCGGGCAGTCCTCGCCCAGATTCTGACGGCTGACCGTCTCGTAGCAGCGCTTGCGCTCGGCGCAGCCGAACCAGCAGCACTCGTTGCACAAAAACTCCACCTTGGCTTTTTGCTCCGGCGGCAGAGTGCGCAGCTGCTCCAGCGCCGGGTTCAGCCGAAAATCCGGCACCACATACCGAAACTGCGGCTTTTCCAATTCCTGCCGCAGCTGCGCAAACTCGGTGAGCACCTTGGTGGTGGAGGATACCAGATACAGCTCCGGCCAGCGCTGCCGCAGATAGTCCGCCAGCAAATCGGAATGGACGATGACGCCGTTTAGCACACTGCTGCCTTTTGCAAACTGCTCACACAGGGCATTGCACTGCGGGTCGGCAAGGTGCTCAGCCCGCAGCAGGGAGTTGCTGAAGGTCAGCCGCCCGGAGATGCCGTATTCCCGCAGCAGCGCCAGCACCTCGCGCGCAGCTGCCCCGCCGCAGGAGATGCGTCCCCCGCCCCAGATGCAGCCCGCCGGTGCGCCGTAGATAGAGCCGATAGCGCACCAATCGTAAAAATATTCCCGGTGCTCCCGGTACAGCGGCAAAAACCGGCGGTACAGCTCGTAAAACTCGAACAGGCCGGGCAGATGATAATAAGCAGCTGCGGGCTTTTCCATGGCGGTTTATCTCCTTCAAAAGGGCACTTCTGCGGATTTCAGATGTTGCTTTCCGTTACGACCCTTCTCGTGAAAATGCGTTTGGAGCGGCCCTCAGGCCGCGACAAACGCGAAATATAAATAATCTTTCCGCTGAATATGGCCAGAGCAAACGCGGAGGCCATTTCAAATCGTCTACTTGCCAAAAAGGCTACTGCACAAAACTGTACAGCAGCCTTTTGCGTTGTATTTTTTCGCTGTTACACGGTGGCACCGACCTGAGGGGCACCACCGGCAAGCTGCTCTGCCGTAAGCGGCTGGGCTTGTGCAGGGGCGTTCAGCCGCTCCTTCGCCACAGCCAGCATCAGCTTGATGCGGTTTTCCTGATTGACCCGGGTGGCGCTGGGGTCGTAGTCGATGGGGGTGATGTTGGCGCTGGGGTACAGCGCACGGATCTTATTCACCATGCCCTTGCCCACGATATGGTTGGGCAGGCAGCCAAAAGGCTGCGCACACACAATGTTGCCGTAGCCGCCCTGCACCAGCTCGATCATCTCGGCGGTCAGCAGCCAGCCCTCGCCCATTTTTGCGCCCAGCGAGATAACACCCTTGGGCTTTTCCACCAGCTCCTTGAAGGGGCCCGGCGCATAGAACCCGGCGTCCGTCTCGGCCTTGAGCATGACACGCTCCACACTGTCCAGCCAGTTGAGGAACTGGTCGGTGCCCAGCTTTACAGCCAACTTGCCGCCGTAAAGCACATGATCCTCGCCCATATTGAAGGCGCAATACTGCACAAAGCCCATCAGACCGGGGAAGTTCACCTCGCAGTCCTGACTTTCCAAGAACTTCTGCAAATCGTTGTTGCCCAGCGGGCTGTATTTGACGTAGATCTCGCCCACAACGCCCACCTTGACCTTGGGCACCCGGGTGACCGGGATGGCGGCAAAGTCCTTTGCAATCAGCGGGAAGGTGTGCTTCATTTCCCGGGAAGTAAAGCCCTTGCCTGCCAGCAATGCACGGCCAAGACGCGCGATCCAGCGATCCACCATGCGGTCGGCGGCCCCCTTTTCGTTCTCGTAGGGAGCCACCTGATTGCGCAGTGCACACAGCATATCGCCGTAGAAGATGCAGGCAATGCACTTGCGCGCCAACGGGAGCGTCATCTGGAAGCCGCTATCCTTTTCCAGACCGGAAAAGTTCAGGCTTGCCACCGGAATCTGCGGGTAACCGGCCTTGACCAGCGCCTTGCGCAGCAGGTGGATGTAGTTGGAAGCGCGACAGCCGCCGCCGGTCTGGGTGATCAGCAGGGCGGTATGCTCCAGATCGTACTTACCGCTGTTCAGCGCATCCAGAAACTGGCCGATGACCAGCAGCGCCGGGTAGCAGGTATCGTTATGCACATACTTCAGCCCCAGCTGTGCCACGGCACTGCCGCAGTTGCCCAGCAGCTCACACTTATAGCCCTCGCAGCGCAGTGCGTACTCCATAAGCCGGAACTGGGTAACGGCCATGTTGGGGATAAGGATGGTGTGGGTCTTTTTCAT
>CAKSZE010000036.1 GCA_934525325.1 uncultured Faecalibacterium sp.
AACAACGGCATCGTGTTCGTGGACTACGCCAACCAGCTGCGCATGGGCGGCATGGAGCGCCGCGCCGCGCTGGTGGCTACCGGCAAGACCCGTATGCGCCCCATCCTGATGACCACCCTGACCACCGTGCTGGCCATGCTGCAAATGGTATTCAGCAACGATATGGCAAGCCAGCTGATGAGCGGCATGGCCATTGTCATCATCTGCGGCCTGAGCTACGCCACCCTGATGACCCTGTATATCGTGCCGATTTTGTACGATATCCTGTTCAAGAAGCCGCCGCTCAACGTGGATGTCGGCAGCGACGAGGACTTGGACGACATCCCGGACGATGCCGCCGAGTTCATTGCCGCCCAGTCCTCTGCGGCACAGCCTCAGCCGGAAGCATAAGGCAGATAAGCCTGCATGACCCAAGCGCCCCGCATTTCCACCGGAAGTGCGGGGCGCTTTTTGGTATTGTGGGCAGCTAAGCCGACCCCCTCAGGCGCTGCGCGCCAGCTCCCCCAAGGGGACGCCAAGCCCTCTCAGGCGCTCCCGCGCCAGCTCTCCCAAAGGGAGAGCCAAGCCGTTAAGTTCGTTGCTAAAGTATTAGGCGTAATGAGGAAGTTTCCGGCAGTGCTCTTGGCTCTCCCTTTGGGAGAGCTGTCAAGCCCGACAGGGCTTGACTGAGAGGGCGCACGCCGTTACCCTTAGTATTAAAGTATCAAGAGTGATGAGAAAGCTTCCGGCAGTGCTAAAGCCGTCCCCTTGGGGAAGGTGGCTGCGAACGCAGTGAGCAGACGGAAGGGGTACTCCGGGCAAGCGCTTTCCGCTTTAGCCGGAAACTGTACCGCCATGCCAAAGGCTCCCTCTCCGAGGGAGCTGGCAAAACCGTCAGGTTTTGACTGAGGGAGTTCGTTCTCCAAACCCCACCCGTGAAAATAGCGTTTGGAGCGCTCCGCAGAGCGCGACAAACGCAAAATTAAAAATAATTCTTCCGCTGAAAATATCCAGAGCGTCAGCGGAGGATATTCAAAATCGTTTTTTCTCCGCAAACGCGCTGGCGGGAGCGCTATTGTATGCACTTTCGATGATTCTACCAAAAAATCGCCGCAAAAATTGGATGGTAATTCTAAAAGGAATCCAACACAAAACCGTAAAACTGTGATATAATCATAAATACAGACAAGATGCAAAGGGGGCAGTCTGCCCCCTTTTGCATTTCCGAAAAAAGCTTTAGGAGGCGAGGCCCAATGGCACAGATCCGTTCCAAGCCCTTCGGTGTGACCAAAGAGGGCGCTAATGTTACCGAGTACATCCTCTCGAACCCCGGCGGAATGTCCGTCAGTGTGCTGGATTACGGCTGCGTGATCAAGAATATTATCGTCCCGGCCAAAAACGGCCCGGTGGATGTGGTGCTGGGTCACGACACCATGGCAGATTACGAAAACGACTTCACCTCGTCCGGCAGCACCTGCTGCGGTGCTTTTGTGGGACGCTACGCCAACCGCATCGAAAACGCCGTCTTTACCTTGGGCGGCAAGACCTATCAGCTGGAAAAAAACTGCGGCGAGCACCATCTGCACGGCTGCTTTTCCCGGAAAATCTATGAGGTGAAGTACTTCGGCGATACCCTGCTGATGGAAGCGGTAAGCCCCGACGGTGAGGACGGCTTTCCCGGTACGCTGAAGATCGCGGTGCGCTATACCCTCACCGACGACAACACCTTCCGCATGGACTACCGTGTGTCCTCGGACGCCGACACCCTTGTAAACCTGACCAACCACAGCTATTTCAATCTGGACGGCAGCGGCGATGTGCTGAACCAGAAGCTGCGCATCTATGCGTCCCGCTATCTGGAAGGCAACAACACCACCTGCCCCACCGGCAATATCCTGCCCGTGGCGAACACCCCCATGGATTTTACCGCCGGCAAGCTTATCGGCAAGGAGATCGACACCGGCTTCTCCCAGACCACCATGGTAGGCGGCGGTTACGACCACTGCTATGTCATCGACCGCGCACGCGGCTCCAGCCAGAGCATCTGCGCATGGGCTACCAGCGATAAGACCGGCATCAGCATGAAGCTGTACACCACCCAGCCGGGCATCCAGCTGTACACCGGCAACTTTTTGCAGGACTGCCCCGCCCCGGGCAAGGGCGGCCAGCCCCTGCGCAAGTACGGCGGCTTTGCCTTGGAGACCCAACACTTCCCCTGCAGCCCCTCTCACCCGGAGTTCCCCTCCACGGTGCTGCGGGCGGGCAAGGTGTTCCGCGCCACCACCACCCTGCGGTTCTTCACCGGCAAGCAGTGCGGAAAGCTTTAAAAATGATACACCATGCAAAAACGTCTGCTTCGGCAGACGTTTTTTGCGTGGCAGGATGTTCCCTGCGGGAAATGATGTTGTCCTGCGGACAAATGATGTGTGCCTTACGGCACAATGGCCGCCTGCGGCGGCTGCATCATTTCCGGCGCAGCCGGAACATCATTGCACAGCACATCATTTGCCGCACAGCGGCAAACCTCATTGCGCAGCTGCGCTATTTCTATGTTTTGCACAAACAGCGCATTCTCTCCATGTGAATAATGCGAAAAATCTCTGTCAATCAAAAGTGTAATGCGCGAAGATGCAACAAAAATATATCTGAATAAAGAAAGCGCCCCTTGCAGTCGGCGGCAAAAAGCGGTATGCTTTAAGCAGACCGGGCAGCGCCCGGCGCAAAGAGAAAAAGCAATAAATGATATGTGAGAGAGGTACTCGGCTATGGCAATTTTGGTTTCCGGCGGTGCCGGCTACATCGGCAGCCACACCTGCATCGAACTGTTGAACGCTGGCTACGATATCGTAGTGGCAGATAACTATTATAACGCTTCTCCCGTGGTTCTGGATCGGGTCAAGCAGATCACCGGCAAGGACTTCCGCTTCTACAATGCAGACATGACCCGCCGCGAGGATGTGGAGAAGATCTTCTCCGAGTGCCCGGACATTACCGCCGTCATCCAGTTTGCAGCCTACAAGGCTGTGGGCGAGAGCGTGTCCAAGCCCATCGAGTACTACTATAATAACCTCAACTGCACGCTGGTCATTCTGGACGTGATGCGCCACCATGACTGCCACAACTTCGTGTTCAGCTCCTCCGCTACCGTCTACGGCGACCCCGCCAGTGTGCCCATCACCGAGGACTTCCCCGTGGGCGCTACCACCAACCCCTACGGCACCACCAAGGCTTTCACCGAGCGCATTCTGCAGGACGTCTGCAAGGCGGACCCCAGCCTGAATGTGGCGCTGCTGCGCTACTTTAACCCCATTGGTGCCCACAAGAGCGGCCTGATCGGCGAGGACCCCAACGGCATTCCCAACAACCTGATGCCCTACATCGCCAAGGTGGCTGTGGGCAAGCTGGAAAAGGTGCACGTCTTTGGCAACGACTACCCCACCCCGGACGGCACCGGTGTGCGTGACTACATCCACGTTGTGGATCTGGCTCGCGGCCATGTGTGCGCCATCCGCAAGCTGGAGACCGGCTGCGGCCTCTTCATCTGCAATCTGGGCACCGGCAAGGGCTACAGCGTGCTGGACGTCATCCACGCCTTCTCCAAGGCCTGCGGCAAGGAGATCCCCTACGTCATCGAGGATCGCCGCCCCGGCGATATCGCCGAGTGCTACGCCGACCCCACCAAGGCCAAGAACGAGCTGGGCTGGGTGGCTGAGTACGGCATCGAGGAGATGTGCGCCGACAGCTGGAACTGGCAGAAGAACAACCCCGATGGCTACCACACTGTAAAGTAATAATGATTTGAACCGGAGCACCGCATATTCTCGCCCGAGAGTATGCGGTGCTTTTTTACCCCCTCAGTCTCGCTGCGCTCGCCAGCTCCCCCAAGGGGACGCCTTTCGGCGCTGCCGCAAAGTTTCCCGCCACTGCTAAAGCCGTCCCCTTGGGGAAGGTGGCTGCGAACGCAGTGAGCAGACGGAAGGGGTAAACTCCCCCACATTTTCTATTGACATCCGCTAGTAGTTAGTCTATACTACATTTGTTAACACGGACTAACACATAAGAATGGTACATATAAAGAGGGCAGACGGATATGACGTTAAAAGAGTTACAGATCGGCAAAAGCGCCATTGTGGATGCTGTGGGCGGTGCGGGCGCACTGCGGCAGCATTTTCTGGATATGGGTCTGATCCCCGGGGCAGAGGTCACGCTGGTAAAGCTGGCACCCATGGGCGACCCCATGGAGCTGCGCATCCACGGCTATGAATTGACCCTGCGTCTGGATGACGCGGCACAGATCACCGTGACCCCCACCGAAAAGACCCCGGCGGTGCACGCCCCGGTGGACGGAAAAATGGTGGAGCACCCGGGTCTTGGCGAGGGCGGCAAGTACCACACCAAGGAGGGGGAACATCCCCTGCCGGAGGATAAGACCCTGACCTTTGCGCTGGCGGGCAACCAGAACTGCGGCAAGACTACCCTGTTCAACCAGCTTACCGGCTCCAACCAGCACGTGGGCAACTTTCCGGGCGTGACGGTGGACCGCAAGAGCGGTGCCATCAAGGGACACCCGGAGACCGAGGTCACCGACCTGCCGGGCATCTACTCCATGTCCCCCTATTCCAGCGAGGAGATCGTCACCCGGCAGTTCATCATCGGTGAAAAGCCCACCGGCATCATCAACATCGTGGATGCTACCAACATCGAGCGCAACCTGTACCTGACCATGCAGCTCATGGAGCTGGACACCCCCATGGTGCTGGCACTGAACATGATGGACGAGGTGCGCGGCAACGGCGGCACGGTGCGCATCAACAAGATGGAGGCCATGCTGGGCATCCCGGTCATTCCCATCTCTGCCGCCAAGAATGAGGGTGTGGACGAGCTGGTAGACCACGCCCTTCATGTGGCAAAGTATCAGGAGCGGCCCGGCCGCATGGATTTCTGCAGTGAGGACGACCACGGCGGCGCGGTGCACCGCTGCATCCACGGCATCATCCACCTGATTGAGGACCACGCCAAAGCGGCGGGCATCCCGGTGCGGTTTGCCGCCACCAAGCTGGTGGAGGGCGACCAGCGCATTGAGGAAGCCCTGAAGCTGGATCAGAACGAAAAAGAGATGATCGAGCATATCATCGTGCAGATGGAGCAGGAGCGCGGGCTGGACCGCGCCGCCGCCATTGCGGATATGCGGTTCTCCTTCATTCAGGAGCTGGTGGCCAAGACGGTGGTCAAGCCCCACGAAAGCAAAGAGCAGCTGCGCTCCAACCGCATCGACAAATTCCTCACCGGCAAGTACACCGCCATCCCGGCCTTTATCGCCATCATGGGTCTGGTGTTCTTCCTCACCTTCAATGTCATCGGCCTGTTCTTCCAGAACCTGATGGAAATGGGCATCGACGCCCTGACCGGCATCGTGGACACGGCGCTTACCAACTGGAACGTCAACGCGGCGGTGCACTCCCTGCTCATCGACGGCATCTTTACCGGCGTGGGCAGCGTGCTGAGCTTTCTGCCCATCATCGTGGTGCTGTTCTTCTTCCTCTCCATGCTGGAGGATACTGGTTACATGGCCCGTGTGGCCTTTGTGATGGATAAGCTGCTGCGCCGCATCGGCCTTTCCGGCCGCAGCATCGTGCCCATGCTCATCGGCTTTGGCTGCACGGTGCCCGGCGTCATGGCAAGCCGCACCCTGCCCTCGGAGCGCGACCGCAAAATGACCATCCTGCTCACCCCGTTCATGAGCTGCTCGGCAAAGCTGCCCATCTACAGCCTGTTTGCGGCGGCCTTCTTCCCGCAGTATGCGGGCCTTGTGATGGTGCTGCTGTACTTTACCGGCATCGCGGTGGGCGTGCTGGCGGCACTGCTGCTCAAGAGCACCGTGTTCAAGGGCGAAGCCGTGCCCTTTGTCATGGAGCTGCCCAACTACCGCCTGCCCGGCCTGAAAAACGTGGCGCAGCTGCTGTGGGAAAAGGCGCGGGACTTTTTGCAGAAGGCCTTCACGGTCATCTTTGCCGCCACCATCGTCATCTGGTTTTTGCAGAACTTTGACCTGCGCCTGTCGCTGACCGCCGACCCGCAGGCCAGCATTCTGGCGCGCATCGCGGGCGATATCGCCCCGCTGTTTGCCCCGCTGGGCTTTGCGGACTGGCGCATCTCCACCGCCCTCATCACCGGTTTTATGGCTAAGGAGAGCGTGGTGTCCTCGCTGCTCATCCTTTTCGGCTCCACCGCTGCCCTGACGGCAGCTCTCACCCCGGCGCAGGCCGCGCCGCTGCTGGTATTCTGCCTGCTGTACACCCCCTGCATCGCGGCGGTGGCGTCGGTCAAGCGGGAACTTGGCGGCAAGTGGGCAACCATCATGGTGGTCAACCAGTGCGCCGTGGCATGGCTGTGCGCCCTGCTGGTGCGTCTGGTCGCCGTGGCGGTGTTCTAAACGCAATCATTATAGTGAAAAAGAGAACCGGCGCGTCCGCAGGACGTGCTGGTTCTCTTTTTCACTTGACAACTTCCCTTATCTGCACTATAATACTTCAAAAATGAACTATCCATATAAGAACAAAAGGAGCGCCCCATGAACCCTACCATAGAGATCAGCTTCAAGACTGCGCAGGCCTACAATGCCATGTGCAAGCCGCTGTGTCAGGAGCTCAAGCTGCCCCAGACCGCCTTTGATATCCTGATGTTTTTAGCCAATAACCCGGACTGCACCACTGCCCGGGATATCGTGGAGATCCGCAAAATTAAGGCGAACCTTGTGTCGGTAAACGTGGATCGTCTGGTGCAGGAGGGGTATCTGGAGCGCCGCGCTGTGGCGGGCGACCGCCGCAAGACCCAGCTGCTGTGCACCGAAAAGGCGCAGCCGGTCATCGCACGGGGGCGCGAGGTGCAGGAGCGCTTTTTTGCCCGTCTGCTGCAAAACACCGATGCCGCCACCCGGGAGGCGTTTTTCCGCACCATGGAGGTCATCGGGAAAAATCTGGACGAGATCCTGCTGCAATTCTCATGATCTATAACAAAAAACAGCCAAGCCCGCAGGCTTGGCTGTTTTTGTATCTTAAGCTTACTTGCTCTCTACCTTTTCCTCAATGGTGGAGTGGTCGATGACCCAATCGGCAGCCTTGCGGATGCCCTCGTTGCGGCGCAGGGCGGCAACGTCGGTGTTGGCCTTGATCTCCTCGACCGTCTTTTTGGTCTTTTCGGCGCGTTCAGCCAGCTGCTTGTCGATCTCCTCGTCGGTGGGCAGCAGGTTCTCCTGCTGTGCGATCTGCAGCAGTGCCATGCGGGCGCGGGTGTTCTTCTCTGCGGCGGTACGCACCTTGGCAGTAAAGCTCTCGCGGGTCTCATGGATCTGGCTCAGGTAGGTGTTCAGGCTCATGCGCTGCATCTGCAGCTGCTGCTGGATGACCTGCATCTGCTGCTGGTAGGCATTTTCCACCAGAATGCTGGGGATCTCGCCCTCGGCGGCATCCGCCAGCTGACCAAGGATCATGTCCTTGGCGTGGTTCAGCGCACCGCCGTGGCGGCCGTTGAACAGCTGCTGCTTCACGAAGGCGCGGTACTCCTCCATGGTCTCCTTGCCCATCTTCTTGGCAAAATCGCTGTTCAGGGCAGGCAGCTGACGCACGCACACGTCATGCAGTTTGATCTTGAACACGACAGGCTTGCCTGCCAGCTCCTTGTTGGGGTAGTTCTGGGGGAAGGTGACGTTGATCTCGAACTCGTCCCCTGCCTTGTGACCCAGAATGCCGTCCTCGAAACCGGGGATCATGCGGCCGCTGCCCAGCTGCACCGACTGGTCCTTTGCCGTGCCGCCCGCAAAGGCCACGCCGTCCAGAAGACCCTCAAAGTCCATGTGCACCACGTTGCCCTTTACAGCGGGGCCCTTGTGGGGCACCAGTTCTGCGGCGTAATTGCGGCGGCGCTCCAGCACCGTGTCGATCTCCTTGTCGGTCACCTCCGGGGTGACGCACTGGGAGGTAAAGCCGGTGGTCTTGGTCAGCGTCAGCTCGGGCTGCAGCGCCACGGTGGCGGTAGCCACAAAGCCCTCGTCCTTCTTCACGCTTACCAGATCGTAGCTGGGATCATCTACCGGCGCAAAGCCGTGTTCTTTCAAAGCAGCCTCGTACAAAGCAGGCACATCCTGATCCATCAGGTCGTTGATGGCATCGTACCAGAAGGTGTGCTCGCCGCGGTCAGCCTCGATCTGTGCGCGGTCGGCCTCGCCCTTCTGGAAGCCCTTGATGGTATAAGTGGCGCGGGTGCGCTCATAGACCGCGTTGGAGGCGGCCTCCAGTTCCTCAGCCGTAGCGCTGAAGGTCATTTTGCAGACACTCTTTTCAGGAGTTTCCACGCTTACCAGTTTCATAGGATCTACCCTCCGTGTTGTTCCCTTGGCGGCGGGGCGGCACTGCAAAGGCAGCAGCCGGAACGCCATTTTGGGGACATTTTCAAACATTAGTAAAGTTATTATAGCACAAGTGCAGCAAAAGCGGTATAATAAACTTGATAAAAATGTGCCGTTTTGGCAATTTTTGTCCATTCAAGCAGGAAAAAAGCGCGTTTTGCGGCAGTAGCTGCCGCGCAAAAGTGGGAAACCCCTCAGGAAAGGAAGGCTGTCCCCTATGCGATTATTTGATGTTCTGGGCCCGGTGATGATCGGACCCTCTTCCAGCCACACCGCCGGTGCGGCAAAGATCGGCTATACCGCACAAAAGCTTCTGGGCGAGGTTCCGGCGCAGGCAGACATCGGCCTGTACGGCAGCTTTGCCACCACCGGCAAGGGCCACGGCACTGACCGCGCCTTGGTGGCGGGGCTGCTGGGTCTGCGCCCGGACGACCCCCGCCTGCCGGACAGCTTTGCGCTGGCTGCGCAGCAGGGAATGCAGTTCAGCATCCACCCGGTAGAACTGCGCTCTGCCCACCCCAACACCGCCGTGCTCACCCTGACCAGCCGCACCGGGCGGCAGCTCTCGCTCAAGGCGGCATCGGTGGGCGGTGGACGCATCCGCGTCACGGAAATTGACGGCGTCCCGGCAGATTTCGGCGGGGACAGCAACACCCTCATCATCCACAACGAGGACACCCCCGGCTGCATTGCCGAGGTGACTATGGCGCTGGCGCTTCGGCGCATCAATATCGCGTCCATGCAGGTGTTCCGCGCCGCCGCGGGCGGCTATGCGGTGATGGTGCTGGAGTGCGACTCCCACATCCCCCACGCGCTGGAGCGGCAGCTGGCGGTAATGCCGGGCTTGCTGAAGGTGACCTGCCTGAACGTGGACGAGCCGGAAGAAACGGAGGAATGAGCCATGGCATTTTTGTCCTGTGAAGAGATGCTGGCTGCCGCCCGCAGCCAGAAAATTTCGCTGGCAGAAGCGGTGCTGCGCAGCGATCTGGAAGAGAGCCGCCTGACCGAGGCGCACAGCCGCGCCGCCATGCGGCATTTGTGGCAGGTAATGCAGGCCACCAGTCAGGAATACGACCCCGCACAGCGCAGCCGCAGCGGCCTTTCCGGCGGCGATGCCGCCAAGGTGGAGCAGGCGTGGCAGCAGGGGCGCTTGCTGGGCGATGATTATCTGGCAGCCGTCACGGCAGAAGCCCTAAAGACCGCCGAGTGCAACGCCTGCATGAAGCGCATCGTAGCCGCGCCCACGGCGGGCAGCTGCGGGGTGCTGCCGGCGGTGCTGCTGCCGCTGGCCCGCGCCGGACAGGCAGACGAGGACGCCGTCTGCGATGCGCTGTATGTGGCGGCAGGCTTCGGGCAGGTCATCGCCGCCCGCGCCACGCTGGCGGGCGCAGAGGGCGGCTGTCAGGCCGAGGTAGGCGCTGCCAGCGCCATGGCCGCCGCCGCCCTGTGTAACCTGAAGGGCGGCACCCCGGAGCAGTGCGCCGCCGCCGCCGCCATGGCACTGGGCAACCTGCTGGGGCTGGTCTGCGACCCTGTGGCGGGTCTGGTGGAAGTGCCCTGCATCAAGCGCAACGTGGTGGGCGCGGTGAACGCGGTCTCCTGCGCCAATATGGCGCTGGCTGGGGTGGACTACGCCATCCCCTGCGACGAGGTCATCGACGCCATGGGGCGCGTGGGAAGTCTGCTCTCCCCCGACCTGCGTGAGACCGGTCAGGGCGGCCTTGCCGCCACCCCCACCGGCGTAAAAATTGCCCGTCAGCTGGCGCAGGAGGACTGAGCCGGAGCGTTGCCCCGGATTTTATGAGAAACCGGATGCCCACCCGCATATAGGCGCAAGGCGTGCAGGAGGTTCTGCCCCTCTCTTATAGACAGACTGCACAGGAAAAACCAATAGTTTTGTGCATCTGCACCTGCCGTATCCTCCGCCCGGCGGCTGCGAACCGGCTGTAAAAGCCGCTTTTTGCGCCGGGACGGAAGAAGGTTTACAGAAAAAACGCAGTAAAATCAAAGAAAAGACGTTCTTTTTCGAAAAATATAAAAATATTTTAAAAAAGCTGTTGACAAACCCCGCCCTTCGTGATAAAATACATCATGTTCCGAACGGAACGTATGCGTTGGTAGCTCAGCTGGATAGAGTGACTGACTACGAATCAGTAGGCCGGGGGTTCGAGTCCCTTCCATCGCACCAGAAAATGCCGTGAAATCGAAAGATTTCATGGCTTTTTTGTTTTGTAAGCCATGGGTGCACGGTTTCTGCACGGTTTTTGCACGGTCGGTGTTATCCATGTCCGATGATGTAGGGCGCTGTATTGCATTGCAATCAGTGCCCTTTTTTGCATCAGGTGAGCAGTGCCAGGCGGAGCTTTGCCTTCATTTCCGGGTCGGCATCCTTGAGCAATTCCAGCAGAGCCGTCATGGAGATGGTGGGTTCGCCTGCGGCGGGTACAGCCTGCGGGCTGGGGGTGTCGGGCTTGGCATAGAAGCCGCTTTCAAACTTCTTGCCCAGCTCCACACGGGAGGACTGCTGGATATGGGCGTAGGTGTTCACCAGCATATCCGCACTGGCGTGACCGGTGGTCCCCTGCACCGCCTTGATGTCACCGCCGGAGATCATCAACTGGTAGGTGGCACTGGAATGCCGCAGACCGTGAAAGACGATGCGGGGAAACTCCGGGTGTGCGTCCTGCCATTTCAGGAACTTCTTGCGGATGAGCACCGGCTCCACCGCCAGACCGTTGGGGAGCCGCAGCAGCATCCCGCTGTTGCGGTACCGCTCCGGGTCGAGGGCTTCTTCCCTTTTCAAGCGTTCCAGCCACTGCTTCAGTTCCTCCCGCAGGGCGGCGGTCATAAAGATGGTGCGGCAGGAGGCTTCCGTCTTGGTGTCCTTCAGGATGAGGGAGGTCTTGCTGCCCTCCAGCTTGTCCGGGAAGATGCGGAGGATGCAGCCCTTGTCCACCTGCGCCAGCGTGTCCTTCTGCACCCGCTGCATGGAACGGTTGACGGTGAAGGTGCCCATGCCGTTGGCGGCATCAAAGTCGATGTCCTCCGGGGTCAGACCTGCCACCTCCCCTTCCCGCAGCGCACCCACCAGCGTCAGGTGCACCGCCAGATGGAGGATGGGGTCCTCCATGCTGTCCAGCGCTGCCCGCATCTCCTCCACCTCCCAGATGCTGCGCTCTTGGGTGGTCTTTTTGGGCGCTTCCACCGGGACAGGGCTTTTGATGAGGATGCCCCACTCCACCGCCAGCAGAAAGGAATTGTGCAGCAGCTGGTGGACCTCATGGAGGGTGGTGCCGGAAAGGGTGCGCTTCTGCTGCTTGGGCGAGAGGTCTCGCCGCTTGCCGCCCACATACTGTCCGCAGGGGGTCTTGCTCAGGGTGTCGTACAGGGCTTCGATGTGGTAAGGCCGCAGTTTCTGCATCTGCATTTCCCCGATATAAGGGATGATGAGGTTCTGGATAAGGGCCAGATTGGACTGGTAGGTCTTGGGTGCCCACTTGTGCTTGCTGCACTGCTTGGGCAGCCAGTCCATCAGGAACTCTGCCACCGTCACCGTGGACGGGATCAGGAAGTTGCCGGTCGCCAGCTCATGCTCGATCTGCTTCTGGCGTTTCACCGCCTCCTCTTTGGTGGGAAAGCTCTCCCATTTGTCGCAGCTCTTGCCGTGCTCGTCCTGATAGGTGTAGCGGACACTGTAAGAGCTGCCGCGTTTCGTGATATATGCCATAGATTTGCCTCCTTATCAAGCTGCCCGGTAGAGCCACGCATCGAAGCTGTCTTTCGGGATGCGGATGCTTCCGCCTGCCCGCAGGACACGGAATTCGGTGGTGCTGTTGCACAGGTTGTAGGCGGCACGCTGGCTGATGGCCAGCATCTGTGCGACCTCCTTCACCGTGTACACCAGCTTTGTGGTCTCAGGGCTGTTGGTCGGAGACTTGACGGCATTGGTTCGAGTGACCACCTCCATTGTAGCCGGATCAGAGTCCGACTGCAAGAACTTTTTCGTATAATCCAAAGATTTCACATTCTCGTACATTTTATTACACATAGGCATTGCTCCTTACTTATCGTGGCGCATCGCAGGCTCCTGCGTGCGGTTCTCATAGAATCGAATGACCTCCGGCGGGATGCTGTCCAGCGTTTTCAGGGCGGCTTCATAGTCCTGCCGCAGCTTGGTATCCTCCAGACGCTTCAAGACGCTCCCTTCCTTCGCTTTGTCCAGCGAGGCAGAGAGCGTCCTGTTCTTCTCTTTTAACTTTTCATTTTCGGCGGCGGTCTTGGTGAAGGCTACGTTGTACTTTCGCAGCTGGTCCTTCATCCGTGCTACGTTGGGGATATAGCTGTCCAGTACCTTGCTGATCTCTGCCGCACGGCTCTTGCCGTTGAAGGGAGTGATGCCCACCAGAAGGGCATCCAGTTGCTCCTTCTGCTTGATCAGCTGGGTCATCTCCTTGAAGATGCGGGGCGGGATGTGCTCCCGCCCGGTCTGGCTGGCGCTTTCGCCCCGTTCCAGTTCCGGGTACTGCTTGACCATGTGCTGCCAGAACTCGTCCTGCCACTTCACAAGGTTTTTGCGGTTGCCGATGATCTCCTTGGCGCTCAGCCGTCCGTCAGGGGTCAGGGGCACAAAGCAGAGGTGCAGGTGGGGCGTTTTCTCGTCCATGTGGACAACGGCAGAGAGAAAGGTATCCGGGCGCTGTCTGCCCTCTAAAAATTTCAGGGCGTACGCAAAGTACGCCTTGATTTCGCTGTGCGTCTTGCCTTTGAAAAACTCCGGGCTGGCGGTGACGAGTGCCTCCACCACTCGCACGCTGTCCTTGCGGACACGGCAGTGGGCGGCGGCTATCATGCGGTCGGCTTCTTCCCGGTACCTGCCCTGCGGCTGCACCAGATGGAGGTTGTAGCGGCTCCGGTTCGTGTTGATATCCGGGTTGCTGGCGTACTGCTCCTTGGTGCGCTCGTTGTGGGCTTCGATGGGGCTGATGGCAGGCCCCTTGTATTTTTTGAACCTTAAAATGCCGTATTGGGCTTTCATAGATCACGCTCCTTCTTGGGGTGTACAAAAAATCTGTACGGACTTCAAATAACCTGTACGGTTCGTACGGTGTACGGAAACATGAAATATAAACGATAACACGTTTTAATTTACTTCAATTTGCCGTACGGGTTCGTACGAGTACAGACCGTACAGGTTGTACGAACTTCTTCCGTGAAAAAATGCACTTTTTACGGGCAGGGGTGGACAAGCGGCTCGATGCCTACAAAACCACGCACCCTGCGGCCACCGGGCAGGTAGATATTGTTGGTGGCTTCAAGGTTATAGCGGCGGTCGTTCTGGCGCAGTTCTGCGCTGAAACGGATGGCCGATACGCTGTGACAGGCGTTGTCCTCACACCACTGCTTATAAATGTCGTAGAACTCTTTGGAACTGATGGAGTAGTCCGCCTTGAAGCGGAAATAGCCCTCGGATTCCATGAAGTCGATGACATTGTTGCTGCTGCGCTTGATGGTGTCCACGTTGGCGGCGGCTCGTTCGCTGACCGTGAAGCGGAAATCGTTCTGCACCAGCCGGTGCAGCCCTTCCAGACACCAGAGCAGGATGCCTTCTAACTCGGCGCACATCTTCTCCACAAGGAAGGGGTCGTCCGTGCGGTCGGCAGGCTTGTCCTTGGTGGTCAGGATAAGCTGGCGGCGAAAGAAGCCGTCCGAATGGTCGTAGAGTGAAGTCAACGCACCGTTGCCGAAACAGAGGAACCGGGCGTAAATATCCCGCTGGTAGCTCTGGACACCCTTGCGCTCCAAGTCCAGCTTGGCTTCGGCAGTCACGATGGTCTTGATATAGTTGGTCTTGGGCAGGGCGTTCATGTCCATGTCGTCGTCGATCATGAGCAGGCGGCGTTCCAGATCGGCACGGGCAAAGCGGTTGTTCTCTATCTTCTGGACGCTGCCGTTGCTGGCGGCATCTCCCATGAGCCGTTTTAGCACCAGTCCGATGCGAGACTTGCCCTCGCCGCCCTTGCCAACGATGAGCATCATTTTCTGCCCCTTGGTGCTGGGGATAAGGCAGTAGCCCAGATACTCCTGTAAGGTGGGGATGTCGGCATCGTCCAGCAGTTCGTGCAGAAAGGTCAGCCAGCGGTCAGGGCTGGCAGCTTTCGGGTCGTACTTCACAGGCAGGCGGTTCTGGCAGAACAGGCGGCTCTCCTGAAAAGTGCCGTCCGGCAGATGGTACACGCCGTTCTGGAGGTGGATGCAGTCCTGTTCGATGGGAAACGGGTCGGAAAAGGCCAGCAGCTTGATGGTCTCCAGAATGTTGGTGACCTTTTTGGACAGGCCGGAGGTGACATATTCCTCGATGTTCTCCAAGATGCGCTGCTTGATCTCGCTCTCGTCCTCCACCGGGCCGTCCAGCGTGTACAGCGTTCCGTTGACGCATTTCAGCGGCCACTGTTCCAGAAAGGCGCGGCCAAACTGGACTTCATCGATCTTCTTGCCGTTGTACCAGTCCGGCCATAAGGGGTTGCGGGCAATGTTTTTCTTCATAGGGCAATTCTCCTTTGGGAAAGTGAAGTGGTGGGTCTCACGGTGAGACCTGCCACTTCAGGTGAATAAATTATCAGGCGCACTTTGCCAGAGCAAGGCGGTCGGTGCGCTCCTCCAGCATCAGCAGGTACGACCCGGACAGCAGCCGTGCAGCGGCATCGGCCTTCTGCTGGGGAGTTCCAAATGCAACGCAGTCCGTCAGGTACTCGATGGTCTCGGTCATGTGGAGGGCTTCCACAAACCGTTCGTCCTGCGGTTCTTCCGGGCTGGTGGGCTTATAACGCTCCCGCCAGTCATGCAGCAGGTCGAGATAATCGGTCAGTACCCGCAGGCAGTAGGCGATGTCTGCCCACTGCTCGTCTGTCAGGCCGCGCTTGGGCGGCGGCAGAGCGATGGCATTGGCGGGCGGCTTGTCCGGGTCAAGCCAGAGCTTGTCGGGGCAAGGCCCCTCCATCTTGCTGACGCAAGACCGCTCTGTCACTTGCAGTCCCCACTGGGGACTGCATTGCTTCGCAAACGCGAAGTCATGCATCAGCTTTTCGGCGGCTTGCCGGGGGTTCAGGCCGAACAGCTTGGCGGTGAGGTCGATGGCATCGCCGTTGGCTCCACAGCCAAAGCAGTAATAATAGTTGTCGTTCAGCTTCATGCTGGGGTCGCTGTCGGAATGGAACGGACAGCACACCATGTCATGGCGGTCGGGCTCCATGCCGTACATCTCTCCCACCTGCCGAACGGTGATGGCGGACTTGATCTTTTGATATAAACTCAAAATTTCTCCTTTGGTCAAAGGTTTTGGCACGGACCATTTTGATCCCTGCCACATTCAAAGGCACCGGAGTTCCCCAAATGAGAACTTCGGTGAAGCCGGTCTCCCTTGCTGCCTCCCGACAGGAAATCTTTTTGGACTCTGTGTCGGCCCCATGCAGGGCGCTCGCTCCCCCGATGGGAGGTCTTGGCGGTCTGGGCAGTTCGGACGGTCATTCTGTTCTCAAGGTCCTGTTATGAAAGATATTTCAGAGGGCTTTCGCGGGAAGCCCTTAATATGTTCGCTGCTGGGGAGTTAATATGTTTTCTTTCTGTCTATAGGATAGCACCGCCATGGCCGCTGTGCCGTATATCCATAATGTAGGAAAACAGGTGCAGAAACTGCAAAATTCCACGCTTATGGACAGGAACCGCCGGAAGTGGTATACTGTGCAAAAAACATCGGAGGTGCGACCATGAACATCAAGCTGACACTGGGAGAACGGCTCAAAGACCTGCGTGTGGAACGGGATCTGAAGTTGGAAGCTTTGGCAGAGCAGACGGGTCTGTCCAAATCGGCACTGTCGAAATACGAGGGCGACGATGTGACAGACCTCAGCATTTATGCGGTGACAACGCTGGCTGAGTTCTATGGCGTGACCACGGACTACCTGCTGGGCGTGACAGAAAACAAAAAACGCCCAGATGCAGTCCTTTCGGACTTGCATCTGAGCGACAACGCAGTGGACGTATTAAGGAATGGAAAATTCAATCATCGGCTGCTGTGTGAACTGATCGTGCATGAGAATTTCCAGCGGTTCATGACCGATCTGGAGATCTATGTGGATGGATATGTCAGCGCAAACATTCAGAACCTCAATGCTGGTCTGGAAGCGACCCGGCAAATGCTGAAAAAGAAGTATGCAGCAGATGAAAACGATCTGTACATGAGCACCTTGAAGCTGGGGCAGATCGATGAAGATGAGTACTTTGGTCGGGTCTTGTATGACGAGTTGGTGGCTATCCTGAAAAACATCAAGACGGAACACCGCAAGGACAAGACCACTTCGGATGGTTCAATGATCGATAATCTGATGAAGGAACTGGAGGATGCCCAGAAACTTGAAGGGTCTGCGGATGAAAAGAAGATCCGAACGGCATTGAAGGCAATCGGCATCAACTACGATAAGCTGACAGAAGATGAAAGAAAGCTGATAAAGAAGATTCTTTATAAAACGGCAATGCTGAAACCGGGGACACTTGCAGGCAACCGGGGCAAGCATAGGCGATAATCATTTGCCCTGCGCTTTATGGGGAAAAACGCTGCTGCGGCAGGAAGGGAAACGTACACCATTGGTTCCTCTTCAAGCCTGCGCTGGGTGGGCAAAGACCGTCAACTGCCACGCCCATCCGCGCATCCTTCTGCCGCAGAACAGGTGCTTGCCGGAGCCTCTCGCAGCCCCTTTTCCGCATCAGCCGGAACCAAGGTGTAACACACTAGACTTTGCAAGCAAAGTCGTGTGCCAACGAGCGTTCCGCCGCTCTTTGG